>DJIP01000220.1 GCA_002433675.1 Halomonas halophila
TGCTGCTGGTGCTGGTCACCCTGGTCCAGCAGTGGCTGTTGAGAAGGAGTGCACAGCATGGCTCACGCTGAGACCCTGCCGGCTCACAAGGGCCCGGCCGCAGCGCCGCTGTCGGCGACCTTCAATCCCTACGCCTGGATCGTCGGCAGCGTCTTCGCGGTACTGGCACTGCCGCTGGTGGCGACCCTGGGTTACGCCCTGGCCACCCGCTGGGGCGCGACCCTGGTCCCCGATGGCCTGACCCTGGCCTGGTTCGTGGAGCTATGGACCACCCCTCGCTTTCTGGCCGCCTTCGCCCGGTCGCTGGCCGTCGCCGTGGGTGCCCTGGCGCTGTCGCTGGTACTGGTGATGCCGGTGGCCCTGCTGGCCCATACCCGCTATCCGTGGCTTGACCGCTGGATGAATACCCTGATCCTGATGCCGTTCGCGGTGCCCCCGGTGGTGTCCTCGGTGGGGCTGCTCAAGCTCTACGCCGGCGGCCCGCTGCCGCTGGTGGGCACCCCCTGGATCCTGATACCCACCTACTTCACCATCGTGCTGCCGTTCATGTACCGCGCCATCGCCAACAGCCTGCGCGCGGTGGACGTGCAAAGCCTGATGGACGCCGCCCAACTGCTGGGTGCCGGGCCGCTGAAGGCCTTCTTTCTGGTCATCCTGCCCAACCTGCGGGGCGGGGTGCAGATCGCCATCTTCCTGTCGTTTTCGTTTTTGGTCGGCGAGTTCGTCTTCGCCAACATGCTGGTGGGCACCCGCTTCGAGACGCTGCAGGTCTATCTCAACAATATGCGCGGCGCCAGCGGTCACTTCACCAGCGCCCTGGTGATCACCCTATTCGCCTTTACCCTGATCCTGACCTGGCTGGGCAATCGCCAGGCCGAGCACACCATCACGGAGGCCACACGATGATGGCTGCCACCACACCTGCCACCCGAGGCGCCGCCCCGTCCTCGGTCCAGACCACGACCCCGTCCGCACCGCAGCCCTCGATGCAGCCTTCGACGCAGACCGGGGCCCCGCCGCGTCCGTCCGCGCCAGGCCGCCAGGAAAGCGGCAATGCGGTGTCGCTGAGGGGGCTGGCCAAGCGCTTCGGCGAGACCTCGGTGTTCGCCGACATCGACGCCGATATCGAGCACGGCGAGTTCATTACCCTGCTGGGGCCATCCGGCTGCGGCAAGTCGACCCTGCTGCGGGCCATCGCCGGACTGACCACGCTGGACGCCGGCAGCATCCACATCGGCGGTGACGACATCACCCGCCTGCCGCCCCAGCGGCGCGGGGTCGGCATGGTGTTTCAGCACTATGCGCTGTTTCCCAACCTCAAGGTCGCCGACAACGTCGCCTTCGGCCTGCGCATGCAAAAGGTCCCCGGCGACGAGCGCGCGCGCCGGGTGGACGAGGTGCTGCGCCTGGTCGAGATGCAGGACCAGGCGCACAAGTTCCCCCACCAGCTGTCGGGCGGACAATGCCAGCGAGTGGCACTGGCACGCTCGCTGGTGGTAGAACCCAAGGTACTGCTGATGGACGAGCCGCTGTCGGCGCTGGACGCCCGCATTCGTCGACATCTGCGCGACCAGATCCGCGAGATTCAGAAGACCCTCGGCCTTACTACCCTGTTCGTGACCCATGATCAGGAAGAGGCCATGTTGATGTCCGACCGGGTGTTCCTGATGCACCGGGGGCGGATCCTGCAAAAGGACACCGCCGAGGTGCTCTACACCCGGCCCCGGGACGAAAACGCCGCAGGCTTCATGGGCCACTACTGCCTGCTCGACGCCGTAGAGGCCGCGCCACTGCTGGGCTTTCGCAGCCAGGCCGGGCGTGTCGCGCTGCGCCCCGAGGCGCTCTATCTCAGCGTGCAGGGCCGCCCCTTGGGTGGCGAGCTACCGGCGCGGGTGGGGCCAGGCGTCAGCGGACGTGTGCGTCGACATCGCCTGCTCGGTAACATCGTGCGCTACGACATCGACTGCGATGGCACCAGCCTTGCCGTCGACACCCTCAATCGCTCCGCCCGCACCCTGCTGCCCGCCGGCTGCGAGGTGACGATCCACGTCGATCTCGACGAGGTTCAGGAGCTGGATGCATGAACGATCTGACGAGCCCTGTCACCATGACCACTGACGCCTGCCACGGCGACGCCGCCAAGGCCCCCGACGCGCCCATGACCCTGGCTCTGTTCGACCTCGACGACACCCTGCTCGACGGCGACATCACCGGACTGTGGAGCCAATGGCTGATCGATCTCGGCTGGATCGAGGACGGTGACGCCTACCGCGCCGCCTTCGCCGAGCACATGGCCGCCTACGCCGCCGGAACGCTCGACATGGAAGCCCACCTGGCGCTGTTGCTGACACCGCTGACCGGCCGCCGCGAGGCCGACGTCAGGCAACAGGTCGACGCCTTCCTCGAAGCCGAGGTGGTGCCCCGACTCTTCCCCCAGGGCCACGAGCGCCTGGCCTGGCACCGTGACCAGGGCCATCGGGTGGTGATCATCTCGGCCTCGCCGATCCACGTGGTCGGGCCGCTGGCCGAGCGCCTCGGCGCCGATCAGGCGCTGGCCACCGCCCTCGAGCTCGACTCCCGCAGGCGCTACACCGGCAGGGCCGAGGGCATCCGCACCTTCCAGGGCGGCAAGCTCGAGGCGCTGCGCGAGTGGCTGGCCGAGCACACCCCGGTGGAGAGCTTCGGCTACTCCGACTCACGTAACGACCTGCCACTGCTGGAATTCGTCGACCGTCCCTTCGCCATCAACCCGGACCCGACGCTTGATGCCACCGCCCGCGAGCGCGGCTGGCCGGTACAGTGGTGGCGGCAGACCGACTGAGCGTGGAGGCACCCGGCGGAAAAGGTTAGGCTGTTACCTACCTTCTAATCTACAACGAGCCGCCCGTATGACCTCTCCCGCCACCATCGCCCTGCTGGGCACCGGCATCATGGGCCTGCCCATGGGCCGCCATCTGATCCGTGCAGGCTTCCCCCTGCGTGCCTGGAATCGCAGCATCGACAAGGCCGCCCCGCTGGGCGAGCTTGGCGCCACTCTGGCCAAGACGCCCATCGAGGCAACGGCAAACGCCCAGGCGGTGGTGATGATGGTGAGTTCGGGCGCGGTATGCGAGACGCTGCTGTTCGGCGACGACGGCATCGCCCGTCAGTTGTCCCCCGGCACCCTGCTCATCATGATGTCGACCATTGGCCACAGCGAGGCAATCGCCTTGGCCGAACGCTGTCGCGAGCTTGGCCTTGGCTGGGTGGACGCCCCGGTCTCCGGCGGCGAAAAGGGCGCGCGCGAAGGATCTCTTTCGATCATGGCCGGAGCAGACGCCGCCGATTACGACAGGGCAAAGCCCATTCTCGAGGCCATGGGCCATCCCCTGCATATTGGCCCGGCAGGCAGCGGCGCCCTGGCCAAGCTGGTCAATCAGTTGACGGTGGCCAGCACCATCGCGGCGGTGTCGGAAGCCCTGGTGCTGGCCGAAGCCGGCGGCGCCGACCCCGCCAAGGTGCGCCAGGCCATGCTGGGGGGCTTCGCCTACTCGCGGATTCTCGACCAGCATGGTCAACGCATGCTGGACGGCGACTTCGCGCCCGGCGGCCCGGCCAGGCATCAGTGGAAGGACACCCGCGCCGCCTGCGACGTCGCCCGGGAACTCGGCCTCGACTTGCCGCTGCTTGAGTTGACCGACCGCCTGTTCGGCGATCTGGTCAACGCGGGTGGTGCCGACCTCGACCACAGCGCCCTGCTGCTCGAGGTCCGGCGACGCAACGGCATGGCCGCCGGCGAACTCGACCGCGACGACTGACGGGCAGCGCGTCCGCCTGGCGTTATCGGCTATTGGCTAATCGGGGCGTGGCCGCCCAGTCCTTGCCCCGATGACTCCCCCAACCGCTCGACGACAAAGGCCGCCATGGCAGCGGCGGCCGGCGACAGGCTACGACCGGCCAGGCGCACCAGGCCCACCTGGCGCTCTACCACAGGGCACTCCAGCGGAACGAACCTCAGCCGCTCGTACTCCTCGGCGAACGCCAGTCGTGGCAGGGTGGTGATGCCGAGCCCCGCCACCAGACTGGCGGTCAGCGAGATCATGTTGGAGATAAAGAAGGTGGGACTCGCCAGCAGCGCCTCGGCCTCGGTGCCCTCGAGCAGCCGCGAGGTGCCGTTGCCGATCAGGGTCTCGCCGGCAAGTTCACGCCAGTGCAGGCTCGCGCGATCGGCAAAGGGATGGTCATCGCGACACACCACCCCCACCTTGTCGCGCAGCAAAGGGGTAAACGTCAGGGCCTCGTCAGGCTGCCACAGGCTGGATAGCCCGATATCCACTTCTCCCCCCAGCACTTGCTCGCGCACGAAGTCGGCGTTGCCGTCGTGCAGCGCCACGCGGATGCCCGGATAACGCTCGACGAACTCCGACAGCAAGCTCGGCATCAGACGGCTGGCTACCGACGGCACCGCCGCCATGTCCAGATGCCCCGCCTGGCGCTCGACCTGGGCGAGCAGGTCGCGGCTCAGGCGATCATGCTGGAGGATCAGCTCGCGAAAGCGCGGCACGCAGTACTTGCCGAAGGGGGTGAGGCTCGCCTGGGCCCCCTTCTCGAACAGCGCCTCACCAAGCCGCGCCTCCAGCTCACGTACCGCCATCGACACCGCCGGCTGACTGCGGTGAAGCTGGCGCGCAGCGGCATGAAAGCCGCCATGGTCGACGATGGCCAGCACGTAGCGCAGCGGCTGGATCTTGAGGTCTGGGAGCATGGCATTTCCTCACACAGGCCGTCACACAGGCAAGCGGTAAGTATTCCTTATCATATGCTCGTTATTATTGATTATCTTTATTTTGGTGACTCTCCTAGGCTGTGTCGCATTCGCCACAGGAGGTCATCATGTCCCAGCAGTCAGCCTACCCACTCTATATCGACGGCCAGTGGATCGACGGCGTCGACCAGATCGAGAACCGCAGCCCGTCGGATACCAGCGACCTGATCGGCGTCTACGCCCAGGCCTCGACCGACCAGGTCAAGGACGCCATCAGCGCCGCCCGCAGGGGCGGCCGAGAATGGGCCAAGAGCGGCCTGGAGCAGCGCTACGGCGTGCTGATGGCGGTGGGCGACGAGCTGATGGCGCGCAAGGCCGAGCTCGGCGAGCTGCTGGCCCGTGAAGAGGGCAAGACCCTGGCCGAGGCGGTCGGCGAGGTCCATCGCTCCGCCCAGTTCTTCCACTACTACGCCGCCGAGGTGCTGCGCCAGATCGACGAGCGCGCCGAGTCGGTGCGCCCCGGCGTGGAGGTAGAGGTGCGCCGCGAGCCGGTGGGGGTGGTCGGTGTCATCAGCCCCTGGAACTTCCCCATGGCCACCGCGGTGTGGAAGATCGCCCCGGCGCTGGCCTTCGGCAACGCCGTGGTGTTCAAGCCGGCCAACCTGGTCCCGGGCAGCGCCTGGGCGCTGACCGAGATTCTCAGCCGCCAGGCGCTGCCCGCCGGCACCTTCAACCTGATCATGGGGCCGGGCGCGAGCGTCGGCGACGCCTTGATCGCAAGCCCCGAGATCAACGCCCTGACCTTTACCGGGTCGCTTGAGGTCGGTCGCCGGGTGGCCGGCGCCACCGCCGCCAACCTGGTCAAGTGTCAGCTCGAGATGGGCTCGAAGAATGCGCTGATCGTGGCCGACGACGCCGATCTCGACCTCGCCGTGGAGGCCGCCTTCAACGGCGCCTACTCCGGCACCGGCCAGAAGTGCACCGCCTCGTCGCGGCTGATCGTCACCGAAAAGGTCCACGACGCCTTCGTCGAGCGGCTGATCGAGCGCCTGAGGCAGGTGCGTGTCGGCCCCGCCCTGGAAGACGGCGTGCACATCGGCCCGGCAGCCGACGCCCGCCAGCTTGCCTCCAACCTGGCATGGGTCGAACGCGCCCAGGCCGACGGGGCTCGGCTGGTGTTCGGCGGCGAGCGCGTCAGTGCGGCAAGCGACGGCTACTTTATGGCACCGGCGCTTCTGGTAGACACCACCAACGACATGGCCATCAATCGCGAGGAGGTGTTCGGCCCGATCGCTTGCGTGATCAAGGTCGCCGACGCCAACGAGGCCATCGAGGTGCTCAACGACACCCACTTCGGCCTGACCGCCGGCATCATCACCGACTCGCTGAAGCTTGCCAGCGAGTTCAAGGCCCGCGCCGAGACCGGCTGCGTGATGGTCAACCTGCCCACCGCTGGCACCGACTACCACGTGCCCTTCGGCGGCCGCAAGGCGTCGAGCTTCGGCCCCCGCGAGCAGGGCCGCTACGCCCGCGAGTTCTACACCGTGGTCAAGACCTGCTACGTCAAGGCCTGAGGAGAGACGTCATGTCCCGAGAAATGCTGACCGTCGACGGCCTGCAGTACTCCAACTGGTCGCGGGAAATCTTCGAGCAGATGCGCGAAGGCGGCCTGGACGCCGTCCACGCCACCCTGGTCTACCACGAGACCACCCGCGAGACGCTGTCGCGCCTGGGTGAGTGGAACCGCCGCTTCGAGGCCCATGCCGACCTGATCATGCCGGTGCGCGGGCCCGGCGATATCGCCAGGGCCCAGGCCAGCGGGCGCATCGGGGTTTTTCTCGGCGCCCAGAACTGCTCGCCCATCGAGGACGACATCGACATGGTCGAGGTGATGCGCGGTCTCGGCCTCTTGATCATGCAGCTCACCTACAACAACCAGAGTCTGCTGGCCTGTGGCTGCTACGAGGCAGAAGACAGCGGCATCACCCGCTTCGGGCGCCAGGTGATCCGCGAGATGAACCGGGTCGGCATGGTCATCGACATGTCCCACAGCGCCGAGCGCTCGACCCTCGAGGCCATCGAGCTGTCGAGCCGTCCGGTGATCATCTCCCACGCCAACCCCGAGAGCTTCCACCCGGCCAAGCGCAACAAGTCCGATCGGGTACTCAGGGCCATCGCCGAGTGCGACGGCCTGCTGGGCTTCTCGGCCTACCCCTTCCACCTGCGTAACGGCCCGGACTGCACCCTTGCCGAGTACTGCGAGATGATCGCCCGCACCGCCGACCTGATGGGGGTCGAACACCTGGGCATCGGCACCGACCTGTGTCAGAACCAGCCCACCTCGGTGCTCGACTGGATGCGCAACGGCCGCTGGTCCAAGGACATGGACTACGGCGAGGGCAGCGCCGCCAACGCCGGCTGGCCACGGCCACTGGCCTGGCTCAGAGACAGTCGCGACTTCCCCAACCTGATACAGGGCCTGCGCGACGTCGGCATGAACGAGGACGAAGTGGCCGGCATCATGGGCCGCAACTGGGTGGCGCTGCTGGAGCGCGCCGCCACGCCTCAGGGTATCGCCAAGGTCGCCTGAGGCGATCCGCTGCCCCGCCACAAACAAGCCACCGACCAGCCTTCGACCAGCGTCCAACCAGACACTGACTAGCCACCGACCCGCCGGCATCCCAGATCTCAACAACAACCGAATGCCGGCGGTCATCAACCACCATAACAGGCACCGCCCCGACGGTGCCGCACGCCAGAGGTTCACGCCATGACCACCTCCACCACCGGCACCTCGTCACCCGCCGATCGCTCGGCGCCAGCGAACGGGGACTTGCCCGCCGGCCAGTATCGCCTGGGCGACCCCGTCGTGCTCTGTCTCAGCATCGGTTTCATTGTGCTGTTCGTCGGCCTGTCGCTGTACGACATCGACGGCGTGGCCGGGGCCATCGGCACGGGCTTCGCCTGGACCGCCAAGGCGCTCGGCAGCTATTTCCAGATCCTGCTGCTGCTGACCTTCTTTATCGCCATGGGATTGATCGCCACCCCGGCGGCGAGTGCACGCATCGGCAACACCCGCACGCCTGAGCTGTCCACCTTCAAGTGGGTGTCGATCATCATGTGCACCCTGCTGGCGGGGGGCGGAGTGTTCTTCGCCGCCGGCGAGCCGATCTACCACTTCGTGGTCACGCCGCCGGCCTTTGCCGGCAGCGCGGCCATCGAGGCCGGTAGCGACTCCGCCATCGCCCCGGCCCTGGCCCAGTCGTTCATGCACTGGGGCTTTCTGGCCTGGGCGGTGCTTGGCAGCCTGACCGCGGTGGTGCTGTCCCACGCCCACTACGACAAGGGCCAGCCGCTGCAGCCGCGCACCCTGCTCTATCCGGTGCTCGGCGAGCGGGTGATGAAGGGCCCGCTGGGCGGCGTGGTCGATGCCCTGTGCGTGATTGCGGTGGTGGCCGGCACCGTCGGCCCCATCGGCTTTCTTGCCACCCAGGTCAGCTTCGGCCTGCATGAGCTGTTCGGCGTGGCCAACACCTATATGACCCAGCTGATCATCCTGGTCGGCCTCGGCGCGGTCTACGTCACCTCGGCGGTCACCGGCATCGACAAGGGCATCCAGATCCTGTCGCGCTTCAACGTCTTCCTGGCGCTGGCCATCGCCGCGGTGATCTTCCTGTTCGGGCCGACGCTGTTCATGGTCAACGCCTTCACCCAGGGCTTCGGCGAGTACCTGACGTCGTTCTTCGCCATGTCGACGATGACCGCCCAGAGCGCACCGGACTGGTGGATGCAGTGGTGGACGGTGTTCTTCTTTGCCTGGTTTATCGGCTACGGCCCGCTGATGGCGATCTTCGTCGCGCGTATCTCCAAGGGCCGTACCATTCGCCAGATGGTGCTTACCGTGGCGGTGCTGGCGCCGGTAGCCACGGCCATCTGGTTCACCCTGCTGGGCGGTTCCGGCATCTTCTACCAGATGACCGGGGTCATCGACCTGACCGAGGCGCTCAACAACTTCCAGTTCGACGTGGCTACGCTGACCGTGGCCCAGGCGCTGCCCGGCGGTACCGTCATGGCGGTAGCGATCCTGGTGCTGACCACCATCTTCGTCGCCACCACCGGTGACTCCATGAGCTACGCCATCGCCGTGGTCGGCGCCGGTCACGACGAGCCGAGCCCGCTGGTTCGCGCCTTCTGGGGCATCGCCATGGCGCTGATGGCGGCTATCCTCCTGTATATGGGCTCGGGGCAGATCAGTGCCCTGCAGCAGTTCATCGTACTGACCGCCATACCGGTATCGCTGGTGCTGCTGCCGTCGCTGTGGACCGGCCCCCAGGCTGCCCTCGCCATGGCCCGAGCCCAGGGCATCACCAGCCACAAAGCCAGCGCTACAGGGGAGGCCTGAGATGAGACGCGAAGACCTCGCCAGCCGCCTTTCCGACGTCGAGCAGCGCCTGCGTCTGCGCGCGCCCGACGAGGTGATGCAACTCGATCGCCTGGGCAGCCTGCACGCCAGCCGGCTGAGCTTCGTGCGCAGCCTGGTACGCCAGATGGCGCGCCAGCGCTGGCAGATCAGCACCACCCGCTTCGCGCTGGACGCCGAGGGCCACGGTGTCGCCATCTATCGTCTGCAGACCCCCCAGGCCCGCTACCACGGGGTGATCTTTTCCCAGCCGCTGGATGACGCCGCCCGCTCCGACCGGGTCATCGCCGAGGCCTGGGACGTCACCTTCGGCGTGGTCGAAGGCGACGTGGACGACTCGCTGCTTGAGCAGATGGCCGCCAACGTGCCGCTGCAGGAAGCCGGGCGCCAGCATCCACGCCTGCTGGTGCTGTCGCGGGCCAACCGCAGCCTCAGAAACTTCGCCGCCTTTCTCGATGCGCTGTGCGCCGGACGCCAGCCGGACCCGGCCTGGCTGACCCGGGTCGGCTACCTGTATCGCACCACCGCGGTCTACGGCAACGGCAAGTTCGGCATCGCCGACTTCGGTCGACTCAAGCACAACCCGGACTTCCAGCGTCCCTTCTCGGCGCAGATGCTGGCGGTCTACCTGCTGCGCCACTTCTCCATCGAGCAGATCGAGCATATGGCCCGAGCCCGGGCGCCGGGCAGCGCCGTCGCCATGGCCGCGCCGCTGCGCCGCTATCTGGGCATCGGCAACTCCACTGGACTGGGCATGGCGCCCTTTCTGATCAACCACCCGCAGCTGATCCAGCGCTGGGTCGAGAGCCGCGAAAAGGCGCTGGCCCAGGTCAGCGGTCAGGTTCCCGGTGAACCGGAGCGACAGCGCCTGGTGGCACTGGTCGCC
The DNA here is from genome assembly GCA_002433675.1 of Halomonas halophila. Lineage (GTDB taxonomy): Bacteria > Pseudomonadota > Gammaproteobacteria > Pseudomonadales > Halomonadaceae > Halomonas > Halomonas salina_B. The sequence continues at coordinate 10,051 of DJIP01000220.1, forward strand.
CGAGCCGAGCGCCACCTGGCCCAGACCGTGACCGAGGATAGTGAGCAGAGCGCGCGCAACCGCGAGACCGCCAGCGCCCTGCCGGCGGTGCGCGCCTGGCTCGAGCAGGTGCCGCTGGCCGAGGAGCTGTGGCAGGAGCTGATCGACTGGAGCCGCCAGACCCTGAGCCTGGAAGCCCAGGAGCTGATCCATACCCTATTGCTTGAGCTCTACCCGGAGATCGTCGACCCCTTCGAGGACCAGATGGGGGTCGAAGAGGGCCTGGAGCTGACCCCGGACATGCCGCTGGTCAGACTCAAGCAGCTGATCGAGACCCACTACGACTGGGCCCTGCGTCATGACTTCGGCGACCCCGAGGAACGCTACTGGTTCTGGTATCGCTCGGTCGAGAAGGAAGAGCCGCGCCTGGGCGTGCGCGACGTCGAGCCCGGCGCCGACCGCGAGCTGAAACTCGCCATCGCGCCACGGGTGGCCGATACCCATGGGGTCATCGACGACTTCCTCAGCGCCCATCCGCGCGCCCTGGTGGTGGAGTTTCTGATCCACCACCCGCGTCACAAGGACATCATCCGGCGCATCCAGAGCATGGCCGAGACGCCCTTCGGCGAGATCCGCGCCAACCTGTGGGCCCGCGAGATGAAGCCAATGCACCTGCTTCGCACCAAGCTGTCGTTCTTCGGTGCCAGTCGCTTCGATCCCAAGTCCGATCGCTGGGTGCGCATCACCCTGTTCCAGGGCGCGCCATTGGTCGAGGAGCTCAACGCCGAGCCCAGCGATCTGATCGACTTCGACGACTGGAGCTTCCCGCTGGAGCCCGACCAGGACGCCGCCGGCATGCTCAAGGAAGCCGATGCCCAACCCCGCCAGTACGCCGGAACCAACTCATGAAGGTGTCCTACAACGAACTCCAGGGACTCTGCCGCAAGGCCTTCCAGGCGATGGGCTTCGAGGAGGGTGACGCCAGTGACGCCGCCGACATGGTGGCCTGGATGCAGCTCTACGAGCTCGGTGGACTGGCGGCGCTGGGACGTGGCCTCGACTTTCTGCTCGCGGATCAGGGCGAGCGCCCCCCGGAACTCGTCTACTCCGACGGCGACCTGGCGGTACTCGACAGTCACGGCGCCAGCGTGCTCAAGAGCTCGACCCTGGCGCTGGAGCTGGGCTTTGCCAAGGCCCGGGCGCGAGGCCTTGCGGTGATCAAGATCCGCCACTGCCACAATCGCCAGCTGATCATGGGCTACCTGGCGCGACTGGCCGGGCGGGGGATGAACGTCACCGCCTTCTGGCGCAATGCCCAGGCGCCTGACGGTGAGGCCCAGACCGCTGACACAGAGCAGGCGGCAGCCACCCCGTTGATCGAGCAGGTGGTGGGCTTTCGCGCGGGAAGTTCGGTGCCCGAAATCCGCGTCTATGCGGTACACGAGGTACCCGAGGAAAACGAGCCCAACGACGGGGTGACGCTGATCATGGCCAACCACGTGGACCTGCTGCCGTCGCTGCGCTCGGAGTATCAGCTCGACCTGCTGGCCCGCCACCAGGAGTCCGACCTGCTGGCTTGCCGCGAGCGCGCCATGCACCAGGGCATCGAGGTCGACGAGGTGCTGTGGGCGCGGCTCAAGGCGCTGGCCACCCGGCTGTTGGTGGAGTCGACCGAGGCCTCACGCAGCGGCGCCGGCGCCGGCACCCACGACAACGACTGACGCACCACCCTTGGCACTTTTCTCTACACCGACTTCTGACGTTCGAGGATACCCCATGGTTCACCCGGTCAAGACCGAGCTGTTCGCCTCCCGCGCCCCACTGTCCTGGGCCAGCGTCGGCAACGGCATCCTGTTCACCGCCCAGATCCCCATCGACAAGAGCGGCGAGGTGGTCGACGGAGGCATCGAGGCCCAGACCCGCCAGACGCTGGACAACCTGGTACACACCCTCACCTGCGCCGGCGGCGGCGTTGAATCGCTGACCCAGGTGCTGATCTACGTGACCCGACGCGAGGACCTGGCCACGGTCAACCGGGTCTACGCCGAGTACGTCGCCGAGCCCTATCCCAACCGCGCGGCGGTGATCGTCTCCGGCTTCGCCCGGGAAGAGATGCTGGTCGAGATGGTGGCCTACGCGGCGCTAGCGGTGGCGCCCTAGCCGCCTATTGCACCGTAGCCGCCGATGGCGCGAATGGCCCCCCGGCACCAACGAGCCCTCCGATGGAGGGCTCGTTGCATGGTGGGCGCCTTGCATAGCGGGCTTGTGCACCGCTCGTCTTCACACTCGCTTGTCGCCAATCCCGCCTGCGCTATTTCTCGAAGTAGCGGGCCCATAGCGCCTGGTAGTCGCCGTCGTCCTTGAGCCCCTGGATGGCCTCGCTGAACTCGACGGCCAGTTCCTGATCGCGCTGGCGGAAGGCGGCGCCGACGCCGGGCCCGTAGATCGATTCGGGGCCGGTCACCAGCTCGCCCTTGCGCGCAAAGCGCTCATCACTGAACAGTCGCTCCTGGGCCAGCGGGAAGGCGGTGAAGACCAGGTCCAGCCGGCCGGTGAACATGTCGTTGACCACGCCGCCGGAGTCCGAATAGCGACGAATGTCCGCCTCTCCGTGGTAGGTGGTCACGTACTCGTCCTGGATGGTGCCCTGCTGCACACCGATGGTCATGTCCGACAGGTCGCCTTCGGGATCGATCTCCGCGTCGGCCTGGCCGACCCACACCGAGGGCACCTGATAGTAGGGATCGGAGAACAGTACCTGTTTCGCGCGTTCCTCGGTGATGTTCATGGCCGAGGCGATCAGGTCGTACTTGCGCGCCAGCAGCCCCGGGATGATGCCGTCCCAGCCCTGCTCGACCCACTCGCACTGGCGCTGCATGCGCTCGCAGGCGGCCTCGACCAGCTCGACCTCGAAGCCGGTCAGGCTGCCGTCGGGCAGCTTTTCCTGGTACGGCGGATAGGGCACATCGACACCGATGCGCAGCGGGCGATCGTCGGCCTGGGCGGTGATGGCAACAGCGGCGCTGGCGCCGGCAAGGGCCATCGCCAGGCCAAGGGAGGCAGACAGCGAAGCGTTAACTTTCATGGTCGTTTCTCGCTCATTTGTGATTGTTGAGTGGTGTTGTCAGATGGCGCCAAGGGCACTGCGCCAATGCTCAGGCTGGCGGCGGATTCGACGCCCGATCCTGCGTTTGTCCCAGGCCCGCCAGCTCGCCCAGGGTGATGGAGGTCAGCGGTGGGCGAATGCGGTAGTAGCCGACCTCGTCCATGTCGCGTCCCTGCTCACTGGCCATCAGCCGCGACACATTGGTGCCGCATAGCCGTCCCTGGCAGGGGCCCATGCCACAGCGGGTGAAGGCCTTTAGCTGGTTGGGCCCGGCGGGCCCCGCTTCCAGCGCCGCCTTGAGCTGGGCCCGGCTCACCCCTTCGCAGCGACAGATCAGGGTCTCGCCGGGCTGTCGCTCGACCCAGTCCGCCGGTGGCGTGAACAACGCATCCAGCAGACGCCGACCGGACAGATCGCTGCGGCGTCGACGCCTCAGCGCGGCGCTTTCCCTGGCGCTCTCCCTGGCGATCGCCCGGCGATTATCGGCGTCTGGTATCGGCGCCGCGGCGCCTTTCACGTTGGCTGTCGTGTCCTGCGGCTTCTCCATCAGGTCAGCCATCAGCTCATCCAGCACGGCCTGCGCCGCCAGTCGCCCTTCGCGTTCGGCATTCATGGCGCCACCGATGCCACCGCCGTCACCGGCCAGCCACACCCCCGGGCGCACCGACAGGTCGTCGCGGCGATCGGGCACGAACGCCTGCTGCGCCTCCTGCCAGTGGTGCTCGATGCCCAGCCCTCGGGGGAGCTGTGGCTCGGGCACCACCCCCATATGGGTCAGCAGCCAATCGGTCTTGAGCCTGTGCTCTTGGCCATCTCCACGCCGCCGATAGCGCACCCCGGTCAGTCGCTGGTCGCCCTCGGCGGCCAGCGACTGGACGCCACGCACGATCGGCACCCCAGCCCGCCTCAACGCCGCCAGCATGCGTGCGCCCTTGGCGAGGTAGCCGCGCGCCCGCCAGGCCCTGAGCGGATGGCGCAGCGTCCTGGCCAGGCCCAGATTCGGCGCCGTATCGAGGATCATCCGGGGCGGGCAGCCGGCGTTGAGGTACTGCCAGGCCAGCAGGTACAGCAGTGGCCCGTTGCCCGCCAGCACCGGCGGCCCCTCGGTCAGCAGCGCGCCCTGCTTCATCAGGATCTGGGCGGCGCCGGCCTGCATCACCCCAGGCAGCTGCCAGCCGGGGAAGGGCCAGCCCCGCTCCATGGCACCGGTGGCGATGATCAGACGCTCCGCAACCAGTTCCCGGCTGATGCCGTCGTGCCCCCGCACGCCCAGCCGATGGCCGTCGTTCAGGCCGTCGTCCAGGGCATCGTCCAGGCCGTCGTCCAGGGCATCATCCAGCGCCTCGATCCACCACACCCGTGTGCCCGGGCGATAGTCGATCTCCCCCCGCCTGGCGGCGTCCAGGAAGGCGCCGACCAGGGACCGACCGCGATGGTAGTCCTTGCCCATGACGGCGGCGTCGAGCTGGGGCCGGTCGAGCTGGCGATAGATCTGCCCGCCCGGCGCCCTGGCCTGGTCCAGCACCAGCGCACGCAGGCCGGCCTCGGCCAGTCTCAGGGCCGCCGTCATGCCGGCAGGGCCGGCGCCGAGCACCACCACCCGGGCGCGGTCATTGCAGTCGTCGGTGCCAACCGTCCCCCTCGGCTCACAGGTCTGCATCGTCGCGCTCCCCTCCGTCGTCACCACCGGCATGGGTGGTGGTAACCCACCGGGTGGCGGTCGCGGCCGCTTCGTCGATCTGGCGACGAACCCGCATGCCCTGCTCCACCGTGACCAGGCAGCCCTGGCGATTGGGGGCTTCGTCGATGGTGATCAGGCAGTCGTGGCAGACCCCCATCATGCACAGCGGCGCGCGGTGGCCACCGGCGGCATGGCGGCGGTAGCCGGCAGCGCCCTGGTGCATCAGCACCGCGGCCGCCACGCTAAGGGTCGAGGGCACCTGGTATGGTGCGCCGTCGATGGTGATGGTGACCTCGGGCGTGGCCGTGGCCCTTTTATGCCGCTTGAACATCGAAGCGTCCTCCCGAGAAGAGCGGATAGCGCTCGGTGAGCCGATCATCGTCCAGCGCTGCGGCCAGCTCATCGGCGTGGAAGGCGGCCAGGGTGATGCCACTGTGGCAGCTCAGGTTGTAGGCCCCGGGATAGCGCTGCGAGGCCTCGTAGACGGGGCAGCCGTCCGGGGTCATGATCCTCAGCGCCGCCCAGCTGCGCACCAGCCGCGCCGACGCCAGATCGGGATAGATGGTCACCGCCCGCCGCGCCAGGGCGTGCAGGGTATCGAGGGTGACCCGGGTGTCGTGGCCGACGTGCTCGAGCACATCACCGATCAGGTAGCCGCCACTCGCCGTCTGGCGGATCTGCGGTGTCGGCAGACGGCGGGCGGCGGGCAGGCGCTCGCTGACCAGCACCTGGCCACGCACCGGCGTGACTCGACCGCAGAGCCCGAGCGGCGGTGCCAGCCGCGCCGCCCCCAGTCCGCAGGCCAGTACCAGCCGTTCGGCAGACACGGCGCCACGGGCGGTGTGGGCAACAAAGCCAGCCTCGCCGGGGTCGATCGAGGCGACCGGATGATGAGGCCGCACATCCACGCCAAGCGCCTGGCAGGCGCTGTAGAGTGCGCGCAGTAGAAACAGCGGATTGCAGTGGCCGTCATGGGGTGTCCAGATGCCCCCCGGGACGTCGCTGCCAAGGCCCGGCAGCAGCCGTTGTAGCCGCTCGCCTTCCAGGTACTCCCAGCGCACGCCAGCCTCACGGGCCCAGGGAGTGTCGTACAGAGTCTGGTACTCGGCGCAACGGCTGCGCACCTCGTCGTCGTCAAGACACAGATCGACGCCTCCGGGTTGCTCGAACTCCAGATCCACGCCGGTGCGCTCACCAAGCTCGCCGGCAAACCCCGGCCAGGCTCGACTCGAGGCCAGCGACATCGCCGCGTAGGTGGGCATGCCGGCGCCCTTGCCCTGGACCCAGACCAGGCCGGCGTTGCCCCGGGAGGCCTTGAGCGCGGTGTCGTGTTCATCGAGAACGCAGACGCGACGGCCACGGCGCGCAAGCCCGTAGGCCACCGCCATGCCCACCACACCCCCGCCAATGATCATCACCTCGTGTTTCATGGAAGCCTCGAACCCCTAGCCATCGATTGCCGATGACTCGACGATAGAAGCCACATCCCATACGATCCAATACCAATCAATGGCGAACCCATATCCTGATGTTATGGGCACTTTCGATGCAGGGCTGATGGGTGGGTTCAGTGGAGGTTTCGATGGAGGACAGCGATGGACAGCCCCCGGCTCAGTGACCGCCAGTTGCAGGCCTTTCAGCACACCATGGACAGCGGCAGCGTCACCGCCGCCGCCAGCCGCATGCGCATCGCCCAGCCAGGCGTCACTCGGCTGTTGAAGCAGCTCGAACACGACCTCGGCTTTGCGCTGTTCTCGCGGATCAAGGGACGCCTGGTACCGACGCCGGAGGCGCGCCTGTTCTATCGCGAACAGCAGCGCCTGTGGCAGGGACTCGAACACCTCAGAGACAGCGCCCGGCGGATTCGCCAGCGCGAGCTTGGCGGGCTCGGCATCAGCGCCATGCCGTTGCTCGGCCTGACCTTTGTCCCGGACGTCATCGCCGGGATGGCCAAGGATCACCCGGACCAGCACCTGCGGTTGTCCACCTTCCGCTCCGAGCAGGTGGTGGAAGACGTGGTCACCCAGCGCTCGGAGATCGGTTTTTCCCTGCTGGGCGGCCAGGACGAGCGCCTTGGTGCCTCACCCTTTACCCTCGATAGCGTTTGTCTGCTGCCCCGGGATCACCCACTGGCAGGGCGCGAGAGCATCGCCCTTGAGGACCTCGATGGCCAGACGCTGATCCACTACGAACCGGGAGACCCCAGTCGCCAGACGCTGGAGCGCACCCTGGCCGAGCAAGGCATCGTGCCGCGCTCGCGGCTGGAAGTGTCGCTGGCGCTGCAGGCGACCCGGCTGGTTGGCCAGGGCGCCGGCATCGCCATCGTCGACGCCCTCAACGCCCGCGCCATGGGCGGCAGCGATAGCATTGCGCTACCGCTGCAAGCCCCCCTGACCGAGACCTTCTACCTGCTGACCCCTCGGGATCAGCCGCTGTCGCGGCTGGCCGAGGAGTTTGTTCAGCGCTTTCGGCGTCGATTTGCCGAGGTGCAGGCGGGGTAGGATAGGCCTGGCACGACATAGCGTTGACGTTCAGCCAGTCGACTAACCGGTCCTCAGCTCCGGTATGACCAGCGAGAACCACGGCACGAAGGTGATGATCAACAGCGCAATGATCATGGCAAAGATGAAACCAATCACCGCACGGGACAGTTTCTCGATCTCTACCTGGCCGACCTGAGAAGCCATGAAGAGATTCGCCCCCAGTGGCGGGGTGACGAATCCTATGGCCAGGTTGACGATCATCACGACACCAAAATGCACCGGCGACATCCCAAGCGACGTGACAATAGGAAGCAACAGCGGTGTCAGGATGACAATCGCCGCCAGCGTTTCCATAAAGGTGCCCACCACCAATAGCAGCATAAGAATAGCCAGCAATATCAAAACCTTGCTATCCGTAACCCCAAGCACCCAGTTAGCGATGTCGGTCGGGACTCTCTCGATGGTGAGGATTCGGCCGAAGGCCGTCGAGGCGCCCACTATCACCAGCACGGCACCCACCAGCAGCGCCGACTGCAGGATGATTCCGTAGAGATCCTGTGGCTTTATCTCACGATAGACGAACACACCAAGCACCAGTCCGTAAACCACGCCAACGGCGGCGGACTCGGTGGGTGTAAACAGGCCGGAATAGATACCGCCAAGGATGATGAACGGCATCAGCAGGGGCAATATGCCCTGCTGGAGAATCTGCAGCGCTTCCGCTTTGGAAAACTTGGTATCCGACCCCTGGTAGCCGTGGCGCCTAGACTGGATATAGGTGTACACCATCAACGCTACCCCGATGATGATGCCAGGCAGAATCCCCGCCAGGAACATGTCGGTCACCGATACCTGCGCGGTGATAGCGTAGACGATCATCACCACACTCGGTGGAATGATGACGCCAATTCCCCCGGCAGAAGCGACAATAGCGCCAGAGAAGGCACGGTCGTATCCCTTTTGAACCATGGCAGGAATCATGGCAAGTCCGATCGCCGCTACCGTCGCCGAGCCTGTACCCGAAATAGAGGCAACCACCATACAGGCCACGATGGCAACGATGCCCAAGCCTCCCGTCACCCGCCCCAGAAACAGCTCCGCAAGACGAATCAGACGATTGGCGATACCGCCACGGCTCATGATATTTCCGGCCAGGGTAAACAGGATGACGGCAAGCAGAGGAAAGGAGTTCAACCCATACACCAGCCCCTGAAAAAGAAAATCCGGATTAAGAAACGGCAGGCTATAGATCACGATAAGGCTGGCAACCGCCAGCGCGATACCGATGGGAACCCCCACCACCAGCAATCCCAGAAATGAACCGAACAGCAAGGTGGCCGTCATGACAAGGCTCCTTCCGTGGTGGGCGAAGCGTGCCGTTCCTTGAGACGTTGGGAAATCTTCTGCAGCAGCCGGATCACGTTCAAGGCACCGCCGAGAACAATGGACCCATACAGAATGGCGACAGGGATCTCGAGCCCGGAGGATATCTGGCCCAGCTCGAGGCTTCGCTCGATGATGTTTGCGCCGTAATAGACCACCAACACGGAGTACACCAGAAAAATCATATCCGCCAGGATCAAACAAGCCACCTGTCCCCTCTTCGGCAGCAAGGCGATAGCCACAGTTATCCTGATATGTCGATCATCTTTAATGGCGTAGCTGATACTTAAATAGATTACCCAGACGAACAGGTAGCGTGAGAGTTCTTCGGCCCAGCTGATGGGGTTGTCGAAGACACGCAGCACTATCTGCAGCGAAATAAAAAAAGTGATAAGTGTTACACCGATGACGATAAGCACCGGCTCGAAGTGCCTGTCGAAGGCACGCAACAACGCCATGATCTTCATCTTTATTCTCCTGAAGGCGGCACAGAGAAACACCAACAATCATGGTTTTAATGATCTATCGCCGCGCCCCAGGACCAGATGCTCGACATCGGTTCAAGGACGCCTGTCACCACCGGCAACCGATCCATCAAACCCAGCCGTCATGACGGCATTTCTCCGAAGCGGTCACACTGTGACCGCATGTCGGCGGCAGTTACCGCAAGCGTTCAACAGCGTCCACCATCTGCTCGAACAGTTCAGGGCCTGTACGATCCCGAAGCTTCTCGCGCACGGCGCCGTTCATGCGTTCGGCCATGACTTCCTTCAAGGAATCAGGCATCTCTGACACCTCGACACCAAGTTCTTCCAGTTCGCCAATGACCTGATTGTTGGCTTCCATCGCCAGTTCACGTTGATACGCTATCGCCTGATCAGCCGCTACCTCCACGGCCTGCTGCTGCTCTTCCGTCAGACCCTCATAGAATTCGGCATTCATGAACCAGACAAAGTTGGTGTAGATGTGGCCAGACATCGTCATATGGCTCTGAACCTCATAAAAGCGCTGAGACTTTACCGAAAACGCCGCGCTTTCCTGAGAATTGATCAGGTTCTGCTGCAATGACGTATAAATTTCGCCCCAGGCCAGCGGAATTGGCGTCGCCCCCACTGCCTCCCAGGCAGCGATCTGCATCGGGTTGTTGGCGGAGCGCAAGCGCACATTACCCAGCGCTTCCTCGCTATCGATGGGGCCGAGGTTGGAGGTGATATGACGAAACCCGACCTCACCAAACCCCAGACCATGCAAACCCCGCGACGTCATCGCATCGAGCAAGGCTTCACCACCGTCCTCACTGTCCAGCACCCGATGGGCGTGTTCCTCATCGTCGAACAGGAAAAACAGATCCAGCACATTGAACTCGGGAATATAGGGTGCAAGCAGAACAGACGCTGCCGCAGTCATTTGCATATTGTTGTTTTGCACCATGTCGGTCACCTCGGCGACACCACCAAGCTGACCGCCCTCATATATCTCGACGCCAAGATCCACTTCTTCGGCTTCGAGATCCTCCTTGAATTTCACCAGCGCCTTATGAAGAGGCGTGTCGGCCTGGTTATCGTGAGCGATGCGGATGACTTCTGCATGGACCGACGAGGCGGCCAACATTACGGAAGACATGAGAACTGACGTGAGTATTTTATTCATTATTTTCTCCGTAAAGCGTAAGCTATTTATAACTTCCCACTTGGCGGCAATACTGCCTGGGGAATATATCGCTGGAAGCGTGGTGACACCGTGATGTCATTCAGTCTGTCGTAGCCATCGAAGCAGTCCCTCGGCGACACTTTCAGGCTGCTCCAATGGCAAGTAGTGGCTCGCGCCTTCCACCCACACTAGTCGACTTGTGGGTGACGCGGCGTCGGCAGATGTAGGTTTCTCTGGCAAGCACAATGCATCACCCGCGCTGGCCAAGAGCAGAGTTGGACGAGAAAACGCTGCCAATACGTCGTGCTGATCTCTTCGAGTAATCGCCATCAAGGTCTGCCGCTCAAACCCCTGGAGGCCGGTGTCGATCGCCATCTGGCGTATCAGTCTTTCACTCTCTGAATACCCCGGATGCGAAGCGCGAAGGCCGGCAGGAACAAACTGCTCGCTGACCAGCGCTTCGAGACCACGGCTTCTGGCCAGCTCAAGCTGGTCCTGACGAGCCTGGCTTCCTGCTGGAGTATCGGCCTGGGCATGGCTGCAGATCAGCGCCAGACGGTCGACTGACTCAGGCGCCTGACGCACCAGTTCTAACGCCGCCAGTCCGCCCAGTGAAAACCCGGCCAATGCAAATCGGGCCGGAAGCTCCTTTCTGAGCGATGCCACCACTTCGGTCATGCTGCTGCCTTTGCCGTAACGGGGCGTCACCACCTCGCCGATGTCAGGCATGAACGACAGCACTCGGGCCCACAGCCGCTCATCGCAAAGGGTCCCCGGCAACAGCACCAGTGGCAGGCCACTCATCAGCTAGCCTCTCTCAGCATCTGAATGCGCTGCATCGCTTCGCTGCGCATCAGCTGCGTATCATTGCCAGGCGTTACCAGGGACACACCCGCCGACTGCATCGCATGGGCCATGGCCAGATCGCCACAGAAAATGCCTGAGTATTTTTCGTACCGTTGGCAAAGCTCCAGCAGGTCATGAATGTGATCTGCCAGGACGGACTCCTGCCAGGGGGTTGCCGGTGAGATCCCCAGGCTCAGCGCCAGATCGTTCGGGCCTATGTAGATACCATCCAGGCCCGGCACCTGCAGGATCTCTTCGGCGTTTTCCAAGCCATCCTGGGTTTCGATCATCGCCAGCACCAGCACCTCTTCGTTGGCATGCGCCAGGTAGTCGGAGCCGCCGTACAACAGTCCACGAGCGGGGCCAAAGCTACGGCGTCCCAGCGGCGCGTAACGGGTGGCACTGACCAGCTGCCGAGCTTGTTCGACGGTTTCGATCATCGGACAGATGACGCCGTAGGCACCCATATCCAGCAGCTTGTTGAGCTCGGCCATATCGTTTCCGCTGCAGCGCACCCAGGGCATCGCGGGCGTGGCGGAGATGGCCTGCAGCAGACGGGGAACCGCATCGATACCAAACTGACCGTGCTGAAGGTCTACCGTGACAGCATCAAACCCGCAGTGACCCAGAACCTCGGCAACGTAACCGCTATCGCTGGAAAGCCAGGCGTTGATCGCGGTGGTACGCTGACTTGCCAACTGCTTCAAACCGTTGTGACGCATGATGGAACTCCTTATCGGGCACGCAAGGCGATGGTGCTGGTCGACGCAACGTAGCCGTTTGGATCCAGGGCGTAGCCAGCGGCCTCTGCCTGCTCGACAACCTCGGGGGACCACTCCAGTTGCGTCCGGGCATCGGAACCCGTGATGACCAGCACTCGGCCGACATCAGTCCCGACGTTCTTCAATGAGCGCCAGACCCCGGCGGGCACTGACACCAGGTCCCATTCACCCAATCTTGTGGTGACATCAGCCTCGCCATTGAAAGCGACCTCCCACTCGCCATGGCGTACAAGAAAGACCTGACTGTCATGGTGACGGTGGGCCAGCAGCCCTTCCCCCGGCTTGGCCTCCAGCCACGCCATGGCAAAGCCGTGGGGGTTGAACACTCGCGGTTGCTGGTCGCGGTCTTCCGTGAGGCCGTGGCCGATCACGCTGGCCAGCCTTTTCTGACCACCGGGCAGCACCGAGTCGAGGGTCGGCCGGTCGGACCAGACAAGGTCTTCCTCCAATGTCACCCTTGCGCGCATGTCCTCCAGAGAACAGCGCTTGAGTTGGTCGATATCTTGCTGGGGCATTGGCTCGAGCAACTCGGGCAACGCCTCGCCTTCAAACGCGTTCAGGTCAACCAGCTTGGAATCGGCGGCAGCAAGCGCCAATCCTGTTTCTCTGGCCTGTCGGATGACATCGGGACTCCAGATAACGCCACCGGTCTTGTTCTGTCCCAGGCAGGTGAAGAGAAAACCGTCGTCGGGGCCGGTGTTGGTAAAGCCGCGGTAGATCCACGTGGGCACAGAGAGAATCCCTCCCTCGCCCATGGTGAACTCGCCTTCCTTGCCATCGACGCCCCAGCGGAAGGTCCACTCCCCGGAGAAGCACATGAATACTTCCGCGGTGAAGTGCAGGTGAAGATTGTTGGTGACGCCATTGGGCATGCCAGCGCCGCCTATATTGAAGCCATGAGCTTCCTGAAGATTGATCACCTGCTTGTTGGACTGCGACACTCCGCCGCCGATAAAGGCATAGTTGTACTTGGGCATCGATCCCGGGATGCGGCAGTCGATAAAGGCTTCTGAGCAGCCTTGGTGGTCCGCGCGCCGCACGACCCTGCGCTCTACTTGTGAAGGCTGAATGGTAGTCATCTGGCGTCCCTTTCATAGTGGTTCAACGAAAGGTAGTAGGGACAACAAAATACTTACAATATATATTTGATGACCACATCATTCGTATTAAGTATCAAAAGGCGACGATATGCTTGAACTCAGACACTTTCGGTACTTCATCGCCGTCGCAGAAGAGCTGCACTTTGGTCGGGCCGCGGAGCGGCTGTGCATGACCCAGCCGCCGCTAAGTATGCAGATACGTCAGTTGGAAGAAGATGTGGGGGTACCGCTGTTCGTTCGAGGGCACCGACCCATCAAGCTCACCGCAGCCGGAGAAGTGCTGCTGGAGCACGCCAGGACGGTGCTTTCCCAAGCTGATTCGGCGCTGCAGAAAGCACGTCTGACCGCCCGGGGTGAGGCAGGCCATCTCACCATCGCGGTGACCTCTGCCTCCGTGCTTGGCCTGTTGCCACAGCTTATCGCGGCGTTCAAGCGGCGCTACCCGGCGGTAGAGCTGAACGTCCGAGAGATGGTGTCTCGGGATCAACTGGCGGCCCTGGGCCAATCCGACATCAATATTGGTCTGATCAGACCTCCCGCCGACCATCCGGCCATTGACGTACAGACCATTCACGTCGAGCCCATTGTCGTGGCCATTCCTGCCAACCATCGCCTGGCTGAACGGGACAGCATTCCGGTCAGCGCCATGAACCAGGCACCCTTTATCAGTTTCGACAGCCGCACAGCGACCTACTTCAATCGCCTGGCCCACGACCTGCTGACCACCCATGGCGTGCGGCCAGATGTCGTGCAGTCGGCGACTCAGTTGCACACCGTGGTCGCCCTGGTGTCGGCAGGGCTGGGATTGGCGCTGGTACCGCAGGCCGCGTCGCGTATTCAATTCGAGGACGTGGTGCTAAGACCGCTGGACATGGACCCTCCACCACTGGCGGAGCTCTGCGTTGCCTGGAACACCCAGGACAAGAATCCCGCAGTCGGGACATTTCTCGAACTCATCCGAGAGGAATGGTCGCCAACGGGGCCATCTTCGTCACCGGCAGAATAGACACGGCGATCACTTCCACGATGGGAAAGTGCGACTCGTAACATAGAGCGCCTGCCCTGATGACAGCTCCAGGGCCCTTTGCTACAGCCGCAGTCTGGATTGGATAACATCGAGAAACGCCTGAATGCGGGCAGACAGGGCGGTATTGCGGTAGTA
>DJIP01000207.1 GCA_002433675.1 Halomonas halophila
CGAGCCGATCGCCGAGCAGGATCGCGATCACCTTTTCGAGGCGTTTTACCAGGGGCGAGCGCGACGCAAGGGGGCGCTCAAGGGCTCCGGCATCGGGCTCTCCGTGGCGGCCGACTGCGCTCGCCTGCAGCACGGCCGGCTCGAACTGATCGACGACCCCGAGTGGCCGGTGTGCTTTCGCCTGACGCTGCCGGCAGCACCACCGGAAGATGGCCGACATCACGGCCTATATAACGATACAAGGCCCGCATTGACGGGCCAGGACGCAAGGAACCTGACGCTATGAACTCAAGGGGTGTGACCCTGACACCTCGGCGCTCGCTTACCCGAGTCGTCGGCCCTGCCGCTGTTGTCAGCTTGATGCTGGTGATCAGCGGTTGTGAAATGTTGCCCATCGAGTCAGTCGGTGATGAATCACCGGCGGTCGAGGCGCTCGACCTGACCACCTGCCATGCCCAGGTGCCGACCTTCGCCGAGTCTTCCTGCATGTTGACCGACTGGATCGCCTTCGGTCTTGCCTCCCAGCGTGGCGATCGCCAGTGGCGTGACGCCATGCTGGCGCGGCTGGAAGGTCATGCGCCGGAGCAACGCCTGGGGCGCGCCGTGGCCTTGAGCTGGGGCAGCGAAGCCCAGTGGGACCAGGCCTCGGAGCTGTACAAGGCGGACCTGAGCCTGGCCCCCGGTGAACTGCAGCCCTTGCTGCGCTACTGGCTCAACGAACTCGAAGGGCGCCGGGCCCTGGATGACCGCGCCGGTCGCCATCATGGTGAGCTGGCTCGGTTACGCCAGGAAAACAAGGAACTGGCAGACAAGCTCGATGCGATGACCGCCATCGAGCAGAACATCAATCTGCGACAGCAATCGGAATGAACGCTATCAGGACGCTGGCAGGCTGAAGCAGAGAGTGCGATGACCGCCATCGAGCAGAACCTCGATCTGCGACAGCAGGCGGAGTGAACGCTGTCAGGACGCTGGCAGGCTGAAGCAGAGAATGCCATGCCCGCCATCGAGCAGAACATCCATCTGCGACAGCAGGCGGAATGAGCGCACAGCACCAACCAGCAACAGCGGATGGAGTGAAATTGTGGAGACGGTGATATGAAGCAAGTCGCAGCGACCGCGAACGCCAGGACATCGGCCCATGTACTGCTGGTAGACGATGATGTCAGCCTGCTGAAGCTTCTGGGCATGCGCCTGGAAAGCCGCGGTTATCGGGTGACCACCGCCGAGAGCGGTCGCGAGGCCCTCAAGCGGCTGGAAGAAGGGCGGCCCGATCTGGTGCTGTCTGACCTGCGCATGGATGAGATGGATGGCATGGCGCTGTTCCAGGATATCCAGCGACGCATGCCCGGCCTGCCGGTCATCATCCTCACCGCCCATGGCTCGATTCCGGATGCGGTCAGCGCCACCCGCCAGGGTGTGTTCAGCTTTCTGACCAAACCGGTGGACCGTGAAGAGCTGTTCGGCGCCATCGACGATGCCTTGTCCAATACCGCCAGCAGCGGTGAAGGCGATGACAGCTGGCGCGACGAGATCATCACCCGCAGCCCGGAAATGGAGCGCATTCTCGAGCAGGCGCGGATGGTGGCAGGGTCCGACGTCAGCGTGCTGGTCACCGGGCCATCGGGCTCCGGCAAGGAGCTGCTGGCCAATGCCATCCACAAGGCCAGCGCCCGTGCCGACAAGCCCTTTATCGCGATCAACTGCGGCGCGCTGCCGGAACAATTGCTGGAAAGCGAGCTGTTTGGCCACGCCAAGGGCGCCTTCACCGGGGCCATCAGCGAACACGGCGGGCTATTCCAGGCGGCCGACGGCGGGACCCTGTTCCTGGACGAGATCGGCGACATGCCGTTGGCGATCCAGGTCAAGCTGCTGCGGGTGCTGCAGGAGCGTCAGGTGCGCCCGGTGGGCTCCACCGCCTCGGTGCCGGTGGACGTGCGGGTACTGTCGGCGACCCATCGCGATCTGGATCAGGCCATGCACGAAGGCGAGTTCCGCGAGGATCTCTACTATCGTCTCAACGTGGTCAATCTGAAGCTGCCTGCGCTCAAGGATCGTGCCGAAGACGTGCCGCTGCTGGTCAAGCATCTGGTGGCCCAGGCGGCGTCGCGCCACAAGCCCTTCGTCAAGGGGTTCTCGCCGGAGGCGCTCAATCTGCTGGCAACCTGTGCCTGGCCCGGCAACGTGCGTCAGCTGGTCAACGTGGTCGAGCAGTGCGTGGCGCTGTCCAGTGCGCCGATGATCCCGGAAGCCCTGGTGGCCCAGGCGCTGGCGGCGGAAGACAACGCCATGCCGACCTTCAACGACGCTCGCGCAGGATTCGAGCGCAGCTACCTGGTCAAGGTGCTGAAGATCACCGAAGGCAACGTGACCCAGGCGGCTCGCATCGCCGGACGTAACCGCACCGACTTCTACAAGCTGTTGTCCCGCCACGAGCTGGAACCTTCCTCGTTCAAGCCGGGGGTGGCAAGTCCCTCTCGCTAGTCCGATCTGCCTGCCGGCTCGGACCGGTGGGCCGAGTCGCCGAAGATCGCCGCTCCGGCCCCGTCCAGCCCCGTCTGGCTGCTTCAGCCGGCGGCGGTTCGTCGGCAAGGTGCCGCCCGCAAGATACCGACAACCTAGGCCCCGTCGTCGTCCTACCGGTCGCCCGGGGCCTGCTCGCCTGCTGGCCATGTCTCGATCACTTCGACCTCCAGCTCGCCTTCGGCGAGGCGGGCGTGCAGCCGATCGCCGGGCGCGGTCTGGTCGGCGCGGCGTACCGCCTGGCCGTCGCTGACGGTAAGGATGGCGTAGCCGCGGCCTAACACGGCCAGCGGGCTGACCGCCTGCAATTCCCGGGCGGCGGCCGCCAGGCGCTCGCGTTGATGGACCAGCGATAGCCGCTGGGCGCCGTCGAGACGGCGTTTCAGGCTTTCCAATTGACGTCGATGCTCGTTCAGGGTGAGTCCGGGCGAGCGCAGCGACAGACGGTGGATCAGGTCTGTCTGGCGGCGACGTTCGGCAACCAGCCGGCCGCTGATGGCGCGCCCAAGGCGTTCCTTCAGCTGGCCAAGACCCTCACGCTGGCGTGCGATCGCCTCGCCAGGATGGCGCAGGCGAGAGCGCAGGTGGTCGAGCCGCTGGCCTTCCCGCTGCAACAGACGTGCTTGTGCACCCTTTAGACGACTGTCCGCCTGGGTTAGCCGGGCCGTCAGTTCCTGGCGCGAGGGCACCAGGCGTTCGGCGGCGGCGGAGGGCGTTGGTGCACTGGCGTCGGCGGCCAGATCCGACAGGCTCTGATCGGTCTCGTGGCCCACCGCAGACATTACCGGCAGGCGCGAGTGGTGGATCGCTCGGGCCAGGTGTTCATCGTTGAAGGCCCACAGATCCTCGAGGCTGCCGCCGCCACGGGTGATCAGCACCACGTCCCGGATCGGGTCCAGCGTCGCCTGACGATTGAGCAGGCCCAGTGCGGCGATGATCGCGGGGGCCGCCTCGGCCCCCTGAACCGGCACCGGTATCAGGGTCACCGTGACCAGCGGCCAGCGTGCCCGGAGCACCGCCAGCACGTCACGCAGGGCGGCGCCGCTGGCGGAAGTCAGCACCAGCAGGTGACGCGGGGGAAAGGCCAGCGAACGAGCGTTGGTGAAGACCCCCTGTTCGTCCAGGCGTTGCTTGAGCGCCGCCAGGGCGGCGAGCAGGGCACCTGTACCGGCGGCCTGCACCGCCTCGACGATCAACTGGTAGTCGCCTCTTGGCTCGAACAGCGAGACTCGGGCACGCACCCGCACCAGATCACCTTCGCGCATGGGCGTCGACACAAAACGTCCACGCGTGCGAAACAGCACCGCCTTCACCTGGGCGCGTTCGTCCTTGAGGGTGAAGTAGACGTGCCCCGAGGCCGGGCGCGAGACGCCCGACAGCTCGCCCTCGATCCACTGCTCGCCCAGATCGGCTTCCAGCGCAGAGCGCGCGCGCCGATTGAGATCGCTGACCGAGAGTACGTCCTGGGCGCTGTCCGACGTCGCTGTCATGGAGGCT
>DJIP01000154.1 GCA_002433675.1 Halomonas halophila
GCGGGCGGCGTCGGTCAACTGATAACCAAGGCCGGTGTCGACGAAGGTGTAGTCCGGCGCGACGATCTCACTCTGGGACGGGCCGGTGGTGGGCTGACTCTCGTCACCGCGGTAGGTCACTCGGGTCCACTGGGACAGGCGATCGTTGATCTCCCAGTCGAGACTGGCCGAGAACTCGTGCTCCGGCAGTTGGGTCAGCGGCTCGCCTTCATACTCGCCACTCTTCTGCTCGGAGTCGGTGTAGGTGTAGCTCGCCGACAGCTCGAGCGAGTCGCCTAGCGGCGTCGACAGTGACAGCTCCACCCCCTGGGTCTCGGCTTCGTCGACGTTGACCCGATAGGTGGGGTTGCTGCCGAACTGGTTGGGACCGTCGGTGCAGATGTCGGCTGGGCACTCGATCCGGGTGATCTTGTCGTCGAAGTCGTTATGGAACAGCGTGGCGCTGGCCGACAGCCCGCCAGCTCCGTTGTAGAGAAGGCCCAGCTCCTTGTTGAGCGAGGTTTCCGGCTCGAGATCCGGGTTACCGTAGACATCGCCGCCGCGGCTGACCTGGCCCCAGTCCGGGGTGATTTCCCGGAGATCCGGCGAGCGATAGCCAGTGGACACGCCACCCTTGAGGGTCCAGTCCTGGGTCATGTGCCACACGCTGTAAAGCCGCGGGCTGATCTCGGAGCCGTAGTTTTCGTCGTGGTCCATGCGCACGCCACCGGTCAGCGACCAGTCGTCGAGCAGCATCCATTCGTCCTCGGCGAACAGCGCCCACTGGCTGTTGCGGACATTGGTGAGATCCGAGATCTGGTTCGAGGTGCGATCGTCCAGCTCCTCTTCCTCGAAGCTTGCACCGACGGTGACGATATGGGCACCGAGCGGCACCACCAGGCTCGACTTGGCGTTGGTGTTGGTGATCTCCATCTCGCGGGTCTCGTTCTCGGACACCTCGCGCTGGACGTAGGTCTCGCTGGTGCCGAAGGAGAAACGCCCGGTATGGGTCAGGGCGACGTACTCCTGGGTGTAGTCGTCGAAGCTGTCCTCACAGCCGCCACGACAACCATCCGGATCGACGCTGTTGCCCAGCAGCGCCTCGCGCTGCTGCTCGGTGCGACTGGCTTCCAGCGAAAAGTCATGATTTTGGCTTGGCGTCAGCGACAGCCGCGCGGTCAGGCTCTGGACCTGCTTGTCCTCGTAGCCATAGAGGATGTTGTCTTCATCGCGCTGGGTCGCCCGACCATAGAGGGTCAGCCCGGCCAGCCCCTCGACCAGAGGACCAGAGGTATAGAAGTTGGCCTGACGGCTGTCGCCGGACGCGCTGTCTTCCTGCAGCATGGTGTCGAGCTGCAGGTTGCCGTGCCACTCATCGGCCACCTTGCGGGTGATGACGTTGATCACCCCGCCGATGGCATCGGAGCCGTAGAGGGTGGCCATGGGACCACGCACCACCTCGATGCGCTCGATGGCCTGCAGCGGTGGCAGCCAGTCCTGCTCGAAGCCGGCGCTGCCGTTGGGGCGGGTCTCACGGGTACTGACGCGGCGCCCGTCGATCAGCAGCAGGGTGTACTCCGCGGGCATGCCGCGCATACTGATGTCGTAACCGTTGTCGCCACCACCGCCGCCGGTGACGATCACCCCGGGCACGTCACGCAGGGCGTCGGTGACGTCCTGGTAGTAGCGCTTCTCCAGATCCTCCCGAGTCACCACGCTGATCGAGGCCGGCGCATCGGCCACGCTCTGATCGAAGCCTGAGGCGGTGACCACCACGTCATCAAGCGCCATGTCTTCGGCGCCGAACGCCGGCACTGCGCCACACAGAGCGATCCCCGTCAGTCCCGTCGCCAGGCGGCGGAGGTGAAGCGATAGAGGGTGAAGCGCCAGTGGGTCCAGCGAGAGGCAAGGAGCAGACAGGTTTTGAGACGGCAGAGGTTGAGCTGACAAGCGCTGAGGCGACATCTTCTTCTTTGACTCCGAAAAAGGGCGGCAAACCACCCGGTGGCACAGGAGAGGGCTGGCGATCCAGGACCGCATCCCAGGGTCGAGACGACCCGCGCCCAACAATGAATGTGAATATTTATCATTTAGATTCTTCCATCAAAGTTGCACAATTGCTCGTGAACGCGACGTTGCAACTCTCGCAACCCCTTCCCAAAGTTGACTTGCCTGTCTGGTCTTGCCTGCCTTGTCTTCACTGGCTTGGCCGTCTTGCGTTACACCACACACAGGAAGCGCGTAGTGGGACATACGATAGAGGCCATCAGCACAAGGGAGAATGATTTTCATCCGCACGTTCCCGTGGCATACTGACGGTTCGTGTTGCCCCTCTTCCCGCTTGCGTGATGCCATGCCAGATCTCGACGAACTGCTTGCCTTCAACCGCGTCATGGAGACCGGTAGCCTGACCCAGAGCGCCATCCAGCTGGGCCTGGCGAAGTCGACCTTGAGCCGGCGCATCAGCCAGCTCGAGTCGCGGCTGGGCCAGCCGCTGCTCAAGCGTCAGGCCAACCAGCTCCTGCCCACCGAGGCCGGGCAGCGCTACTACGTGATCAGCAGGGAAATCCTGGAACTGGCGGAACAAGGTCAGCGCACCCTGGACAGCCTGCGCGAGGACGTCAGCGGCGAGCTTCATGTCGAAGCGCATCGCACCCTGACGCGAAGCTGGCTGGGCGGCGTGATGGAGACCTTTCTGGAGCGTCATCCGGCGATACGCCTGACGCTGAGTACCGGCGAAACGGCGCCACGGGATCCCGACTTCCAGGGCATCTGCGTATGGCTTGGCGAGACCGACGAAGGCAATCTGCGCCAGGAGCGCCTCGGCGCGCTGGAGCGCGGCATCTACGCTCATCCGGACTATCTGGCGAAGCACGGTACCCCGGAGGCACCCGACGCCCTTGGCCACCACGCCTGGATCGACCTGATGGGCGACAGTCAGGGCGGCATCACCCTGACCCACCGTCATGGCGGCACGGTGCACTTCCAGCCCCCTGCGTCACGCTTTCGCGTCGACCAGTCGATGCTGCATATCGACGCCATCGCCCGGGGGCGCGGGCTCGGCATCCTGCCGGTGTGGACCACCGAAGCCCGTGAACGCCATCACCCAGGCGAACTGGTGCGCTGCCTGGAAGCCTGGTCGCTGGCGCCGCTGCCGGTGACCCTGCTCTACGGTTTCGGGCATCAACCGCGCAAGGTCAGCGCCCTGCTCGACCATCTGCGCGACGCCGTGCCGGACGCCTGGCGAGCCCTGGAGACCACCGCCCTGCCCCGCCGTCAGGCGGGGTGAGCCCCTCCCGCCGTCCTTGCATGTTTGCTACGCTTGGTCTCGGTTACACGATTCACAGCCACACGATGGAATCCCGGGGAGGCCCTGCATGGCGCTCAAGGAAGTCGCGCTTGGCGGTATCTATTTCAGCCCCCTGCTGGTCTACGCCCTGATCGGACTGCTGCTCGCCGCGGTGCTGCGCTTCGCCCTGCACCGCCTGTGCGGCTGCTCTCGGCTGTGGTACGAGGCGTGGCTGGACACCTCTCTTTTCGTTCTGTGCACCGCCGGGGTCGCCTGGTGGGGCGCGCTTGCCAGCGGAGGCGCCTGAATGCGCAAGACCCTGCGCGTGCTGATCACCCTGGCGGTGGTCGCCGCCGCCGTGGCTGCCGGCCTCTGGCTGTGGCGCTACTATCTGTACAGCCCCTGGACCCGTGACGCCCGGGTCGGCGCCGACATCATCACCGTGGCACCCGACGTCTCGGGCCGGGTGATCTCCCTTGCGGTCGACGACAACGACCACGTCGAACAAGGCCAGGTGCTGTTTCGTATCGACGATGCCCGCTACCAGGCCGCCCTGGCCAAGGCCTCTGCCATCGTCGCCCAGCGCGAGGCCGAGCTTGCTCTGAAGCAGCACGAGGCATCACGACGAGAGCAGCTCAGCCGCCAGGCGATCAGCGCAGAGAATCGTGAAAGCGCCAATCGTGACCGCGACGTCGCTGCCGCCGCCCTCGACCAGGCCCGCAGTGATCTGACCAGCGCCCGTCTTGACCTGGAGCGCACCGAGGTCACCGCCCCGGCCTCGGGTCACCTGATCAACCTCAAGCTCACTCAGGGCAACTACGTCAATCGAGGCACCTCGGTCATGGCCCTGGTGGTGGAAGATTCCTACTACGTCACCGCCTACTTCGAGGAAACCAAGCGCCCTGCCCTGGCCGTGGGCGATCCGGCCAAGGTCATTCTGATGAGCGGCAACGTCGAGCTGGATGGCCACGTCGACAGCATTGGCCGAGCCATCGCCAATGACAACGCCACCCCCAACGACCAGCTGCTGCCCCAGGTCGAGCCCACCTTCAGCTGGGTGCGCCTGGCCCAGCGCATTCCGGTACGCATCGCCCTCGACGAGGTGCCGACGAACCTCGACCTGAGCGCCGGCATGACCGCCACGGTGCGGGTCCGGCCCGAGCCCCGCTGATGCCTTTTGCGGTATGGTGGCAGGCCTACCTGACGCCACCGGCCAGTGCGGTCAAGTTCGCCATCAAGGCCACCCTGGCCATGGCCCTGGCGCTGTACATTGCCCTCTGGTGCGACCTCGATCGCCCCTACTGGGCGCTGATTTCCGCCGCCTTTCTGCAGATTCGCCCGATGAGCGGCATGGTGTTGGAGAAAGGCATCAGCCAGATCACCGGCACCATCGTCGGCTGCCTCGCCGGCATCGCCATCATGTCGCTGTTCGTGCAGTCACCGACACCGGCACTGATCTGTCTGACCGCCTGGATCATCCTGTGCGCCTACGCCGCCTCGGTGACCCGCAACAACGCTTCCTTCGGCTGCATCATGGCGGCCGTCACTGCCATGCTGATCGTGGTCATCACCGCCAGCGCCCCCACCGGCCTGTTCGCCGTCGCCGTGGCGCGCCTGTCGGAGCTGGCGCTGGGAGCCATCTGCGCCACCCTGGTCAGCGCCTTGCTGTGGCCGATTCAGGTCCGCGATCATCTCGCCGGCCTGGCCGATCAGGTGGTCAATCAGGCCTTCCTGCACGGCGCCCTGCGTCTGGACAACAGCGCCGATATCGCTGCCCTGCAAGCCACCCTGACCGCCAGCCTGCAGCCCCTGACCCAGCTGGAAACCGACAGCCAGGCGGCACGTTACGAAGGCCCGGAAGGCATCGGCCGACTACGCGCCAGCCATGTGCTAACGGTGCGCACCGCACGTCTGCTGGCGATCCTCCATGCGCTGCAGCAACTGCTGCGCTCCCACGGCGGCGAGCTGCCATCGCCCACCAAACGGCTGATCGAGGACATGGCCAGTGACCTGCGCCGCAGCGCAGAGGGCAGCGGCGTGCCCCAGGCCCGCCAGCGGCTGCAGGCGCTCAGGCATCGCGCCCTTCAGTGCATGGCCGCCGACTCGGACGAGGGCATAGCCCCGGCCCTAGACCAATCCACAGCCCGGTGCGGGCACAGTCCCAGTGGGCCTAACACCAGCGATCCCGCACCGACACGCACTACCGAGTCGCCAGAGGCGCTGCTGCAACGGCGCATCCATCTGGGTCTACGCGAGGCCCTCGGCCACGCTCTGGTCATCCTCGATGCGCGGGAGGCGATCCACACCCCCGGCAAACGCCGCCTCAAGGCGCCGGCGCTGGCCTTTCACCGGGATCATCTGGAAGCCGCCCTCAACGGACTGCGAGCCGGACTGGTATTCGCCCTGCTGGCCATCGTCTGGCGCTACACCGCCTGGGATAACGGCCAGATCGCGATGCTGGTCGGCACCCTGTTCTCGGCCTTCTTCGCGACCCGCGACAACCCGGCAGCGGTCGCCGCCACCTTTCTCAAGGGCATGCTGGCGGCGGTGCCCAGCGCCTTGCTGTTCGGCCATGTACTGCTGGCCCAGGCCAACGACTTCGTCACCCTCGCGCTGGTGTTCATGCCGCCCTTGTTCCTGGGACTGCTGGGCGCCGCCAACCCCCGCTTGATGGGCTATTGCCTGGCCTTCACCATCGGCAACATCCTGCTGACCATGCCCGGCAATGGCATGGACTTTTCCATCGATGGCTTCCTCAGCCGCGCTATCGCCCTGCTGCTCGGGCTCTCCACCGTGGTGATGGCCTTTCGCCTGGTGCCAGGACTCCCCACCACCATTCGCAAGCGCCGGCTGGTCAGCGCCACGGTAGGCGACCTCCACGGGCTTCACCGGCGTAGCCTGCATGAAGCCGAGTCACGCTTCGGTGGTACCATGGCGGACCGCCTTCTCAGGCTCGCCCAGCATGACGACAGCCTCCCGGAAGAACGCCGCTATCTATTTTCGCTGGGCCTGGTGGGGCTGGACCTCGGCTACGCCTGCCTCAATCTGCGGCGACGGCTGGGCGGGCGCAGTGACGCGCTAGACCTCGCCCTTGACGACCTTGCCGCCGCCCTCGCCGACGACTACGGCGCCAGCGCCAGAGGCCACGATCCCGACAGCGCCCGTGAATACGGCAACCGGCTGCTGCAGACGCTTGAACGACAGGCGGATGACAGCGCCGAGTACCGGCTGATGGCGGGTCTGATCGAGCGCTTGACGATGTCGCTGGAGCGCCAGGCCGCTCGCTCTCGACAGGCCAGGCAAGCCGCGCCTGCCGTCGGCGTCGCTGGCCGGCAGCGTGCCCCACTCCGACAGGGTGCCAAGGCCCCGGGTGTCGACCGATAAGGAGATAGATCCTCGCATGTTTGCCCAACTCTTCGCCGTGATGGCGCCGGTGATCACCGGCGCCGGTCTTGGATTCTTCTGGATCCGCCGCGGCTTCGACTATCCGGTGGCCTTCGTCACCAAACTGGTGTTCAACATCGGTACGCCTGCGTTGGTGATCGCCTCGCTGGCGGGCGCCGAGATCGACGCCTCGAGCTTCGGTCGCACCATGCTGGCGGCCGCCCTGGTGCTATGCGCCATGGCCGCCCTGGCTTTCGTGCTGGCGCTGGTGCTGCGCAAGGACTGGCGGGTACTGCTGGCTCCCACCATGTACCCCAATACCGGCAACATGGGGCTACCGGTGATCCTCTACGCCTTCGGCGAGGCGGGGTTTGCTTTCGGCATCACGGTGATGGTGACGGTGTCACTGTTCCAGTTCACCCTGGGCACCATGCTGGCCAGTCGTGACAATCCGCTGAAGTCGCTGGTCAAGACGCCCACGGTCTACGCCATCCTGATCTCCATCGCGCTGTTGTTCACCGACACCGAACTGCCGCTGTGGCTGCAGAACAGCGTCGATCTGATTTCAGGCTTTACCGTGCCGCTGATGCTGATCACCCTGGGGGTGTCGCTGGCCAGCATCCAGGTCAGAAGCCTGCGCTCGGGCGTCTGGTTCAGCCTTTTGCGCATCCCCCTGGCGGCGGGCGTGGCCTGGGGCATAGGCATCTGGCTTGACCTGCCCCCCATGGCACTGGCGATCCTGGTGCTGCAGATGAGCATGCCGGTGGCGGTGTTCAACTATCTGTTTGCCCAGAAGTCCCAGCGCGAGCCCGCCTATGTGGCGAGCCTGGTGTTCTGTTCCACACTGCTATCCTTGATCTATCTACCGGTGCTGCTGGCGCTGCTGCTGTAACGCTTGTTGCCGTTGGCAGGAAAAGCGTCTCCGCCGACCTGGCACGCCATCGCCGCTCGGCGTGCCCGGACTGGGAAGCGGTCCGCCACCGGAAACCCATACTTGCCGTGCGGAGTCTCCATGTTGCGAAGCCTTTCCCTCGCCCTGCTGACATTGTCATTGCCTACAGGCGCCCAGGCGGCGTCGTTGCCCGAGCAGGTACCGGGGCTTCATCACCCGGTCGCGCTCGAGCTGATCACCGATGAGCTGGACACCCCCTGGTCGCTGGCCTTTCTGCCCGATGGGCGCATGCTGGTCGCCGAGCAGCCCGGGACCCTGGCGCTGATGGATGACGGTGATGTCCAGAGGCTCGACGGCCTGCCGCAGGTCTCACACCGCGGCCAGGGTGGGCTCTTTGACCTGGCGCTGCATCCGCAATTCGGCGATGGCACCCACGACTGGCTCTACTTCAGCTGGGCGCAGCCCGGCAAGGACGGCGACTCGGACGACGCCACCGCGGTATCCCGGGTCAGGTTCGAGGACGACGCCCTGGGCGCGATAACGCCAATTTTTGTGCAGAATCGCTTTTCCACGCCAGGCCGCCACTATGGTGGCCGCCTGCTGTTCGACGACCAGGGTCTGCTGTGGCTGACCATCGGCGATCGCGGCGTCAGCAAGAGCCGCGCCCAGGACCCGGCAGACCACGCCGGCAGCCTGCTCAGGCTGACCCCAGACGGCGATCCCGCGCCGGACAACCCGGGCTTCGACGATGACGCGGCCCCCGAGGTCTACTCGATCGGCCACCGCAATCCTCAGGGCCTTGCCCAGGCTGCCGACGGCACCCTGTGGTCGACCGAGCACGGCCCGCGCACCGGCGACGAACTCAATCGTATTCTGCCCGGCGAGAACTACGGTTGGCCCGAGGTGACCCGCGGACGCGACTACGCCACCAACCTGCCGCTGGGTGTCGACAGTGCCCCTGGCATGCGCGATCCGGTTCATGTGTTCGAAGGACGCTTTGCGCCGTCCGGCCTTGCCGTGGTCAGCGGTGAAGAATTTCCCGCCTGGCAGGGCGATCTGCTGGCGGGCGGGCTGCGCGGCGAGCGGCTGCTGCGCCTGCGCATCGATGGCGACCGCATCATCGAGCGCGAGGTGGTGCTGGATGGCGAGGTTGGCCGCATCCGTGACGTACGCCTAGGCCCCGACGGCGCCATCTACCTGCTGACCGACAGCGATCCCGGTCGCCTGATCCGGCTGTCGCGGGTGCGCTGAGCGGCGCCGCTGAAACACCTCTGTTCTGGGCTCCTCCTGCGGTCTGTGCCCGCCTCTCCCATGCCATTCCGGCATGGGCTACCCCCCTCCTCATACGTAATACCGCACCCACCGGGGCTTTC
>DJIP01000263.1 GCA_002433675.1 Halomonas halophila
GCGCTGGCGCTGGCACGGCCTCCTTTCGAGCCGTATCGTCAGCTAAGGGCCGCCCTGGCGCGCTATCGCAATATCGAACGTCTGGGTGGCTGGCCACTGCTGCCGAGTCGCGAGATGCCGCTGCGTCCCGGCGATCAGGACACCGACGTCGCGCTGTTGCGCCAGCGCCTGGCGATGATCGGTGAACTGGAAGTGATGTCCGCCGACACCGGCCATTACCCGCACGTGGAGCTCGAGGCTCCCGAAGCCGAGGTGTACGACAGCACCCTGGCTGAGGCGGTACGCCGTTTTCAGCGCCGCCACCTGCTCTCCGACGACGGGGTGGTCGGGCCCAATACCCAGGCCGCCCTCAATCTCCCGGTGGGCTTTCGCATCGATCAGATCCGCGCCAACCTGGAACGTGCGCGCTGGCTGCTGCACGGTCTGCCGGAGTCTTTCGTGCTGGTCGATATCGCCGGGTATCGGCTCAGCTACTTCCGCCCCGACGGCGACGTCTGGCGCTCACGTATCGTCGTCGGCCAACCTTACCGGCGCACGCCGACATTGCGTTCGGAGATTACCCACCTGACCCTCAACCCCACCTGGACGGTGCCGCCCACGATCTATCGTGAGGACATTCTGCCGCGGGTGAAGCGCGATCCGGGGTATCTGGCCAGCCGTGACATGGTGGCGTTGACCCCCTCGGGCAAGCGCGTGGATCCCTATTCGGTCAACTGGTCGAGCCCCGGTGGGGTGATGCTGCGCCAGGGGGCCGGACCGCGCAACCCTCTGGGGCGGGTGGTGATCCGTTTTCCCAATGACCACCTGGTCTACCTGCACGACACCCCGTCGCGAGGTCTGTTCAATCGTGCCCAACGCGCACTGAGCTCTGGCTGTATCCGCGTGGAAGGGGTGGCGGAGTTGGCCCAGCTGTTGTTCGACGACTCGGATACCTCGGCCAACGTCGGTCGCCTGATCAGCGACGGCAAGACCCGTAACGTGAGGCTGGATCGGCGCATACCGGTGGTGCTCAACTACTGGACGGTACAACCCGAGACCGATGGCCACCTGGCCTTCCGTCCCGACATCTACGACCGGGACGAGGCGGTGGTATCGGCGCTGGATGCTCCCGTCATCCTGTAAACGCCCTGGTGTGTCCGCGGCGCCGCGCTCGTGGGCGGCGTCGTCCTCCAGGGGCGCTCATCGTGACTCCGGCAACGATGCCACTGGGGGGCTTTGCATTTGGCTCTGTCGGCGGGCCGGCCTGCTTTTCCTGTGATGCAACGAGGACGTCACTCGACACCTAGCATCACGCTGGACGCCTTGATGATGGCCTTGGCCGGGGCGCCCTGGCGCAGCCCGAGGCGTTCGACGCTCTCCCGAGTGATGATCGCGGTGATCTCTACACCACCGCCAACGTCCAGGATGACTTCCGAATTGACCGCACCTTCGACGATACGTTCGATGGTGCCGGCTAGCTGATTGCGGGCGGAGGTCGCGATATCGTCGCCGTTGGCCAGCATCACGCTGGACGCCTTGAAGATGGCGATGGCAGGCTTGCCACGGTCGAGTTCGAGGCGGTCGCAGCTGCCCAGGGTAATGATGGCGGTAATCGCCTGTCCGCCTGGCAGGGTCAGGGTGACGTCGCCGTTCACCGCACCGCGGGAAATGGCGGTAATGCTTCCCTTGAGCTGATTGCGTGCGCTGAGTTGCATGATCTTGACCCTGTCGTGTGAGCGAGGCTGGCACATTAGATGCCCGCTGGATGTGACGCAAGGTCCTGCCAACGAAGCCGCACACTCCCGACGACCGTCACCGAGGGTTCGCGTTAGAGGTGGCGTCGCTGTGGACAGTCAGGCAGCCAGCGAGGCTAGTCGACAGCGACAAGACAAGCTGGAAGGCTCTGTTCTCCGACCATCCTGGGGGCAAGATGCTTTCATGGTGTACAACGATGGAAGGCTGGCGCACTATTTGCCTGCGAATCAATAACAATGAGGCGAAGTCATGCAACGATGGATGGCAGTGGCGGCACTGGGAATGGTCAGTACCGGTGTCTGGGCGCAGGATGACGACAAGCTGTTTCTGTTCAACTGGACCGAGTACATGGACCCGGCGCTGGTCGAGGCCTTCGAGCAGGAGTTCGAGGTAGAGGTGGTACAGAACTACTTCACCTCAAACGCCGAGATGTTCTCCAAGCTGGCCGCCGGCGGTGACGCTCAGTACGACGTGGTGGTGCCTACCGACTACTACGTCACCCGGCTGATCGACGCTGGCCTGGTGAGGGAGCTCGACGACCCGCGCATCCAGCAGGGGCGAGGGGACCTGATGGCGGCATTCCGCCAGCCGCCCTATGACCCCGAGGAGCGCTACAGCGTGCCCTATCTGTGGGGCGTCACCGGCATCGTCTACGACACCAACACCTTCGCCGAGCTGCCGCACTCCTGGAGCGTGCTGTTCGACCCCGAGATCAATCCCGACCAGCCCTTTGCGCTGCTGGGTGGTGATCCCCAGGTGTCACTCGGTATGGCCTGCGCCTATCAGGGCGCGGGGTTCGACTGCGTCGGTCAGGAGGCCTGGATCAACGCCGCCAAGCTGGTCAGCCAGACCCTTGAGCGGGGCAACTTCACCGGCTTCGTCGACAGTACCGCAGCGGTGGAGCAGGTCGCACGAGGCGTCAGCGCTGTCGCGGTGACCTACAGCGGCGACGTGGACTACCGCAAGGCCGATTCTCCCGAGATCTATGGTGATCTGGCTTTCTTCGCCCCGGAGGAGGGCGCCCAGCTCGGCATGGACACCTTCGTGGTGCCGGCGAGAGCCCCTCATCCGCAGCTGGCCCAGGACTTCATCAGCTTTATGATGCGTCCGGAAAATGCCGCCAAGGCGGCGAATTATGCCTACTACAGAACCCCCAACGAGGCCGCCCTGCCGATGGTGGACGAGGCACTGCGCGAGGCCTCCAGGCTCGACCCCGAGACCAGCGGTCACCTGGTGACCACACCGCTGATCGAGGGGGAATCGCTGACCATGCTGCAACAGCTATGGACCGAGGTGCGCTCACGTTGACGCGCGCCAGGGTGTTGTTTGAAAAGTGTCCGTACCCGTCCACCTTTCGGACGTGACCTTGAGGGCGTTGGTGCCTAGTGCGCCGCGCCCCTATGCTCACCTTGTGATCGCTTGACCTTGATACCCGTGGTGCCTCGAAGGGCATGAGGCGTGGGCCACGAAACCGGCAAGGGGCTGTTCTTCCTGTATCTCTCCGCCATTTCTCGGCTATTTCTCGGCTATTTCTCGGCTATCTCTCCGTGAGGGCCAGCTTGGCACCCAAGGCAATGAAGGTCCCGGCGAACAGCCGTCGAAAGGCGGTCATGATGCCGGGGCGTCCCGCGACGTGGCCCCTGATCCAGGCAGCTCCCAGCCCATAGGCTGAAAAGATCACCAGGGTCATCAGCATGAAGATGCCGCCAAGGCCCAGCATCTGTTCGAGTGCGCTCGCTCCCGACGCGGTGATGAACTGCGGCAGAAAGGCGAGAAAGAAGACCGACAGCTTGGGATTGAGGACGTTGATCAGGGCACCGATGACGCCGATCCTGACAAGCGAACCCGGACGGGCCGGCCGGCCAGGGAGGTCCAGGGCTCCACCCTGCTTCAGCAGGCTGAGGGCCATGTAGAGCAGATAGATGACGCCGAGTATCTTGAGCACGGAAAAGGCCAGGGCACTGGTATGCAGGATGGCGGCGACGCCGGTGATGGCGGCAATCAGGGAAGGCACGATGCCAAGTGTGCAGCCAATCGACGCGGCCAGACTAGCCTTGGCACCACGCCCGAGTCCTGTCGCCAGGGTATAGATGACCCCGGTGCCGGGGGCAAGTACCACGATGAGACTGGTCAGCAGGAACTCTATCGACATTTTGATACTCCTCGATCCGGTGAACGTTGGTGGTAAAAAAGCGGCCAGGCGACCCTTTCAGGGTAGCCTGGCCGCTCGCTTTTGCCCGGACGTCATCGCCAAGGGTGCTCACCGTCGTGGACGTCAGCCCTTTAGCTGGTTGCCCACCGGCAGCTCTCGGATGCGCTTGCCGGTGGCCGCGAAGATGGCGTTGGTCAGGGCCGGCGCCACCGGGGGGAGCCCTGGCTCACCCACGCCACCCATCGGTGCATCGGGATTGTCGACCAGATGGACGCGCACCTCGCGCGGGGCGTTGGCCTGGCGCGGTAGCAGGTACTGGTGGAAGTTGTCCTGCTCGATGCGCCCGCCGCTGGCGCTGATCTCGTTCAGCAGGCCGATGCCGATGCCCATCACCACCGAGCCCTCCATCTGGGCGCGGATGCGCTCGGGGTTGACCCTGGGGCCACAGTCGAAGGCAACGTCGGCCTGGTGGACGATGACGCTGCCCTGGTCGTCGACCTCCACGTCCAGCACGATGGCGGTGTAGGAGCAGAAACTGTGATGCACCGCCAGGCCCTGGCCGCGGCCCGCGGGCAGCGACTTGCCCCAGTCGGCTTCCTCGGTCGCCCGCTCGATGACGCCACGCAGGCGTCCGACATCGATGGTATAGCGCTCCGGGTCCTCGCCGTAGTTCCAGGTGGCGCCGACGGCCAGCGGGTCGATCTCGCGCGCCGGCCCCAGAAGTTCCAGCAGGTAGTCGCGATGATCACGCCCGGCGCTCGCGGCGAGTTCGGCAACGAAGCTCTGGATGGCAAAGGCGTGGGGCAGGTTGACCACCGAGCGGAACCAGCCGATGCGCTTGTGTGCCGGGGCCTCGCCGTTTTCCAGCGATAGCGCGGGAATGTCGAAGGGCAGGGGCGTCAGGCCCATGCCGAGTTCGTAGGTCGCCTTGTATTTGGGGTCGTCCTGGAAGATCGACATGATGGTCGGCGCCAGGGTGCGATGACGCCAGCCCTGGACCTTGCCGTCGCTGCCGAGGCCGGCTTCCAGGCGGTCCACCGACAGCGCGTGGAAGTAGGTGTGGTGAAGGTCATCCTCGCGGGTCCACTGAAGCTGCACCGGGCGGCCGTCGAGGGCGCGACTCAAGTGCGCCGCCTCCACCACGAAGTCCGGCTTGGCCTTGCGTCCGAAGCCGCCGCCCAGCAGCGTCTGGTTGACCTTTACGTTAGTGCCGTCGATGCCGAGCTGCTCGGTGACCTGGTCGCGGGCGCTCTGCGGGTCCTGCACCGGCGCCCAGGTCTCGGCTTCGTCGGCGCTTACCCGGGCGATGGCCACCGGTGGCTCCATGGTGGCGTGGGCCAGATGGGGCATGTAGTAGGTGGCGCTGTGACGAGACTCGGCGTCGGCAAGCGCCGCCTCGATATCGCCGCTGGCCCTGAGCACCTTGCCGGGGGAATCGGCTCGCTGCTCGAGCATCTTGCGGTAGCTTTCGGTGTCGTAGCCGGCGTTGGCGTCGAGCCCTTCGGTATTCCACTGGATCTTGAGCGCCTTGCGTCCTTCGATGGCGGCCCAGGTGTTGTCGGCGATTACCCCCACGCCGCCGAGCGGGTGGAAGGACGACGGCTGGGAGGTGCCTTCGAGCCTGACGGTCTTGATCACGCCGGGGATCTTGAGGGTCTCGCTGTCATCGACGCTGGCGACGCTTGCGCCCAGCACATCGGGACGGGCGATCACCGCGTAGGCCATGTCCGGCAGGCGAATATCGCCACCATAGATGGCCTTGCCGCTGACGATGTCTTCGCCATCTACCGCGGGGGCGCGCTCGAGGCTGGCGGTATCGCTTGCGTGGCTGGGCCCTAGGGACTTGCCGATCAGCCGCCATTCGCTTTCGGGCTTGAGTGTCAGCGAGTCCCGGGAAGGGATGTCGAGCTCCCTGGCTGCCGCCGCCAGCTCGCCGAAACCGAGTTCGCGCCCGGATGGCGTGTGAACGATGACGTGGACGCCGGCCTGGCATTCGTCCACAGGCACGTCCCAGCGCTGGGCGGCGGCCTGTTCCAGCATCCGGCGTGCCGAGGCAGCGGCCCGCCGCATGGGATCGAACCAGTGGCGCATGCTGCGCGAGCCGTCGGTGTCCTGATTGCCGTAGGTCTCGGAATCCCCTGGCGCCTGGGTAGCCTTGACCTTGCTCCAGTCGGCACCCAGCTCATCGGCGGCCACCATCACCAGGCTGGTACGGATGCCCTGGCCCATCTCTGCGCGATGGTTGGTCACGGTGACGCTGCCGTCCTCGTCGATCTGGATGAACACGTTGGGATTGTCGACCCAGCCGTAGGGCATACCGGCGGCGCCGTACTGCTTGTCCTCTGCGGCGGCGGCCAGGTCCCAGCGGGCGGCCACCACCAGTGCGCTTCCGGCGGCCAGGCCCTGGAGGAAGCGTCTGCGGCTGACGTTGGCCAGCAGCAGCGTATCGACGGTGCGGTTCATGCCTGCTCCTCCTGTCCGGCTGCGCGATGGATCGCGGTGCGGATCCGGTTGTAGGTGCCGCAGCGGCAGATATTGCCCCCCATGGCGCTGGCGATGTCGTCGTCGCTGGGGTTGGCGTTGTCCTTGAGGAAGGCGGTCGCGCTCATGATCTGGCCGGCCTGGCAGTAGCCGCACTGGGCCACGCCGACATCCAGCCAGGCCTCCTGCACCTTGCTGCCCACGGCGTCGGTGGCCATGGCCTCGATGGTGGTCACGTGCTTGCCCGCGGCAGCCGCCACCGGCGTGACACAGGAGCGTACGGCGGCGCCGTCCAGGTGAACGGTGCAGGCGCCACATAGCCCCATGCCACAGCCAAACTTGGTGCCGGTCAGATTCACCACATCGCGCAGCGCCCACAGCAGTGGCATCTGCTCGGGCACGTCCAGTTCATGCTGTTGGTCGTTGATCGTCAGGCTTATCACCGTTCACCTCCTGGTGTTTGTTGTTGTCGCTGCGCTTTCTTGTTGGCGCTGCGCTCTTTAACGTCGATGCGCTGGTCGTTGTCGCCATTCTTGCCATTGCCTTGGCGTGTCACGGTCGAGGCTTTGCCCCTGCAGCTGAGCATAGGCAATTTACCTGCAACTTATTGTTCCACTTTGGGCAGAAGTGGGCGCCCTTGGCTCAGCGTACTTAGGTGTGTGGGGCCCGTCGCTCAGCCACGGCTCTGCCGATCGGAAACGGCAGCGGAGAGAGGGGGCCAAGGTAATGCGCAAGCGCAAGGTCGGTGAAAATGCGACCCGTGGAAAATCGACTGGAGGGGAACAAGAGACAGGAGGGAAGAAGAGACAGGAGGGAAGAAGGCACAGGGGACACGCCACCCGAGAACGGGTGGCGTGAAGGATCGATCAGTTCTGGTCGACGCGATCCTTGGCGGCGCTGAAGCC
This sequence comes from Halomonas halophila, assembly GCA_002433675.1. Taxonomy (GTDB): domain Bacteria; phylum Pseudomonadota; class Gammaproteobacteria; order Pseudomonadales; family Halomonadaceae; genus Halomonas; species Halomonas salina_B. The sequence continues at coordinate 7,273 of DJIP01000263.1, forward strand.
CATCAGCGACACGTTAAGGTCCTGACGCTGGCCGCGCGGGTTGACGATGCTGACGGTGGCGGTGCTGCCGGCCTTCAGCTGGTTGAGCAGTTGCGGCTGGAGCGGGATATCGGCACGGCAGCCCTGGGGCACACACACCTGGTAGGGCATGCCCACCGGCTCATTGGTATCGACCTTGAGCTGCAGGCCTGGGGCCAGACGTACACCCAGCGGAACCAGGAAGGTCATGGCAGAACCGTCCAGCTGAGCAGGGTTGCCGACCACGACCCGAAGTACCGGCTCGCCATCGGCACCATTGACCAGCTGGGTCATGGAGCAGGAGCCGTCGGACGGGTTGACCGGGCAGTTGACCTCCCAGGACTGGAAGGTCTCGGTGTTGACGGCGGGTCCGGCATTGCCGGTGCTCTGGGCGAAGGTCAGCGGCGACAGCGCCAGCAGGCTCAGCACACCGGCGGCACGCAGGCCGGACGCAAGGCGATTGAACATAAACGGCAGGCTCCTTTCCAAATCCATTGGCAGACAAAGGCTCGGGGCATAGTTCAACATGGAATGGGGCCTGTTGGCGACTGTCGCGAGGGGTTAAGGGCCCTGACAACGGCGCCACGTCGGTTTTTTCCCTATTGCGCAGCCCAGCGTGTGGCCGACCCCGTGAAGAACCGGGGAGAGGTCAGGGATCAAGCGGTGCGAGATCCTCGTAGTGGGCCTCCAGCACGATCCCGAAGTGCTCTTCCAGCGCCGCCAGGTAGGGCGAGCCCGAGGGCAGGAGCTGTTCGCTTGTCGTGTCCCCGCGTCGGATCTTCAAGGTGAAGTCGGATAGGGTGATCTGGCCCTCGGGGGTGGCCAGCGCGGCCATGCGCGAGGTGGTGAAGTGCAGGCCCGGCCAGGTGGAGGTGAAGTGATTGGCCATCTGAATATCACCGTCGCACACCGTGGTGAAATCGACGCTATAGAGGTCGACCCACTGAGCGCCCATCAGCGACTGCAGCATGATCCCGAAGCGAGCGTCCTCCACCAGCCGTAGTGTCTGGTCTCCGGCGTGGAGCGGAGTGTCCAGGGTCAGCGGGATCGGGGCACGGGGGGTATTGGCGCCGAAGCCGGCGTCGACCAGCCACTGGCGCTTGCCCAGCGTGACCAGAGACACCTGATGACTGCGACCGGTGGGTGTCCCCGACAGATGCACGCGCCCCAGCAGCGCCCTGGCCTCGAAACCAAAGGCCTTGAGCGCCATCAGCAACAGGCCGTTGAGTTCGAAGCAGTAGCCGCCCCGGCGTTGGTCGATGAGCTTGGCTACAATGCCCTGAGCACTGACATCCACACTGCGGCCCAGGCAAATATCGAAGTTCTCGAAGGGCAGCGAGGTGAGCTGGGCGCGATGCAGCGCGCTCAGAAAATCTGCAGATGTTTCGGCGGGCCGGGCAAGGCCGATACGCTCACGGTACTTGTCGCAGGGAAAGTCCAGGGGTGGCATGGGCAGTTTCGCGTAGTAGAGATCGGTTTAGCCTAGTGTCAGGGCAGCGGCCGTGCCAGCCTATGGGCGTGGCCACTACGCCTGCGGCCAGGCTCCGCCACGTGCGACCTGGCGCGCTTGCCCGATGTGGCACAGTGGTCGTGCTAGGATGACCCACCTTTTCGATCGTCTGGAGCCTCGGCATGGAGGAATTAGGGCTACGATGGCTTGCCGGACAGGCGGTCAGCCTGGTGGCGCTCACGCTCTGCGTGATCGGCTTCGCCAGCCGTCGCGACGACAAGCTGCTGGTGTTGCTGCTGGGGGCCAACCTGGCCTTCGCGACCCAGTTTGCCCTGCTGGGTAGCTGGGTGGCCGCGTCGATCTCGGCCCTGATCATCCTGCGCATCGCTCTGGCGCGACGCTTTCCCGGCAACCTGCCGATCATGCTTGGCATGTTGCTCGCCACCCTGCTGGTAGCGGCGCTGACCTGGAGCGATGTGCGTGATCTTCCTGCCCTGGCGGCGGGGCTGCTTGGCACCTTTGCCATGTTCATGCTCAGAGGGGTGGCGATGCGCCTGGTGCTGGCCGGCGCCGCCTTCTGCTGGATCATCAGCAACCTGCTGGCAGGCTCGCTGGGCGGCACCCTGGCCGAGACGCTGATCTTCGCCACCAACATCATCACCATCGTGCGCCTCAGGCGCCAGGCCTCGGCCACTGCCCACTGACTCTGGTGGCTGTCGTCGATTCCTTGTCGTGGTCGCGAAACGGTCATGGAATTGACATCCTTGTCTCGTATATATGAAATTCCATATATCCTGAGGCGCCCCCGATGACGATGTCACAAGAGTCCCGCAAGCAACGCGTGCTGTTTCTGTGTCACGCCAATTCCGCCCGCTCGCTGATGGGGGAGGCGCTGCTGCGCCACCTGGCCGGTGATCGCTTCGATGCCTTCAGTGCCGGCACCGAGCCGGACGAGCCGCATCAGAAGACGCTGGCCGCGCTCAAGGAGCAGTCCATCAGCACCGAGGGGCTCGCCAGTCAGTCCCTCGACAGCTTCGAGGGACAGCACTTCGATGCCGTCATCGTGCTGTGCGACAAGGCCCAGGAAACCTGTCGCGACTGGGAGGGCAGCCGCGATGAGCATCTTTACTGGGATATCCGCGATCCGCGTGGCATCGAGCGTGACAACGCCTATGCCCAGGCGCTTCAGGAAATCCGCGTGCGCCTGATGCTGTGGTTGCAGATCAAGGATCGCGATCGCGCCCGCCACCTGGCCGGCGATTGATAGCGCAACCCTCCGTCGGCAGGGGCTGGCGGGTGCCGGGGCGGTAGCGCAGGGCGGCTCGGCGGGGCGCGATATTCACTTTCTAAAGCGAGACTTTCATGACACTACGTATCGGTATCAATGGTTTCGGTCGTATCGGCCGTCTGGTGGTTCGCAGCCTGTGGCCGCGTATCGCCGCCGGAGAGGTCGCTCTGGTTCGCGTCAACGATCCTGGTGGCGACGCCGCCACCTTCGCCCACCTGCTGGAGTTCGATTCGGTGCACGGCCACTTTTCGCCTGGCGGCGGGATAGCGGGCGATGGCGAGCAGCTGCGCCTCGACGGTCGCGCGGTGGCCTTCAGCGGGGCGAGCGTACCGGCGGACGCGAACTGGTCCGGCTGTGACGTAGTGATCGAATGCTCTGGCAAGCACAAGACGCTGGACAGGCTTCAGGCCTATCTCGACCAGGGCGTGCGGCGCGTCGTGGTCAGCGCGCCGGTCAAGGAGGAGGGCGTGCTCAACGTGGTCATGGGGGTCAACGACGAGCTCTATGAGCCCGAGCGCCACCGCATCGTCACCGCCGCGAGCTGCACCACCAACTGTCTGGCCCCGGTGGTCAAGGTGATCCAGAAGCGTTTCGGTATCCGTCACGGCTCCATGACCACGGTGCATGAC
>DJIP01000282.1 GCA_002433675.1 Halomonas halophila
GGGCGACAAGGGTCAGCGCGCCTGACGGCGCCGCTCGGCCATGGCAACCATCAGCGCACGGGAGCGCAGCGGACGGTCGCCCAGCAGCGGCGCCAGGGCCGCACGCGACAGCGCCTTGGCCGGCCCGGCGAGCCCTGCCTCGCCCCAGTCGGCCCCGGCCAGCAGGCGCAGGGTGCGCCCGTCGATGCCGCGGTCGCTGGCGACAAAGGCCCGGCTGCCGGGCTCGAAGCGGTAGCGCCGCTGGGGGTCCAGGCCACCACCGTCGGGCGTGGTGAAACGCGGCGCGGCGTCCAGCGCATCGAGCAGCGCAAACTCCAGTCGACGCAGGGCCGCGGCACGAGAGGCCGGCGTCGCCAACTCGTCCAGCGCCGAGGTGTAAAAGGCGAACACCTGCCCCACCGGCAACTCCACCGGCAGCAGTCGGGTCAGCAATTCGTTGGCGTAAAGACCGCACAGTAGCCCCTCGCCGGCGAGCATCGCCGCCGGGCCACGGGACTCGATCAGCCGCAGTCGCTTGAGCTCGCGCTCGCCCTGCCAGGTCAGGTGCAGGGGCGCGAAGGGCTGCATCTGGCTGCGCGAGCGACTACCGGGGCGCTGCACGCCCTGGGCCACGGCGCGCACACGGCCGTGGTCGAGGGTCAGCAGTTCGACCAGCGCACTGGTCTCGCGGTAGGGACGCTTGTGGAGCAGAAAGGCGGGCTGCGGCTGCATGGGGATCCCGACGTCGGGGCAACAGGATCACAACAGGACCATCGTCATCGATGATCCTGCCGGTGCGCGGGTGAAGGACTCAGTCGAGGTCGTAGCCGAGGCTCTTGAGGGCGCGTTCGTCGTCGGACCAGCCACGCTTGACCTTGACCCACAGGTTGAGCATGACCTTCTTGTCCAGCGCCCGTTCCATATCCAGACGTGCCTCACGGCCGATCTTCTTGATGCGATCGCCGCTGTCGCCGATCAGGATCTTCTTCTGGCCCTGACGCTCGACCAGGATCAGCGCGCTGATGTGCACCACCCGAGCCTCGTCACGAAACTCCTCGATCTCGACGGTCATCTGATAAGGCAGCTCGTCGCCAAGCTGGCGCATGACCTTCTCGCGCACCATCTCGGCGGCCAGAAAGCGCATGCTCTTGTCGGTGACCTGATCTTCCGGGAAGAAGTGGATCCCCTCGGGCAGGTGCTTGTCGATCTCGGCCTCGAGCTCCGGCACATTGGTACCGTGCTGGGCGGCGATCGGCACTACCGCGGCGAACTCGCGCTTGTTGCCGAGCTCGGCCAACCACGGCAGCAGGGTGGCCTTGTCCTGCAGGCGGTCCACCTTGTTGACCGCCAGGATCACCGGCGCCTCGACGTTGGCCAGACGGTCCAGCACGATCTGGTCTTCTTCGGTCCAGCGGGTGCGGTCGACCAGAAAGACCACGCAATCCACGTCTCGCAGGGCCTGCACCGCCGCCTGGTTCATGAAGCGGTTGATCGCCTTGTTGCGGTCCTTGCCGAGGATATGGATACCCGGCGTGTCGACGAAGATGGCCTGGGCGTCGCCCTCGGTCTTGATCCCTAGCACCTGGTGGCGGGTGGTCTGCGGCCGCCGCGAGGTGATCGAGATCTTCTGCCCGAGAATACGGTTCATCAGGGTGGACTTGCCGACGTTGGGACGGCCGACAATGGCCACGAATCCACAGGTCTGACTCATGCGCTGACTCCCTTGGGATCGAGGCGTTGCAGGGCGCTTTCAGCGGCCATCTGTTCGGCGTGGCGGCGGCTGGCGCCGGTGCCGACGGTGTGTTCGTCGAGCATCTCGACATGGCACTCCACGGTGAAGGTCTGGGCGTGGGCCTCGCCTTCCACCGAGGTCACCTCGTAGCGAGGCAGCGGTGCCTGACGCGACTGCAGAAACTCCTGCAGGCGGGTCTTGGGGTCCTTCTGGGACTGCTTGAGGTCGATGCGCGCCAGGCGCTCCTCGAACCAGGCCAGCACCCGCGCGCGTACCGCGTCCATGCCGGCGTCCAGGTAGATGGCGCCAATCACCGCCTCGACGGCGTCAGCGAGGATCGATTCACGCCGATGGCCGCCACTTTTCATCTCGCCGGAACCCAGGCGCAGGCATTCGCCAAAGCGCATCTCCCGGGCCAGTTCCGCCAGGGTCTGGCCCTTGACCAGGCGCGCCCTCAGGCGCGACAGCTGGCCCTCGCGGGCTTCCGGAAAGCGCGCGAACAGCGCCTCGGCGATGACAAAATTGACGATCGAATCACCCAGGAACTCGAGGCGTTCGTTGTTGCGCCCACCGAAGCTACGGTGGGTCATGGCCAGCTCCAGCAGACTCGCGTCCTGGAATTCATGGCCGATGCGGCGACTGAAGGGGGTCAGGGAATTGCTCACGACGCTCCTGTTAACTCAATGTGCTGACGGTGGAAGACCCAAGCGGCGCTGAAACGATCACGGGATCGTCCTCACGCTGGAAAAGCTCGGCAGTCCACCGTCCCAATGCATCCATACAGCGAAGGCCTTGCCGACGATGTTGGCTTCCGGGATAAAGCCCCAGTAGCGGCTGTCATTGGAGTGGTCCCGGTTGTCGCCCATGGCGAAGTACATGCCCTCGGGCACCACGACGTCGTGGACCAGCGGGCCGGGATCGCGGGGATTATTGTAGATCTGATGCTGATGTTCGCCCAACTGCTCGGAGAACAGCAACTCGCCCGGCGCGCTGTCGGGCGCGTCGTCGAGCAGTGTCTTGGGTACCGGCTCGCCGTTGACATAGAGCTGCTTGTCGACGTAGCGAAGGGTATCGCCGGGCAGCGCCACCACGCGCTTGATGAAGTTCACCGCCGGGTCCTGGGGATAGCGGAAGACCATGACATCACCCCGCTCCGGCTCGTTCAGATCGAGGATCTTGGTGTTGGCCACCGGCAGCCTCAGGCCGTAGGTGAACTTGTTGACCAGGATGAAGTCGCCGACCTCCAGCGTCGGACGCATGGAGCCTGACGGAATCTGGAATGGCTCCACCACGAAGCTTCTGAGCACCAGCACCACCAGCAGCACCGGAAAGAACGACTTGGCGTAGTCCACCGGCCAGGGCTCCTTGCGCGAAAGCTCCCGAGCAGACAGATCCACCCCTTCGGTGGCGCCGGTGTCGGCAGCTGCGGTGACGGCTTGACGCCGCGGGCGCCACCAGACCAGGTCGAGCAGCCAGATCAGACCAGTGACGGCGACCGCGATCACCAGCAGCAGGGAGAAGTCCATATCAGTGTTTCCAGGTGGCTTGTAAGACGGTATCTGAGGGAGGGGCAAGCCGTCCCGGCGTCACACCGGGACGGATCGACCGCCGCTGGGGCATCAGTCGTTCACCTTGAGCACGGCGAGGAAGGCGTCCTGGGGGATCTCCACGCGACCGACCTGCTTCATCCGCTTCTTGCCGGCCTTCTGCTTCTCGAGCAGCTTCTTCTTGCGGGTCATGTCGCCACCGTAGCACTTGGCGGTCACATTCTTGCGCAGCGCCTTGACCGTGGAACGGGCCACGACCTGACCACCGATGGCGGCCTGGATCGCCACGTCGAACATCTGACGCGGGATCAGCTCCTTCATCTTCTCGACCAGCACGCGGCCGCGGCTGTGGGCATGATCGCGGTGGATGATCACCGCCAGGGCGTCGACCCGATCGCCGTTGATCAGCACGTCGAGGCGTACCAGCTTGGCCGCCTCGAAGCGCTCGAAGTTGTACTCGAGCGAAGCATAGCCCTTGGAGATGGACTTGAGCCTGTCGAAGAAGTCCATGACGACTTCGCTCATCGGCAATTCGTAGGTCAGCTGGATCTGGCTACCCAGGAACAGCATGTCCTTCTGGGTACCGCGACGCAGCTCGCACTCGCTGATGACGTTGCCGACGAACTCCTGGGGCACCAGGATGCTGGCGCGCACGATGGGCTCGCGCATCTCTTCGACGTCGGCCATGTCCGGCAGCTTGGACGGGTTGGAGACGTAGTTCACGTCACCGTTCTTCATGGCCAGTTCGTAGACCACCGTCGGCGCGGTGGTCAACAGGTCCAGATCGTACTCGCGCTCCAGACGCTCCTGCACGATCTCCATGTGCAGGGTGCCGAGGAAGCCGACGCGGAAACCGAAGCCCAGGGCGTCGGAGTTTTCCGGCTCGTAGTCCAGCGAAGCGTCGTTGAGCGCCAGCTTCTCGAGGGCGTCGCGGAAGTCTTCGTAGTCGTCGGCGCTGACCGGGAACATGCCGGCGTAGACCTGGGGCTTGACCTTCTGGAAGCCCGGCAGGCGCTTGACGTCCGGGGTCTTGGCGTGGGAAATGGTATCCCCCACCGGCGCCCCTTGAATGTCCTTGATGCCGGCCACCACGAAGCCCACCTCACCGGCGCGCAGGATATCGGTCTCCTTGCGCAGCGGGGTGAAGATGCCGACCTCGTTGGCCTGCCAGTCACGTCCGGTGGACAGGATGCGAATCTTGTCGCCCTTCTTGAGCACGCCGTCGAAGATCCGCACCAGCGACACCACGCCCAGGTAGTTGTCGAACCAGGAGTCGATGATCAGCGCCTGCAGCGGCTTCTCGGGGTCACCCTTGGGCGGCGGAATATCACGCACCAGACGTTCGAGCAGCGCATCGATGCCCAGACCACTCTTGGCCGACACCTGGCAGGCGTCGGTGGCGTCCAGGCCGATGATCTCCTCGACCTCGTGGGCGACCTTGTCGGGGTCCGCCTGGGGCAGGTCCATCTTGTTGAGCACCGGCAACACCTCGAGCCCCTGCTCGATGGCGGTGTAGCAGTTGGCCACCGACTGGGCCTCGACGCCCTGGGCGGCGTCCACCACCAGCAGTGCGCCCTCGCAGGCATACAGCGAGCGTGACACCTCGTAGGAGAAGTCGACGTGTCCCGGGGTATCGATGAAGTTGAGCTGGTAGGTCTCGCCATCATTGGCATGGTAGTCCAGCGTCACCGACTGGGCCTTGATGGTGATACCGCGCTCACGTTCCAGATCCATGGAGTCCA
>DJIP01000176.1 GCA_002433675.1 Halomonas halophila
GAAGGCGGCGACATCGGGCTCGACGATCTCCATGCCTTCCTCCTTGAGCTTTTCAAACAGCTCCGCCTGGCCATCGCTGACCAGTTGATCGCCCCAGGTAGTCGCGTCGTCGACGGCGGACAGGACAATGTCGCGGTGCTCATCGGACAGGTCCTGATAGACGTCTTCGTTCATCAGCCAGTGGAAGAACGAGTAGACGTGCTCGGTGCGGCTGACGTAGTCCTGCACCTCGAACAGCTTGCCGGCGTAGATGTTGTCCACCGGGTTTTCCTGCATGTCGATGACGCCGGTCTGCAGCGAGGTGTAGACCTCCGGCCAGGCGATCGGGCTCGGCAGCGCGCCGATCTCGCCCCATACCGCGACCCAGGGCGCGATCTCCGGTACGCGCATGCGCACCTCGCTGACGTCCTCCGGGGTCTCGACCGGGGTCTTTGAGGTCAAGTTGCGGGGGTTGCGCGCCGACAGGCCCACCAGGCGCATGTTGCCCTTGGCGATCAGGCTCTGATTCAGCGCCTCGCCGATCTCGCCTTCGTAGATCTTGCGGGCCTGCTCACTGGAGTCGTAGACGAAGGGCAGGTCGGCGGCGGCAAACTCGGGGGCATACAGGGTCATCGGCATGGAGCCACCAAGGGCGATGGCGTACTCGCCGTAGCTGGCGCCTTCCAGGTGGTCGCGCTCGCCACCGACCTCGGTGCCGAGCAGGGTCACCGTCAGCTCGCCATCGGACTCGCTTTCGATGGTCTCCTTCAGGCGCTCGCCGATCTTGAACATGGCGTGGGACGGGTCGGTGTGGATGGCTATGGCCAGGTCTTCGGCGGCGGCGGTGCCGGCGGCACCGAGCGAGATGGCGGTGACCAGGGCAAGGGGGGTGAGGCTGCGTGCGTTCATTGTCGTTGTCTCCTCGGGGCGTATCGTCCGACGACGCTGTTGCGTCGAGGCGTAGACGAAAGGTAGCCGACATTGCATGGGTAGCGCTACCATTAAGATGGTAGCGCTACCCATACTTTGGTCTTGGGTTACACTGTGGCCAAAGGAATCTTCGAGGAAGGACGCCAATGGACAGCCAGGAAATTCGCTCACGCAAGCGCCACCGGGGCAAGGGCCGAGTGACCCTGGCCGACGTGGCCCGGCAGGCGGGGGTCGCGCCGATCACCGTATCGCGGGCACTGAATACGCCGGGTCGAGTCTCCGCCGAGGTCAAGGAGCGTGTCGACGCGGCGGTGGAGGCGCTTGGCTATGTGCCCAACCTGATCGCCGGGGGGCTTGCAGCGGCCGGTACCCGGGTGATTCCGGTGATCGTGCCGTCGCTGGCGATCCTGACCTTTATCGAGGTCATCGACGCTATCCAGAAGCGACTCGAGGCAGCGGGGTACCAGATGCTGCTGGCCACCACCGACTGGGATCTGGACCGCGAGGCCAGTCTGGTGGATACGGTGCTCGGCTATTCGCCTTCCGGGGTGATCCTGACCGGTCTGCGCCACCGCCCCCGAGTCATCTCGCGACTCAGGGACTGGGGGCGCCCGGTGGTGGAAATCATGGAGGTGGGCGACGACCCCATCGACATGAACGTAGGGGTGGACGGCGTCGCCCTGGGCCACGCCATGACTCGCCATCTGATCGAACAGGGCTATCGGCGCATCGCCTTCGTCGGCTCTCACCTGGGGCATGACTACCGGGCGGCGCAACGCCTGGAGGGCCACCAGCGGGCGCTGGAGGAGGCGGGCGCGGCCTCAGGTGGGGTGCTGGAGTACCACGAGCCTGCGTCCTATGAGGTCGGAGTACGAGCGCTGGAGGATGTGATGGCGATGGCATCGCGACCGGACGCCATCCACTGCTCCAACGATATCGTCGCCAGCGGCGTGCTGCTGGCGGCCAGCCGCCAGGGTATCAGGGTTCCCGAGGAGCTGGCGGTGGGGGGCTATCTGGGATTGCCGCTGGCCGAGCACCTGACGCCGAAGCTGACCACCCTGGCGGTGGCCCGCAGCGAGATGGGTACACAGGCGGCGGAACTGCTGCTCGAGCGTCTGTCCGGCAAGACCCCGGAACGACCGATTCGCGATCTGGGCTTTACCTTGGTGAAGGGCGGCAGCACCTGAGCGTCAGCAGGACCGGGCGCTGCCTCTACCCCCTGAAGTAAGGGAGTAAATCGGGCGATTATTCTTCCGGGATAACGCCCGGTTCCCGATACTTGACCCCCTCGTTCTGGCGCTCCTGTTCGGTCTTGTGCTCGTCCACCGGGGGAACGCCCCAGACCGTCTCCTTGTGTCCGTCTTCGTAGGTGTAGGTGGTGCAGCCGGCGAGGCTTGCCAGCAGCAGGGCGGCGATCATGGCGGCGATGATAGTGCGGCCCGGCAGGGCAGTCCCCGCTTGGAGCAAGAAGGCGCGAAGGCCGGGGCGGACATTGACAGGCAGGCGAAGGGACATGAAGGCTCCGGATGTGAGGGTGACGTGAAGGGGTGATGATTGCGCCAGTTGAACTGGTGACGCGACAGATCGTCAGTATGGCGCTGTGGCAGCAAAGAAAAAACCGCGGATGCTGATGACAGCATCCGCGGCTCGCTGGTTGGCGCTAAACCGGCTTTTTCGCCTCCGGCGTCAGGACGATAGCCACAGGGGGACGTAGACCACCAGCAGCAGCACGCCGATCAGCCCCAGCAGGTAGGGCAGGATGGCGCGGGTGATACGCTCGAGCGGCAGTTGGGTCACCGAAGAGGCCACGTACAGATTGATCGCCACCGGCGGGGTGATCATGCCGATCGCCAGCCCCCCCACGATGATCAGGCCAAAGTGCTCCGGGTCGATGCCGAGCTGGGTCACCAGCGGCAGCAATACCGGTGT
>DJIP01000232.1:0-1924 GCA_002433675.1 Halomonas halophila
GCCGGTGGTGGCTCAGCACACCGGTGCCGACAGCGCCTCGGTGATCTATGACGCCGTGGCGGCAGCCCGTGCCCGTGGCGTCGACGTGCTGATCGCCGATACCGCCGGTCGCCTGCACAACAAGAGCCACCTGATGGAAGAGCTCAAGAAGGTCCATCGGGTGATGGGCAAGCTCGATGCGCAGGCGCCCCATGAGGTGATGCTGGTGCTCGACGCCGGTACCGGCCAGAACGCCTTGTCCCAGGCGGCTACCTTCAACGAGGCGGTTCCGGTCAGCGGGATCACCCTGACCAAGCTCGACGGTACCGCCAAGGGCGGGGTGATCTTCGCCCTGGCCAAGCAGTTGAAGACGCCGATCCGCTTTATCGGAGTGGGCGAGAGCCTGGATGACCTGCGGCCGTTCAAGGCCGAGGACTTCGTCGACGCCCTGTTCGACCGTCGCCCGAGTGACGCCGACGAATGATCGCCTTCGAGCACGTCGGCAAGCGCTATGGAGGGCGCTTCGAGGCGCTCTCCCATATCGATTTTCGCATCTCGCGTGGCGAGATGGTGTTTCTCACCGGCCATTCGGGTGCCGGCAAGAGTTCGCTGCTGCGGCTGATCATGCGCCTGGAGCGACCCAGTCGCGGGCGGGTGATGGTCGCCGGTCACGATATCGACAAGCTGCATCCCAGCCAGCTGCCGTTCTACCGGCGCCAGATCGGGGTGGTCTTCCAGGACCACCAGCTGCTGTTCGACCGTTCGATCTATCACAATGTGGCACTGCCGCTGGAGATCCGGGGTCTGGCACCGCGGGACATCGCTCGGCGGGTCCGCGCCGCGCTCGACAAGGTCGGCTTGTTGCACCGCGAAAAGGCGCTTCCCATCGAGCTTTCCGGCGGCGAGCAGCAGCGCGTGGGGATCGCCCGGGCGGTGGTCAACAAGCCCGCCCTGCTGCTGGCCGATGAGCCTACCGGTAACCTCGATCCCCAGCTGTCTGCCGATATCATGGGGTTGTTCGAGGACTTTCATCGCATCGGCACCACGGTGATGATCGCCAGTCACGATCTGGCGTTGATCGCCAGGCTGCGGCACCGCACCCTGCGCCTGAGCGAGGGGCGACTGGTGGCCGACGAGGAGGCTGCATGAGCGCTCGCCATTCGCGCAAGGGCGCGGTGACACCCAGGGGCGCCTCGGCCGCCGCACGCACGGGCGGCCGCCAGGAGGCCCCGACGTCACCTCGGGGTGCGCGTCAGCAGACGGTACGCGCTCAGGGGCAGTGGCAAGCCTGGTTGCGTCACCATCGGGCCATGTGTCTGGACAGCCTGCGCCGGCTGGTGCGCCAGCCGGTGGGTAGCCTCTTGACCATGCTCGCCATCGCCATCGCCCTGGTGCTGCCCAGCGCCCTGTGGCTGTCGCTGGATAGCGCCAAGCTGGTGGACGCCGAGCTGGACGCCAGTGCCACCCTGACGGCCTATCTCGACAAGGGCGTGAGCGAGTCCGAGACCGGGCGCATCCTGGAGGCGCTGGGGGCCCAACCGGAGGTCGCCGCCACCGAATTGATCACCGCCGAGCAGGGCATGGCGGAATTCCAGCAATCCCTGGGGCTCGATGATGCCCTGGCGCGGCTCGACGAGAATCCGCTGCCCGCCGCGGTGGTGATCTCGCCGACGACGCCGTCACCGGAGGCCATGGCGGCGCTGTCCGAGCGCCTGTCGGCGATGTCCGGGGTGGCCGAGGTACGCCTCGACCTGGCCTGGATCGAGCGTTTGCGGCAGCTGGCCGAGCTCGGGCGTCGCCTGACCCTGGCGCTGGGGGTACTGTTTGGGCTGGGCGTGCTGCTGGTGGTGGGCAACACCATCCGTCTGGCGGTGGAGAACCGGCGCAAGGAGATCGAGGTGGTGACCTTGATCGGCGCCACCCATGCCTTTGTACGCCGACCCTT
>DJIP01000232.1:2310-6965 GCA_002433675.1 Halomonas halophila
CTGGGCAGCGACTGGCTGGCGGCGCCGGTGGCATCGCTGGCGGCCAGCTACGGCGCGCACTATCAGCTACCGACCCTGGGCCTCGTCGGCTCTACAACATTGCTGACTTGTAGTACACTATTGGGCTGGTTGGGAGCCTGGATCGCCGTCAGCCGCCATCTGGCGGGCATCAAGCCACGCTAGCGGCAACAGGTAATCACCCGTTTCTTGTACGGTTTCGTCGGATGTCTACGACCAAAGGGGAACTTCTTACTATTTTTATCCTCCAAGGTGCATCCGAAATCTTGTTGGTCTTCGAGGAGACAACCTGCACATGAGCAACAGTCTTCTGCCGGTGGGTCATCTTTCACCGGGGCACGACCTCAACGGCTACATTCAGGCCGTAAATCGCATTCCGCTGCTGACGGTGGATGAAGAGCAGGACCTGGCCCATCGCCTTCAGCAGGAAGGTGATCTGGAAGCCGCCCGCCGTCTGGTCATGTCCCATCTGCGTTTTGTCGTGCACATCGCACGCAGCTATTCCGGCTATGGACTTCCCCAGGCTGACCTGATCCAGGAAGGCAACGTCGGCCTGATGAAGGCCGTCAAGCGCTTCGACCCGACCCAGGGCGTACGCCTGGTGTCCTTCGCGGTGCACTGGATCAAGGCCGAGATTCACGAGTTCGTGCTGCGCAACTGGCGCATCGTCAAGATCGCCACCACCAAGGCCCAGCGCAAGCTGTTCTTCAACCTGCGCGGCGCCAAGAAGCGCCTGGCCTGGTTGAACAGCGACGAGGTCGACGCCATCGCCAAGGATCTGGACGTCAAGCCCGAGGTGGTGCGCGAGATGGAAGGTCGTCTGGCCTCCCATGATGCCGGCTTCGATGCCTCGCCGTCCGAGGACGAGGACTCGGCCTATCAAGCCCCGGTTCACTATCTGGACGACGCCAGCCAGGACCCGGCGACCCAGCTTGAGGACAGTGACTGGGAGCAGGACGCCACCCGTCGCCTCCAGGGGGCACTGGCCGAGCTCGACGAGCGCTCGCGGGATATCCTGAGCCAGCGCTGGTTGGCCGAAAACAAGGCGACCCTGCACGAACTGGCCGATGTCTATGGCGTGTCCGCCGAGCGCATTCGTCAGCTCGAGAAGAACGCCATGAAGAAGATCCGCGAACGCCTGGGCGACAGCATGGCGGCCTGATCGCCACCGATTAAGTCAGCCGCTCGCAGGACAAAAACGCCCGAACCTCACGGTTCGGGCGTTTTTTATTGCGGCAGGGCTTGAGCCAGAGCGACTGCCACGAGGGCACCAGGGTGGTTGCCTGACCGCTATACGAGCCGCTACACGAGCCGACTCATGCCCTGGTGCGTGCAGCCTACCCCTGGGAACTGGCGGCACCCGTCAGACCGCCGGCGGCGGCCGCGCGGCGGGCGATGTCGCCGAGTGCCTCGTCGCCGGCGCTGAGGTCACGGAAGGCACCCATGGCGCCGAGCAGAGCCGAACTCTCGTAGGGCACGAACACGCGCTCCCCTTGCTTGGCCATCTCCGGCAACATCGAGATATAGGACTGGCCAAGCAGGTAGCCGATGACCGCCCTGGTGCTCTTCTCGCCTTCGCCCATGGCATTGAGGACCAGCTCGATGGAGCGACTTTCGCCCTGGGCGCGCAGGATGGCGGATTCCTTGTCGCCCTGGGCGTTGAGGATCGCCGACTCCTTCTGGCCCTGGGCCTTGGCGATGGCCGCGGCCTTTTCGCCCTCGGCCTCGGTGACGGTGGCCCGACGGCGACGTTCGGCGGACATCTGCAGGTGCATGGCCTCCTTCACCTCCGTCGGCATCTCGATGTCCTGCACCTCGATGCGATTGATCGCCACCCCCCACTTGGAGGCGGGTTCCTCCATCTGTTCCTTGATCTTGGCGTTGACCTCGGCGCGGGACTCGAAGATCTTGTCCAGCTCCATCTGGCCGACCACCGAGCGCAGGGTGGTCTTGGCCAGCACCTCCACCGCCTGACTCATGTTCTCGATCTTGTAGACGGCGTTGGCCGGATCGATGATCTGAAAGTAGATGGCTCCGTCGATGCGCACCGTCACGTTGTCGGTGGTGACCACCGGCTGGGACGGGAAGTCCATGACCGACTCGCGCAGGTCGATGCGGGTCTCCTGGCTCAGCACCGGGGTGAACTCCTGGCCTTGGCGCAGGTAGCGCACCATCTTGATCGGCCTTGGCTTGTCGAAGAAAGGAACGATGAAGTTGATGCCCTTCTGCAGCGTGCGGTGGTAGGCGCCGAGGCGCTCGATCACCATCACCTCGGACTCCTGAACGATCACCAGACCCTTGATCACCATGATCACGGCGATGACGACCACCACCAGGGCAATCAACAGCCCCGGGTTTATGGCATACGGCAACATACAGGTACCTCCTTGGTATCGAGAGTGTCGCCCAGAGCGACCGGCGGCCTCCCGCCGCCGAAGGCCAGCTTAGGCAATGGGCGAGCGAGTGGCGATAGCGTCTGGCGGCCACTGCCCGAACGCGCGCATGACCGAGATCAAGAACCTTCACCAGCGGGGCGGACCACCGCCTGGGTACCCTCGAAGCGGACCAGCGTCACCTCGTCGCCTGGGCGCAGTGCTGGGCCACCACCTGCCTCGTCTGCCAGTCTGGCACGGTAGAGATCACCGTCGAGCTTGATGCAGGGGGCGTCATCGAAGTCGCGGCTGACCAGCACGAAGCGTTGACCGCGACCTGCACCGGTGCCGGCCACGCCGAAGCCCTTTTTCGCACCTCGGCCGCCTCGTCTGAGCTGGCGGATCGCCAGCGGCACCAGCACAGCGCAGGCGATCGCCAGGACGATCAGTTGCAGGGTGAAGCTGGCGCCCAGCCAGGCGGCCAGGGCGCTGAGGGCGAGCGCCGCCGCCAGGGCCAGCAGCACGTAGGAGCCGGTCAGCAGCTCGACCAGCAGGGCCGCGAGACCGGCCAGTAGCCACCACAGCGCGGGGGATAGGAAATCCATGTGGGTCCTCGTAAAAGCAGCGAAATGACGTCCTGTCCTGTTCGATTCTGCGCCGCCGACCGGGGCCCGGCAAGCCGGCGAGGCCCGCAGACGACAGCGCCACCGCGATTGCGGTGGCGCCGGGTCGGATCTCACGAGGTCCGAAAAGCCTGTCGGGTGAGGGGACTTACCAGTACCTCAGCACCTTCCACCGCAGAGAGTCTGCGATGCCGACCCAGACGGTCAGATTGACCAGGCTCCTGCCCTGATCAAGAGCGGACCCGCCTTCCGGGTGTCTTACCAGTATCCCAGCACCTTCCACCGTAGAGAGTCTGCGACGCCGACCCAGACGGTCAGATTGACCAGGCTCCTGCCCTGATCAAGAGCGGACCCGCCTTCCGGGTGTCTTACCAGTACCCCAGCACCTTCCACCATAGGCTGCCGACACCGACCCACACGGTCAGGTTGACCAGGCTCATCACCAACCCGGCCTTCCACCAGGTGCCGAGTTCCACATAGCCGGAGCCGAAGATGATCGGGGCGGTGCCGGTGGCGTAGTGGGTCAGCGACATCATCAGCGAGGAGGCGCCGGCCAGCAGCAGGGCGATGTACAGGGTAGGGATGCCGAGGGCGATGCCGGCGGCCAGGAAGGCGGCGTACATGGCGGTGATATGGGCGGTGGTGCTGGCGAAGAAGTAGTGCGCGTAGAAGTAGACACCGGTCAGCGCCAGGGCCATGCCGAACCAGCCCATATTGAAGCTGCTGATGCCCTCCTCGATGACCCCGGAAAACCAGCCGATCAGTCCGAGTTTGCCCAGGAAGCTTGCCATCATTACCAGAGCGGCGAACCACACGATAGTGTCCCAGGCGGACTTCTCGCCGAGGATGTCATCCCAGGTCAGCACATTGGTGACCAGCAGGATGGACAGTCCCAGCAGCGCCACCGCAGTGGAGTTCACCTTGAACTCGGGGCCGAACAGCATCGCCGGGATACCGGCCCACAGGATCAACAGCAGGCCGAACACGCCGATCATGATCTTTTCGGCGCGGTCGAGCGGGCCCATGGCGGTGAGCTGCTCGCGGGCGAAGGAAGTGGCGTCCGGGGTGCGCTTGAGCTCCGGCGGATAGAGCACGTACAGCACCGCCGGCATCAGCGCGATGGCGACCAGGCCGGGCAACAGCGCTGCCAGCGCCCACTGGGTCCAGGTGATCGAGATGGCGGAGTCGGTAGCCTTGGCGATCAGGTCGACGATAAGGGGGTTGGGGGCCGTTGCGGTGATGAACATGGCCGAGGTGATGGGATTGGCGTGATAGTTCACCAGCGCCAGGTACTCGCCGATCTTCTTGCTGGTGCCGGACTCGGGGGAGGAGCCGAAGCTGTCGGCGATGGAGCGCATGATCGGGTGCATGATGCCGCCACCCCGAGCGGTGTTGCTGGGGGTGATCGGGGCGATGGTCAGCTCGGCCAGGGACAGGGCGTAGCCGATGCCGAGGGTGCGCTTGCCGAAGGCGGCGATAAAGGCGTAGCCGATGCGATTGCCCAGGCCCGTCTTTGCCAGTCCACGGGAGATCATGATGGCCAGGCCGATCAGCCAGATCAGCGGGTTGGAAAAGCCCGACAGAGCGTCGGAGACCGCGCCCTTGGAGCTTTCAGGGTTGGTGACGCCGGTCAGCGCGACCA
>DJIP01000387.1:0-528 GCA_002433675.1 Halomonas halophila
GATGCCGTAGATCAGCGCCATGTCCGCCTCGGCCGGGGTGCCGACGATGTCATCTTCGAGACAGCGCACGGTCTCCATGCACAGCGGCACCATCATCCGCGCGATGATCTCCTCGTCGGAGAACTCGCGGGTCTCACCGACCACCTGCTTGACCAGCTCGATGGCGGCCTCATCGCTGACCTTCCTGGGCTTGCCCTTGCGATCCTCTTCATAGGCGTAGAAGCCCTTGACGTTCTTCTGCCCCAGGCGATCGTTGTCGAACATCACCTGGATGGCGGTCTTGCCGTCACGCGCCATGCGGTCGGGGAAGCCCTCGGCCATCACCGCGTTGGCGTGCACCGCGGTATCCATGCCGACCACGTCGAGCAGATAGGCCGGGCCCATCGGCCAGCCGAACTTCTCCATCACCTTGTCGACGCGCTGGTAATCGGCGCCCTTCTCGACCAAGAGGCTGAAACCGCCGAAGTAGGGAAACAGCACCCGATTGACCAGGAAGCCTGGGCAGTCATTGACCACGATCGGCGTCTT
>DJIP01000387.1:788-5701 GCA_002433675.1 Halomonas halophila
TAGGGAATGATGCAGCGGTTGGCATAGAAGAAGCGCGCGTCATTGACCACGATCGGCGTCTTGCCCATGGCCTTGGCGTAGGCCACGGTGGCGGCCACAGCAGCGTCGCTGGTCTTCTCGCCACGGATGACCTCGACCAGCGGCATGCGATGCACCGGATTGAAGAAGTGCATACCGCAGAAGTTCTCGGGACGCTTCAGGTTCTCGGCCAGCCGGGTGATCGAGATGGTCGAGGTGTTGGACGCCAGGATGGCGTTGTCGCTCACCTGCTGCTCGACCTCGCTGAGCACCGCGCCCTTGACCTTGGGGTTCTCGACCACCGCCTCGACCACCAGGTCGACGTTGTCGAAGTCGCCGTAGGACAGCGTCGGACGAATGTTGGCGAGCTTCTCGGCCACGCCTTCGACGGACAGCTTGCCGCGGGAGGCCTGCTTGCCAAACAGCTTGCGTGCCTCCTTGAGGCCGAGCTCGATGGCGTCTTCCTTGATGTCCTTCATCAGGATCGGGGTGCCCTTGGAGGCGCTCTGGTAGGCGATACCGCCGCCCATGATGCCGGCACCAAGCACCGCCGCCTGGCGCACCGGTTGCGCCTTGCTGGCGTACTTGCCGCCCTTCTTCTTGACCACCTGATCGTTGAGGAACAGCCCGACCAGGTTGTAGCAGACGTCGGTCTTGGCCATCTTGCAGAAGGCCTTGGCCTCGATCGCCTGGGCCCGCGCACGACCTTCACCGGCGCCCTTCTGGATCACCTTGATGGCTTCCACCGGTGCCGGATAGTGCGGCCCGGCCTTGCCGGCGACATATCCCTTGGAGGTCTCGAACACCATCATCTGCTCGACCGGATTGAGATTGAGCGCGCTGTTCTTCTCTTCCCGCCGCGCCTTGAAGTCGAGTTCGCCGGCGTTGGCTCGCGCCAGTATGTCGAGCGCCGCTGCCTCGAGGTCGTCGGCGGGCACCACCGCATCCACGGCGCCGACCTTGAGGCAGGCGTCAGCACGGTTCTCGGTGCCGCCGGCAATCCACTCGATGGCGTTGTCGGCGCCGATCAGCCGGGGCAAGCGCACGCAGCCGCCCCAGCCGGGGACGATACCGAGCTTGGTCTCGGGCAGGCCGATCTTGGCGTCAGGCGTCATCACACGGAAGTCGGTGGACAGCACCACCTCACAGCCGCCACCGAGGGCCAGGCCGTTGATCGCGCTGACAGTGGGGAAGGGAAGGTCCTCGAGACCATTGAAGATACCGTGGACCTGCTCGAGCATGCCCTGGATCTCCGCCTCGTCCTTGCCGAACATGGCGTGAAACTCGGTGATGTCGGCACCGACGATAAAGGCGTCCTTGGCACTTTTCAGCATCAGGCCCTTGACGCCGCTCTCGCCGCGTACCGCGTCCAGCGCTTCGCCCAGCTCCTTGATCACCGCGCCAGAGAGCTTGTTGACCGATTCATCCTTCAAGTCGAAGGTCAGGGTGGCGATATCGTCGCCATTGCGAGCCACCGAAATGGCGTTGCCTTGATAGATCATCCACGCATCTCCACTGAAGTCATGCCGTGTCATCCGGAAAGGGCCCGACAAGCGATGGGCCAGGCGGCATTCATACGCCCGTTTGATTTCGCCAGCTTGGTGCAAAGATTCACTTCCGTCAACCCCTACCAATACCTTAGAGGGCTTGCGAGGCGTTGAAGCATGCAGCGGCGCTTCACCAGCGTTTAAGCATACTGATAGCATGCCCCTCCCAGCCGCCGCGGATCACGCCATGCCCACCTCGCCACCTCAGCGCAACACCCTCAACGCGACGCAGCGATTTATCGAGACCTGGGTGGCGCGCCTGCGGCCCTGGCACTGGCTGTGGCCTCCGCTGGCCTTCGCCGCCGGTGTCGCCAGCTTCTTTCTGGTCGAGCGCCAGCAGTGGCTCGGCGTGCTGCTGGCCGGGGGCATGCTGCTGGCCTGGACCCTGCTGCTGTCGGAGAGTCTGATCGGACGCCTGATGGTACGCCGTGGCTATCCTGCCCTGCCCCGTGGCGTCACCACCTTCATCGCCCAGATGATTCACCAGGAGACGCTATTCTTCACCCTGCCCTTTCTGGTGGCCACCACGGTGTGGAGCAGCGGTCAGGCACTGTTCACCCTGTTCATGCTGGCCATGGCGGTGCTGTCCATCGTCGATCCACTCTACTACCGCCTGGCCGAACGCAAGCGCTGGCTCTACTTCGTGTTCCACGCCCAGTGCGTGTTCCTGGTGGTGCTAGTGACCCTGCCGCTGGTGCTGCACCTGAGTACCGGTCAGAGCATGCTGGCGGCCGCCGTGGCCATGGTGGTGTTCAGCCTGCCGAGCCTGTTGCATCTGCTGCGCCCCATGAGTCCCGCCCGCTGGCTGGCGATGTTCGCGCTGCTGCCGCTATTGGCCGGGGTCGCCTGGCTAGGCCGGGTGTGGGTGCCACCGGCGACCCTGTGGCTGTCCGGCAGCGCCCTGTCGCCGGCCTTCGACGAGGCCGCACGCACGCCGCTGGGCTCCATGGCGCTGACACCAGAGGCGCTGTCGTCCCGAGGGCTCTATGCCTATACCGCGATTCATGCGCCACGCGGCCTGAAGGAAGAGGTGGTACACGAGTGGCGCCACGAGGGAGAACTCGTCGACCGCATAGCGCTGAACATCTACGGCGGACGCGCCGAGGGCTATCGCGCCTGGACCCGCAAGCAGAACTTCCCCGAGGCCAGCAGCGGCAGCTGGCGCATCGATGTGATGACCGCCGGCGGCCAGCGTATTGGCGTGTTGCGCTTCGAGGTCGCCGATGACCCCGGGGACGCGACCACCGCCGACGCCAGCATCGACACCCAGGCGGGCATACCCGGCCTCAGACTACGCTGGTTGACCGCCCGTCCCGAGGGACAGCAGGAGACACCAGACATGGCATCCGACAAGGCGCGCCAGCAAGAGCCGCCGAATCGCGAGGAGCCAGATACTACTGTCGATGATGGGGTGGATGAGCCAACAGATGACACGGCACAAAGTGCCGAGACGAGGGAGAGCGACACCGGAGGCGATCCGCCGGCTGATCAGGAAGGCGGTCAAAAGGGAAACGGCGATCAAGCGCCAGACGCAGACGACGATGAGGTGGCACAAGGCAACGGTGATACAAAGGCCGCCAACCGTGAGGCGGCAGCAGGCGACAGCCGATGAGCGGCTGTACCCCCGAAGAGTGAATCTAAGGTGCGTATTCGGCGCAAAGGAGGGAGTTGGCTTGCATTACCGCCGCTGCGTTCGGACAATCAAATCATTTGCAGCCTTGCGATCTTGATCACTATGAACGAGAACATCGGATTTCAACTGTCTCGGGCACCACGCATCTGGCGTGCGGTGCTCGATCAGCGCCTCGCTCCGCTGGGACTGACCCAGACGCGGTGGGTGACGCTCTATCATCTGTGGCGCATGCCGGACGGACAGCCCCAGTGCGACCTGGCGCGGGCTATCGGTGTCGAGGCGCCGTCGCTGGTCAGGACGCTGGATCAGCTTTGCGAGCAGGGCCTGGTCGAGCGCTGTCCCTGTGACCAGGATCGCCGCACCAAACGCGTGCACCTGACCAAGCAGGCGACGCCCCTGCTCGAGAAGATCGACGCCATCGTGCAACAGGCAAGGGAAGAGATGCTCAAGGGGCTGGACGAGCAGGAACAGGAACGGCTCAGCGACATGCTCAGCCGTATCGAGGCCAACGGTCAGGCCTTGCTGACGCCGGACGATTGCCAGCGCGGATAAACGGGGTCGAAAACGGGGCTCGTCGGGGCAGCCTTCACGGCTCGTGCTGACACTTGGGCGGGACACAAAGCCTGCCGGGCCCGCTGGATCCCCTGGGTGTCGATCCCTTCGTAGTCAGTGCTTTCGGGGGCGCTCTACAGCGTCCGATATAGAGCGCCCCAACTCAGGGCGGCGAGTTCGGCAGATTGTCGGCAGGACGATCCGGGCGTCCCTGCAGGGCATCGCGTAACGCCGTCGCAGGCGCCGCCAGGGTGCCGAAGGCGTCGGCCTCCAACGACTCTTCCCACCACAGCGTCAAGGCCTTGTTACTGGATTCCACCACGCAGGCGTCCTCGGGCAACTGGGTCAACAGCCGCGATAGTCGCGCATTGATGACCGATGGCAACGGCTCCAGCGGCTGGATCCGCCAGCGCCAGCCATTGTCGTACTCGAACGGCTTGAGCGCTTCGCTGGCACGCTCTGTGCGCACCAGCACAAAACGTGGGCCAGGCCGCTGGCTCGGATACACCCAGCGGTAGGCCGCCATCTTGTCGATCTCGCCATGCAGCGGAGGCGTCTCCAGCTTGACGCTGGCCCCCGCCTCGATCGCCACCTGGCGCAGCGACCCCTGACGACGCTCTCGGGCCGTGGGCCGCAGCCACATGGCCGGGGCAAAGACCATCCCCACCACCCCCAGGATCAGCAGCCACAACATACGGTTTCCTCAGAAAAATCGTTGATCATCAGCATTGTTTTGACGGGACGGGCGGCCTAGAGTGGAAGCACAGACCTTTTCTCAACCGACCGCCGCTGGAGGCGTAGTCCCGTGAGCAATGAATATCGTCATGTGCTGGTGGCCGTGGACCTCACCAAGGACTCCCACAAGATCCTCGAACGCGCCCTGCAGATCGCCGATCGCAACCACGCGAAACTGTCGATCATGCATACGCTGGAGCCCCTCGGCTTTGCCTACGGGGGCGACATCCCCATGGACCTGACCAGCATCCAGGACCAGTTGGACGACCATGCCAAGCAGCGCCTGGCAGAGATCGCCGACGCCCAGGTGGCGCGCGACGACCAACACGTGGTCGTCGGCATGCCCGATACCGAGATCCACCGCTTCGCCGACGAACACGACGTCGACCTGATCGTGGTCGGATCCCACGGCCGTCATGGCTTCGCCC
>DJIP01000279.1:0-2475 GCA_002433675.1 Halomonas halophila
AACGCTGCACCTCACCCAGGAGAGCCCTTCATGCTGACGCTGAACGCCGACGACATCCTGCTGGATTGTCGTGCCGAGAGCTGGCGCCACGCCCTTGACGCCGCCTTTGACACCCTGAAGGCGGCCAGCCTGGTCGATGACGGCTACCGCCAGGGCCTGGTCGATCGGGAGTCCCAATCCTCCACCTGGCTTGGCAATGGGATCGCCATCCCCCATGGCACCCCCGAGAGTCGAGGCGCGGTGCGTCGCACCGGGGTACGGGTGTTGCAGTTCCCCGAGGGCGTACGCTGGCATGACGGCAACCTCGTGCACGTACTGGTGACCATCGCCGCCCAGAGTGACGAGCATCTGGATATCCTCAGAAGCCTGACCCACGTGCTCGACCGGGACGGTGTCTCTGAACGCCTGGCCCAGGCGAGCAGCGCCGAGGAGATCACCGAACTGCTGGCGCGGCCGGTGGTGCGCCCGCGACTGGACCAGGACACCCTGGTGCTGGGCCATCGCGCCGACGACCTGCTCGATCTGGCGCTGGCCGGGGCGCAGCGGCTGCGCCAGCTGGCATTGGTCGATACCGCCTATCTTGCCGAGATGGTCACTACCACACCGTCCTATCTAGGAAGAGGGCTGTGGCTTGCGTCCAGTGAAGTCGGCGTGTCCACCCCGGCACTCGCCGTGGTGACACCGGCCAAGCCTGTCCAGCATCAGGGCAGCGACGTCGAGGCGGTGTTGTGCCTGGCCTCCCATGGCGAGGCAGGACGCCCCCTGGCTGACGCCATCGTGTCGCTGGTGGCATCGCTGGATGAGTCCGACGCCACCGATTTGCGCGAGCGGGACGCTGACGACTGGCTGGCGCTGCTGGCTGGCGAAGGCGGCTCGGCCCAGAGTCGTCGGGTACGCCTGCTCAACGCCCATGGGCTTCACGCTCGTCCGGCCAAGGTGCTGGTCCAGAAGGCACGCGAAAGCGGGGTCGCCGTGCAGGTGCGCCTGGCCGAGGGCAGCGGACGCCCGGTGTCGGCGGCGTCGCTGACCAAGGTGATCGGTCTTGGTGCCAGACGAGGGCAGGAGCTGATCCTGTCGGCACGGGGCGAGGGCGCCGAGCAGGCGCTGACATTGCTGGCCGAGGCGATCACCGAGGGTCTAGGGGAGCAGGTAACGCCGCTGGCGTCTTCGTCTGTGCCGTCAGGCGAGACCGAGCAGGCGGTCGCGGAGCCGGTGGCGGCAAGCATGCCGCCCGCCGACCAGCCGCTGGAAGCGGTGGCTGCATCGCCGGGGCTCGCGGTGGCGCCGCTGTTCGTGATCAAGACGCCGGACTTCGACTATCCCCGTGAGGCGGCGGACCCCGCCCTGGAGCGACAGCGCCTCGAGCGGGCCATCACCCAGGGCGGCGAGCAGCTCAAGGCCCTGATCGCCCGGACCGCCGGAGGCGAGGTCGCCGCTATTCTGTCGATGCATGAGGAAATGCTCGAAGACCCGGAACTGGCCCAGGCCGCGAGGGAGGGCATCGACGAGGGGCTGTCCGCCGAGGCCGCCTGGTGGCAGGCCATCGACGTCGCCGCCCGCGCCCAGGAACAGCTGGCCGACCGGCTGCTGGCCGAACGTGCCGCGGATCTGCGTGACGTCGGCCGTCGCGTGCTGGGTATCCTGTGCGACGTCGAGCTGCCCGAGCCGCCGGCCGTGCCCTACCTGCTGGTGACCGACGATATCGGTCCGTCCGATGTCGCCCGCCTGGACACCGAGCGGGTCCGCGGCATCCTCACCGCCCGGGGCGGCGCCACCGCCCACAGCGCGATACTGGCCCGGGCACTGGGGATTCCGGCGGTGGTCGGCGCCGGTGCCGGTGTGCTGGCACTCGACAATGGCACCGAGATGCTGCTCGACGGCGACGAGGGTTGGGTGTTGCCGGCACCCTCGGAAGCGCGCAGGGAGCGCTTCGAGGCCCGTATGGAAGCGCTGGAGGCGCTCAAGGCACGTGCCTGGGACGCTCGCTTCGAGGACGCCCGGACCGAGGATGGCACCCGCGTGGAGGTGGTCGCCAACCTGGGCAATACCGCCCACGCCCGCGACGCCGTATCGCGCGGCGCCGAGGGGGTGGGGTTGTTGCGTACCGAGTTCCTGTTCATGGCCCACGCCTCGCTGCCCGATGTGGACACCCAGGAGCGCGAATATCGCGAAGCCCTGGATGCCCTGGACGGCCGCCCACTGGTGGCGCGGACCCTGGACGTGGGGGGCGACAAGCCGCTGTCCTACTGGCCGTTGCCCCAGGAGGACAACCCCTTCCTCGGCCTGCGTGGTATTCGTCTGGCACTCCGGCGTCCCCAGGTGCTGCGCGATCAGTTCAGCGCCCTGGTGAAGGCCGCCGACGGCCGTCCACTGCGCATCATGCTGCCCATGGTCAAGGATCTGGACGAGTTTCGCGCCGCCCGCGCGATCTTCGATGAGGTGCTGCTCGAACTCGGCGTCAGCCGAGACGGCGAC
>DJIP01000279.1:2858-11977 GCA_002433675.1 Halomonas halophila
AGCCTGGCGCCCGAGGTCGACTTCTTCTCCATCGGCACCAACGACCTGACCCAGTACACCCTGGCCATCGACCGTGGTCATCCTGAGCTTTCCGGGGAGTCCGACGGCCTGCACCCGGCGGTGCTGCGGCTGATCCAGATGACCGTCCAGGCGGCCCACGCCCATGGCAAGTGGGTCGGGGTGTGCGGCGAGCTGGCCAGCGACCGCCAGGCGATCCCGGTACTCATCGGCCTCGGCATCGACGAGCTGTCGGTGAGCGCCCGCCAGGTGCCCATGGTCAAGGCACGCCTGGCGTCGGTCTCCACCACCCGGGCGCGGGAACTCGCCGCGCTGGCGCTGGCCGCGCCCACCGCTCGGGACGTGCGCCGAGAGCTAGAGGCGAGCCAATGAGCGCGATACCCGGCAATGCCGCCAAGCCACCGGTGCTGACCGTCTCGGCCAACCCGGCGCTGGACCTGTCTGTCGCCGTTGACCGGCTGACGCCGGGAGCGCTGCACCGCGCCGAGGCCGTCGAGCTGACCGCCGCCGGCAAGGGCGTCAACATGGCGCGGGTGCTCGCTGCCCTGGGCCACCCAGTCTGTGTCACCGGCTTTCTGGGCAGTGACAACGACTCGCCCTTCGTCGCCGCCTTCGCCGAGATGGGGGGCGAGGACGCCTTTGTGCGATTGCCCGGCGCCACCCGTATCAACACCAAGCTGAGCGAGGCCGACGGTCGCGTCAGCGATATCAATGCGCCGGGGCTCAGCGTCGATGCCGACGCCTGGCAGCGCCTGATCGCCACCATCGAGACGCGTCTGACGACGCCTGCGCTGCGTCCCGCCGCAGTCATGATCGGCGGCAGTCAGCCACCGGGAGTCGGCGCTTCGGCGCTGGCCGAACTGATCACGCGGATCAAGGCCACCGGCGTGCCGGTGTGGGTGGACACCAGCGGTGAGGCGCTCAAGGCCGCGGTCAAGGCGGGGGCCGACGCGGTGAAGCCCAACCTGGAGGAACTCGCCGACTGGGCGGATCGTGACATCGAAGCGGACGCCGACGTCCAGCGCGCGGCCCTTGAGCTTTACGCCGCCGGCGTCGGCGACGTGTTGATCTCCGCCGGTGCCGACGGCGTGACCTGGCTGGGCCCGCATGGCCTGTGGCAGTCGCTGCCTCCAGCGGTCAGGGTCGCCAATACCGTGTGTGCCGGCGATACCCTGTTTGCCGCCATGCTGCACGGCGTCCTGTGCGAGGCGCCGGTGGAACAGGCGCTGAGATTTGCCACTGCGCTGTCCGCCGAGGCGGTGCGCCAC
This sequence comes from Halomonas halophila, assembly GCA_002433675.1. GTDB lineage: Bacteria > Pseudomonadota > Gammaproteobacteria > Pseudomonadales > Halomonadaceae > Halomonas > Halomonas salina_B. The sequence continues at coordinate 4,145 of DJIP01000279.1, forward strand.
ACCGGCGTGGGCCGGGCCGACGCCTCCGATTTCACCGACCTTCTTTCCGACACCAGGGTGCGGCGCCTCAATGACGTCGAAGCCCGGGGAGTACTTGCATGAACGTGATCCTGTTGACGACCTGCCCCGGCGGCAGCGTCACGAGCTACCTGGCCGCCCAGCGCCTGACCCCCGCCGCCGAAGCCAAGGGCTGGCAGCTTTCCACCGAGGTGCACTCGAGCCTGGCACCGGTCGAGACCCTGTCCCACCAGACCCTGGCCGCGGCCGAGCTGGTGATAGCGGTGGGCGAACCCATCGCCGGTGCCCACCGCTTCAGCGGCAAGCGCCTGTATCGGGGCAGCCTGGAAGATGCCCTGAGCGACCCGGCGGACTTTCTCGAGCGGGCGGCCCGCGACGCCCAGGTGTTTACCCCCCTCAACGATGAGGCGACTAGCTCCTCGGCGGCCAGCGCTTCAGGGAAAGGTCCCGCGGCAGACAACGTCAGCGACGAGGCTCGCATCGTCGCGGTGACCGCCTGTCCCACCGGGGTCGCCCACACCTTCATGGCCGCCGAGGCACTGGCCGAGGCCGGGCGTGGGCTCGGTCATCAGGTGCGGGTCGAGACCCAGGGCTCGGTGGGCGCCCAGGATCAGTTGACCGACGACGAGATCGCCCAGGCGGATCTGGTCATCCTGGCCTGCGATATCGAGGTCGATCCCACCCGTTTTGCCGGCAAGCGGATCTACCGCACCTCCACCGGCAACGCCCTGAAGAAGTCGCGCCAGACCATCGAGGCGGCGCTGGTCGAGGCCCAGGTGGAAAGCGCGGATGGCGGAGCCAAGGCCGAGTCCGCCAAGAGCTTCAAGGAGAAGGGCGTCTACAAGCACCTGCTGACCGGGGTGTCCTTCATGCTGCCCATGGTGGTAGCCGGGGGCCTCTTGATCGCGCTGTCCTTCGTCTTTGGCATCGAGGCCTTCAAGGAGGAGGGCACCCTGCCTGCCGCCTTGATGGAGATCGGTGGGGGCACCGCCTTCGCCCTGATGGTGCCGGTGCTGGCTGGTTACATCGCCTACTCCATCGCCGATCGTCCCGGCATTGCTCCGGGCATGATCGGCGGCATGCTGGCGTCGAACATCGGTGCCGGCTTTATCGGCGGTATCCTGGCGGGCTTTCTGGCCGGCTACGTGGCCAAGGCGGTGACCCGCTACGTCAAGCTGCCGTCGAGCGTCGAGTCGCTCAAGCCGATCCTGATCATCCCGCTGGTCGCGAGCCTGGTCACCGGTCTGGTGATGATCTATGTGGTCGGTGAGCCGGTGGCCGGGGTGCTCGAGGCACTGACCGCCTTCCTCGAGAGCATGGGCTCCACCAATGCGGTGCTGCTGGGGATTCTGCTCGGCGCGATGATGTGCTTCGACCTGGGGGGGCCGGTCAACAAGGCGGCCTACACCTTCGGGGTGGGCCTGCTCGCCTCCGAGACCTACGCCCCCATGGCGGCGATCATGGCCGCCGGCATGGTGCCGGCGATCGGCATGGGCATCGCCACCTTCGTCGCCGGGCGCAAGTTTGCCGACCCCGAGCGCGAGGCGGGCAAGGCGTCCTTCGTGCTGGGGCTGTGCTTCATCAGCGAGGGCGCGATTCCCTTCGCCGCCAAGGACCCGCTGCGGGTGATTCCCATCAGCATGCTGGGCGGCGCCATCACCGGTGCCATCTCGATGCTGGTGGGTGCCAAGCTGATGGCCCCCCATGGAGGCGTGTTCGTACTGTTGATTCCCAATGCGATCACGCCCGTCCTCTGGTACCTGCTGGCGATCGTCGCCGGCTCGCTGGTAACCGGGCTCGGCTATGCCGCCATCAAGCGCGGCGAGGCAGCCGCGATGCCGGTGGGCGAGGGGGCCTGATGGCGGCCTCGTGGCTCACCGGCGGTTGACCGCCAACAAGGTGCAGGTGGCGCCCAGGGTGCCTCTCACTGGTGCACGATGAACGGTGTCACTCGATGGCTCGGCCTTATAGGTCGGGCCATTTTTTTGTGTTCTTGACCCATTGGCGAAATGATCGACTGGTATTTTGCTGGATTCTCAGTAAAAAGACGGAAAAATCCCGACCGCATGGCATAATGGCGCGCTTCTTGCCTCATGCTAGGCGGGACCCGGAAAAGGTGGTGACCCCACCCACCCGGGAAAGGGCCTTACCAGGCCCAGGCGGCCCCCACCCGGGGCCTGACTAGGACGGCCGTTTTCTTGTGAGGGTCGGCGAAAGTCGGCGCTCGCTGGCACGAGGCGGTACGTCCGATTGATGAGGAGATCCCATGTCAAGCGAACCCGTGACTCTCATGGTGGCCCGCCGCGTGGCGCGTGGACGCTACCGCGACTTCACCCTGTGGCTCGATGAAGGCCGTGAGCTGGCGGCGGACTTTCCCGGCTATCTCGGCTCCGGCATCCTGGCGCCGCCCCCCGGCGACGACGAGTATCAGATCATCTTTCGCTTTCAGGACACCGATACCCTCGCGCGCTGGGAGCATTCCGCCTCGCGCCGTGCCTGGCTCGAGCGTGGTGCCGGCCTGTTCGAGGCCCCCCAGGAGCGGCGTGCCCTGGGACTCGACAGCTGGTTCACCAGCCCTGGCCCCAGGGTGCCGCCGCGCTGGAAGCAGGCGATCGCCATCTGGCTGGCGTTCTTCCCGGTGTCGCTGATGTTTCAGTGGCTGCTGGGCGACACCCTGGCGACCCTGCCGCTGGTCCCCCGGGTACTCGCCAGCACCCTGATGCTGACCCCGGTGATGGTGTTCCTCTTCATCCCCTTGTCCACCCGCCTGCTGGCGCCCTGGCTGCAGGCACCGCCCGGACGTGGCGCTCGCCTGAGCCTGCGTCTGCGCCGCAGCTGAGGGCGGTGGGCTATCCTCCCGGCTCACGTTGAGTCTGGCCACTGCTCGCGCCTACACTCAGATCATGCGGCATTGCCGCGGATCTTGAGGACAGCCCATGGGCAGTGCGAGCACGGCGCCCCGCGCGGAAGGCGACATCACCGCACGGGAGCGCCCTACACCAGAACAACAGGAGCTTGCGTCGCTGGGACTCAAGGTGGCGGCCAGTCGCCACCCCAAGGCCGAGCGGGCGGCTTGTGAGCTCTATCGCGAGCTCTATCATCCCGAGCTGGGTTTTGTGCTGTTCTTCGTCAGCGCCGAATACGCGCTGGACCCGCTGGCCCAGGCCCTGGAGTCGACCTTCGGCGGGCTGCCGCTGACGGGTTGCACCACGGCGGGCGAGATCACCCCGCTGGGGTACGAGCGCGGGTCCATCGTCGCCATCGGGTTCGATCGCCGTCATTTTGGCGTGGCCACGACCCTGCTCGAGGATCTCGAGAGCGTGTCCCTGATCGACGCCCAGCGTCGGGTGGAGTCACTGCTGGCCACTGCCAGGGAGCAACTGGAGGGCGAGGCCTTCGCCCTGACTCTGCTCGATGGGCTGTCGGCCAGCGAAGAGCAGGTGCTGGCCACCCTGGACGCCGCCCTGGGGGGGATCCCGAGCTTCGGCGGTTCGGCCGGGGATGACAACCGACTGGCGCATACCCATGTGTTTGCCGGTGGGCGCTTTCATAGCGCGGCGGCGGTGGTGGTGCTGATCACTACCCACCATCCCTTCGAGGTGTTCTCGACCCATCACCTGACGGCTCGCCGTGACAAGCTGGTGGTCACCCACGCCGACCCCGCTGGCCGGCGCGTGCTGGAGCTCAATGCCCTGCCTGCGGTGGATGAGTACGCCCGGTTGGTCGGAGTCTTGCCGAGCGAGCTCGATGAGGACGTGTTTGCCCGCCATCCGCTGGCGGTCAAACTGGGCGATGCCTACTACGTCCGCTCGATCCAGCGTGCCAATGCCGACGGTAGCCTCAGCTTCTACTGCGCGGTGGAGACCGGCATTGTGCTGACGGCCATGGCCGGCACGCCGATTCTTGAGGCCCTCGACGATACCCTGAAGGGCCTTCAGCGCCGGCTGGGGCGACCTCAGTTGATCATCGGCTGTGACTGTTTTCTCAGGCGGCTGGAGTTCGAGGCGCTCGCGCAGATCGACGACGCTTCCGAGCGACTTTCACAGGCCTCGGTGGTGGGCTTCAACACCTACGGCGAGCAGCACCACGGCATGCACATCAACCAGACCTTCACGGGGGTGGCGATTGGATCTGGTCGGTGAGCCACGGCAGGATCGCGCCGGCAGTGCACTGGAACAGGAGCTGCTGGAGGAAAACCATCGGCTGCGCCGGATCTGCCAGGCGCTGATCGAGCGGGTCGAGTCCGCCGGGGCGGGTGGAGCACCCTATGGCGCCTTCGAGCACGCGGTGCTGCTCGCCGAGCAGGTGCGCGAGCGCACCGAGACCCTGCACCGTACCCTGGATGAACTGGCCGAAACCAACGCCCGTCTGGAGGAAGCCCGGCGCGACGCCGAGGCCGCCAATGCCTCCAAGACCCGCTTTCTGGCGGCGGTCAGCCATGACCTGCTGCAGCCGCTCAACGCCGCGCGGCTGTTTGCCAGCGCCCTGGAAGAGCGAAAGTTGCCTGAAGAATCCGGTCGCCTGGTGCAGCGTATCGATCGCTCGCTCAGCGACGTGGAATTGCTGCTGGGGACCCTGGTCGATATCTCGCGACTGGATGCCGGGGTGCTGACCCCGGACGTGGCCCCCTTCGCCGTCTCGCAACTGCTGGATGCGCTCGCCGAGGAATTTCGTCAGATGGCCGGCGCCCGCGGGCTGGCGTTTCGCTATGTGGCCAGTTCCGCCTGGGTCGAGTCCGACCTGGCGCTGCTCGCCCGGGTGATTCGCAACCTGATGTCCAATGCCGTGCGCTACACCGAGTCGGGGCGGGTGCTGCTGGGCTGTCGCAGGCGGCGGGTAGGCCAACAGTACTGGCTCGAGATCCTGGTGGGGGATACCGGTCCGGGCATCGACGAGGCTCGGCGTGACGAGATCTTTCTGGAGTTTCGCCGCGGCAACGCCGAAGCCCCGGGGCAGGAGCGCGGGCTGGGACTGGGGCTTGCCATCGTCGATCGCATCGCCCGGCTGCTCGATCATCCCATCACCCTCAACAGCCGACCCGGCCAGGGCGCCCAGTTCTCGGTAAGCGTGCCCTGCGCTCGCCCGACGCGTGCGGTGGCCCCGTCGGCCTCGACCCTGCAGCAGGCCGGCGCGCGTCAACTACAGGGCACCGAGGTATGGGTGCTGGACAACGATCCCGCCATCCTCGAGGGGATGAGCGCCTTGCTGGGTGGCTGGGGCTGTCGAGCGCGCCTGGCGCCGCGAGTCGTGGATCTGGAGCACAGCCTGGCTGAGCGTCACGAGACACGGGGCCCGGATAAGCACTCGCCAGCGGTGGTGATGATCGACTACCACCTGTCCAGCGACGAAGAAGATGGCCTGGCGCTGGCGCAGCGCCTGGTCGACGCCCACCCGGGCCTGGCCCCGATACTGATCACCGCCAATCACGACGCCGAGATCAAGCGGCGTTGCCGTGAGCTTGGCTTCCCCTGCCTGCTGAAGCCGCTGAAGCCTCTGCGCCTGCGTCAGGCGCTGATGCACCTGCTCGACGCCGGTTGAGCAGGCTTGCGCCGGTCAGCGAGATGTTCGTTATCTGCTAGCGCACCCGCCGCCTGGCCAGGCAGGCCAGCAGGGTGGGCTCGTCGGCGGCCAGGATCGCCTGGACGCGGCTGCCGACGCCAAGCTTCTTGAGGATCGCCGAGACGTGGGTCTTGACCGTGGTTTCGGCGATATCGAGCTCGCGGGCGATGACCTTGTTGGAGGCGCCGCGAATCAGCAGGGTCAGCACCTCGAGCTGCTTGACCGTCAACTGCTCGAGTGCGCCTGCATCGGCCGAGCTCGTCGCCCCTGACGTCGCAGACGGGGCACTCGATGCCTCGGCCGGGCGGCGCATGATCTCGGCGGGCAGATAGATCTGGCCGTCGAGGATCTGCTTGATCGCCGCCAGCAGGTCCGGGCGTGGCGTGGACTTCGGCAGATACCCGATGGCGCCCAGATCCAGGGCGCCGAGCACCGTGGCGCGCTCGCTTTCGGCCGACAGCACCGCCACCGGCACCGCCGGAAAGGCCCGGCGCAATTCGCGCAGCCCGTCCAGGGCCGAGGCGTCGGGCAGGTTCAGATCCAGCAGCACCAGGTCGACGTCGTCGTCGGCGTCGAGGGCGCTTGCCAGCGCGGCGAAGCAGTCTGCCTCGCGCAGCTCGGTGCCGGGCAGGCCCGATTGAATGACCGCGGCAATGGCGTCGCGAAAGAGCGGGTGATCGTCAGCCACCATCAGGCTGTACATGTCTGGCGTCCCGGTTGTCTGTGTCCTTGGTCGGTCTCCTACCGAAGGAGGAGGCGCTCTCCTGCCAGGGCAGTATGTCGCAAGCCAGGTTCCTGACCAAGACTGGAGTGGCAGACAACTACAACATCCTTTCCAAGGAGACACGCCATGATCTACGCCAACCCCGGACAACCCAACGCCGTGGTCAGCTTCGACGAGCGCTACGGTAACTATATCGGTGGCGAGTTCGTCGCCCCGGTCAAGGGTCAGTACTTCGACAACGTAAGCCCGGTCAACGGCCAGGTGTTCTGTCAGATTCCCCGCTCCAGTGCCGAAGATATCGACAAGGCACTGGACGCCGCCCACGCCGCAGCGCCGGCCTGGGGGCGCACCTCAGCGGGCGAGCGCAGCAATATCCTTCTGAAGATCGCTGAGCGCATCGAGGCCAACCTGGAGGCGCTGGCGGTGGCCGAGTGCTGGGACAACGGCAAGGCGGTGCGTGAGACCCTGAACGCCGACATTCCGCTGGCGGTGGACCACTTCCGCTACTTCGCCGGCTGCATTCGCGCCCAGGAAGGCACCGCCGCCGATATCGACGCCAACACCGTGGCCTATCACTTCCACGAGCCGCTGGGCGTCGTTGGCCAGATCATCCCCTGGAACTTTCCGCTGCTGATGGCCACCTGGAAGCTGGCCCCGGCGCTGGCCGCCGGCAACTGCGTGGTGCTCAAGCCCGCCGAGCAGACCCCGGCCTCGATCCTCAAGCTGATGGAGGTGATCGGTGACCTGCTGCCTCCCGGCGTGGTCAACGTGGTCAACGGCTTCGGCGCCGAGGCGGGCGAAGCGCTGGCTACCAGCAAGCGCATCGCCAAGATCGCCTTTACCGGCTCTACCCCGGTAGGCTCGCACATCCTCAAGTGCGCCGCCGACAACATCATTCCTTCCACCGTGGAACTTGGCGGCAAATCGCCCAACATCTACTTCGCCGACATCATGAGCGCCGAGCCGGAGTTCATCGACAAGGCCGCCGAGGGGCTGGTGCTGGCCTTCTTCAACCAGGGTGAGGTGTGCACCTGTCCGTCACGGGCGCTGATCCAGGAGAGCATCTACGAGCCGTTCATGGCCAAGGTGATGGAGCGGGTCACCACCATCAAGCGTGGCAACCCGCTGGACACCGATGTCCAGGTCGGCGCCCAGGCCTCCAAGGAGCAGTTCGACAAGATCATGTCCTACATGGACGTGGCCCGGGAGGAAGGCGCCGAGTTCCTGACCGGTGGCAACCAGGCCAAGCTCAATGCCGATCTGGACACCGGCTACTACATCGAGCCGACGCTACTGAAGGGCAACAACAAGATGCGCGTCTTCCAGGAAGAGATCTTCGGCCCGGTGGTGGCGGTGACCACCTTCAAGGATGAGGAAGAGGCCCTGGCGATTGCCAACGACACAGAATTCGGTCTTGGCGCCGGCGTCTGGAGTCGTGACATCAACGTGGCCTTCCGCATGGGCCGTGGCATCCAGGCCGGTCGCGTATGGACCAACTGCTACCACCAGTATCCCGCCCACGCCGCCTTCGG
>DJIP01000279.1:12361-14881 GCA_002433675.1 Halomonas halophila
TACCAGCAGACCAAGAACCTGCTGGTGAGCTACGACACCAACCCCCTCGGCTTCTTCTGAGCAGGCACTGAACGCTTGCGACATTTCATCAGCGCTTCTCCCGAGGCGTATGAAGATTGGCCGCACTCTTCGATCTGCTTGCTGAAACCTGGAGTCGATCCGGGCCCGGTACCGCCGGGCCCGGGAAGCTTCACCGGAGTTGCCTGACGCCGTTTGATTCTCAGCGCCACTCCCCTTCACCGGGTGTCTCCGGACACCTTTCTCCTCTGTACCGTCCTTCCGTGATAGCGGGCGGACAGAGACCCTTTTTGCCTGGATCAGGGCAAGGAGCACAATAATGCAAAGCACCATGGAAGCCGCCGTCGTTCGTCAGTTCGGTCAGCCCTTGACCCTCGAAGAGGTCGAGGTACCGCGTCCTGCCAGGGGCGAGGTTCTGGTCAAGATCGCCGCCTCCGGGGTCTGCCACACCGACCTGCATGCCGCCCACGGCGACTGGCCGGTCAAGCCCAATCCGCCGTTTATTCCCGGCCATGAAGGCGTCGGCGAGATTGCCGCGGTGGGGGAAGGCGTCAACCACGTCAAGGAAGGCGATCGGGTGGGAATCCCCTGGCTGTACAGCGCCTGTGGCCACTGCGAGCACTGCCTGGGCGGTTGGGAGACCCTGTGCGAGTCCCAGCAGAACACCGGCTACTCGGTCAACGGCGGCTTCGCCGAGTACGCCATCGCCGACGCCGGCTTCGTCGGCCATCTGCCGAGCAATGTCGGCTTCGTCGAGATCGCCCCGGTACTGTGCGCCGGTGTCACCGTCTACAAGGGCCTGAAGATGACCGATACCCGCCCGGGGCAGTGGGTGGTGATCTCGGGCATCGGTGGTCTTGGCCATATGGCGGTGCAGTACGCCGTGGCCATGGGCCTGAACGTGGCGGCGGTGGACGTGGCCGACGACAAGCTGGAGCTGGCCCGGCGGCTCGGCGCCACGGTCACCGTCAATGCCATGAAGGAGGACTCGGTGGCGGCGCTCAAGCGGGACATCGGCGGGGCCCACGGGGCACTGGTCACGGCGGTCTCGCCGAAGGCCTTCGAGCAGGCCCAGGGCATGGTCCGGCGCGGTGGCACCATCGCCTTGAACGGTCTGCCGCCGGGAGACTTTCCGCTGCCGATCTTCGATACCGTGCTCAACGGCATCACCGTGCGCGGTTCCATCGTCGGTACCCGCCAGGACCTTCAGGAGGCGCTGGACTTTGCCGGTGAAGGCAAGGTCAAGGCCACCGTCTCCACCGACCGCTTGGCCAATATCAACGACATCTTCGGCCGCATGATCGATGGCAAGATCGAGGGCCGAGTGGTACTCGATATGCAAGGCTAGGTTGACTGAGCAGCGGCGACCGATACAGCAGGGCGGCGACACCAGGTGTCGCCGCCCTGTCATATGCATGTGATGTCCTTGTCATCCTCGCCTAGGCTGGTGTCTCGATACCATCCATGGCATATCTAACCCGCAAGGAGCCGTCTGCATGAGTACCGAACGTCACGCCCCCCTGGCCCTGGAGGCGGTCATCTTCGACTGGGCCGGGACCCTGGTCGACTTTGGCTCCTTCGCCCCGACCCAGGTGTTTGTCGAAGTGTTCGCCGAGATCGGTGTGGCCGTCAGCCTCGACGAAGCCCGCGGCCCCATGGGCATGAGCAAGTGGGACCATATTCGCGCCCTGTGCGACCTGCCGGACATCGCCGATCGTTTTCGCCGGGCCTGCGGGCACTCGCCGAGCGATGAGGATGTGGACGTGCTCTATCGGCGGTTCATGCCGTTGCAGGTGGCCAAGGTGGCCGAGCATTCCGCGCCGATTCCCGGTGCCCGGGAATGTCTCGCGGCGCTGCGTGGCAGAGGGCTCAAGGTTGGTTCCTGCTCCGGCTATCCCGCCGAGGTACTGGCGCCGGTACGCCGCGCGGCGGATGAGGCGGGGCTCGAGGTGGACCACGCCGTCGCCGGTGACGAGGTGGTGCGCGGGCGCCCGGGGCCGGCCCAGGCGCTGGCCAATGTGGTGGCGCTCGGTATCGGCGATGTGGCGGCCTGTGTCAAGGTCGACGATACCGCTCCCGGCATCGAGGAGGGCCGCGCCGCCGGCATGTGGACGGTGGCGGTGACCGATACCGGCAACGCCATGGGACTGGATCTCGAGGGTTACCGCGCGACCGCGCCGGAGGCGCTCGAGCGGCGCCGGCAACAGGTAGCCGAGCGCCTTAGCGCCTGTCGTCCCCACTATCTGATCGCAAGCGTCGCCGAGCTTGACGGTGTTCTGGATCAGATCGCGGCGCGGCTTGCCCGGGGCGAGCGACCCCAGGCCTTGTGAAGGTCAGCTCGGGGAGAACCCTGACAGGTCGAGTTCGTGGCTGCGTCCCAGCCAGATGACTCCCTGGGTATGGTCGAAGAGGTCGTCGTCGGTGCCCAGATGCACGAAGATGTCCAGCTCGCCCCGGGGGATGGCGAGCCAGGGCACGATCTCGCCGAAGGCCTCGGCCGCG
>DJIP01000032.1 GCA_002433675.1 Halomonas halophila
GGGCACCACGCAGAAGGTGCAGTACTTGGAGCAGCCTTCCATCACCGAGACGAAGGCGCTGGCGCCGTCGGAGCTGGGTTTGGGCAGGTGATCGAACTTCTCGATCTCGGGGAAGGTGACGTCCACCACCGAGATCTGGTTGTCACGGCTGGCGTCGAGCATGCCCGGTACCCGGTGCAGGGTCTGCGGACCGAACACCATGTCGACGTGGGGGGCGCGCTTGCGAATCGCTTCGCCTTCCTGGCTGGCCACGCAGCCACCGACGCCGATCACCAGATCGGGGTTGGACTGCTTGAGCTTCTTCCAGCGACCGAGCTGGTGGAAGACCTTCTCCTGGGCCTTTTCCCGAATCGAACAGGTGTTGAGCAGGATCACGTCCGCGTCCTGTTCGTTGTCGGTCAGTTCCATCTGATGGGAGTCGCCGAGCAGATCCGCCATGCGGGCAGAGTCGTACTCGTTCATCTGGCAGCCGTGGGTCTTGATGAAGAGTTTCTTCGTCATAGCAATATGTCGGGCTCCCGGCCCGATGGGCACCAGGGGTGCCTGGTCACGTGAGTGGTGGTGAGTGGGCGCGAGACTGGCGGTCGAACGACCGTGGCGCATGGTGGCGCATTATACGCACCCAGCCAGGGCGGGGCCAGTTTGCCGACCTGCCGGCCGGTAGCCAGGGCACGGCGTGCGAAGATCCCGGAGGGTCTTGGTCCACCGGCCGGGGTATCAGGGAGGGGCAATGTGATAGTCTTGCGGGCGGATGGGAACGCGGGCTGGCTATTTTATGACCATTTTGTGCCAACCCCAGGTGTCTCGCCCGCAGGACGGCGATGTCCAGCGGTTTTCCCGACACTTGTCCACAGGAGCTGTGGAACGTTTGTCACCCTCCTTGGTCTCATCGCACGTTGCGGCTTGGCAGGAAGCCGGCGCAGCGTCACTCGAGTCGCAACCGAGCCCAGATTAGCCAGGAAAGACGGCATGAAAACGCAATTTCTCAAGACAGTGACCCTGGGCCTCGCCCTGACCGGCGCCGCCCTGCCGGCGATGGCTCAGGACGACGGCACCTCACGGTGGGTGTCGGACGAACTCACCACCTATGTACGTAGTGGCCCCACCGACGGCTACCGCATCGTCGGCACCTTGACCGCCGGCCAGCCGGTGACCCTGCTGGACACCTCCGGCGACTACTCCCAGGTCCGAAGCGATAGTGGAGACGTGGTCTGGGTCCCCAGCAGCGAACTGCAACAGACCCCCAGCGCCAGTGACCAGCTACCCAAGCTCGAGGCTCGGGTGGAAGAACTCACCGAGGAGCTCGACGGCATCAACGAAAGCTGGGAAGAGCGGACCCGGACCATGACCGAGACCCTGGCGGTGCGCGAGAGCCGTATCGCCGAGCTGGAAGCGCGTAATCATGAGCTGGAAAGCGCCTTCAGCGATATCAGCGAGACCAACAAGGATCTCGAGGCGCGCCTGGAGACCCGCAAGGAAGACCTGCTGATGCGCTACTTCATGTACGGCGGGGGCGTCGCCGGGGCGGGCCTGATCGTTGGCCTGATCGTGCCGCACCTGCCACGGCGTCGGCGCAAGCGCGACCGCTGGTTCTAGCACCCGGGACAGAGAATTCGATGCACGAACACTGGTTGAAACGCTGGGAAGAGGGGCGCATCGGCTTTCATCGCGATAGCGTTCATCCCGCACTGATCCGCCACTGGCCGATGCTGGGGGCTGTCCCCGGGACCAAGGTGCTGGTGCCGCTGTGCGGCAAGAGCCTGGACATGCGCTGGCTGGCCGAGCATCAACATCCGGTGCTCGGCATCGAGCTGTCGGGGCGGGCGCTCGAACAGTTTGTGGAAGATGGGCGAGGGGAGGTGTCGCGCTACCAGCAGGAGGGTTTCGCGATCCTGCGCCAGGGCAGTATCGAGCTGTGGTGCGGCGACTTCTTCCACTTCCATATCGCCCAGGCCTCCGAGATCGGCGCCTTCTACGATCGCGCCGCCCTTATTGCCCTGCCCGAGGCCACCCGCCAGCGCTACGCCTTTCACCTGGCCCAGCTGATACCGCCCGGCGCGCGAGGGCTGCTGGTCAGCCTGAGTCGGAGCGGTGACGAGGGTCCGCCGTTCAATGTGGATGGCCCCGAGGTGAGGCGGTTGTTCGACCCCAACTTCATCGTTACCCACCTGGAAGACGGCGAGCCCGAGGCCAATGGCTTTCGCGAGTCGGTCTGGGCGCTGGTACGGCGCGGCCCTACCACCGACGAGTGATCGCGTGCATCAAACCAAAGCGCGCCACCCACAAGGGGCGGCGCGCTGTCGTGTGCCTGTCGGGCCCGTCTCGCGGATCGCGCCAGGATGTCAGCGGGCCAGCAACTGCCCCAGCTCAGGATCGGCGAAGGCCCGGTTGAGGCCGTCGGTGAGCAGGTCGGTGACCATGCGCTGATTGGTCGCCTTGTCCGGCTTTACCGCATAACTCTGCACTCGGCGCGAGGTGTAGGTGCCGGTGTAGGTCTGACCGTCATTGCTGGCCTCGGCCTCGATGACGCTTTCCAGTCTGGCTTCGTCCACCAGCGGCTGACTCTGGCCGCGCTCGTAGCTCAGCTTCTTCAGTGTCAGCGTCAGGCTGGGACGTCCCGGTGCCGGTTCGGCGGTGGGGCTGAAGCCCATCTCGCGCACCGCCCGTTCCACTTCGGCCTGGAGCTTCGGCACGATCTCGTGGGGGCTCACACTGATGGTGGCGGTGGAGCTTGCGCTGCCGCTGCGGGTGCCGAGCACGTCCGAGGGACGGTCATCGGCGGCGATGACCGTGATTGCCTGGCCTGAGCCGGAGGCCGGCACGGCCACGCTGCGCTTGGGGTCGGGCTGCAGATGGTGGGGGCTCGAGCAGGCGCTGAGCGCAAGCAGCGCGGTCACGCCAGCGGCGCCCAACAGAAGGCGACGAAGCATAGGGGGAACTCCTTGTCATGTTATCGGTAAAAATCGCACCGTAGTGCGCACTCGTTGGACGAGGCTTTGCCTGGACGGGCGATAGTACGTCTATCTGAGGGGGGCGTGCAGCAAAAGTTCCTAGGCTGATCGAAGCGGACAAGGCCCCACCAGGCGGGCGTCTAAGCCGGATCCACCACGGTGTTGGCGGCTTGGCCGTTACCCTCTTGCGCCGTGTCCTGCCATACAGGGTCCTTTGATGGAGTCTCTCCAAGGAGTGCAGCGATGAAGCCTTCCGACCGTTCCCAAGATGACACCTCGCCCATATCGTTTGCCGTTCGAGCGACGCCTCGCCTCCCGCTGGCGCTGCTTGCCGCTGCGGTGTTTTTCGCCAGTGGCGTTGCCCATGCCGGCGGCTGCCCGGGGGGCAAGCAGGGGCCGACTCCCTTCGAGCCGGTGACCGAGTCCAGCGGCGACATCAAGGTTCACGAGTACCAGCGACTGGATCTGGGGGCGGAGCGCATGGCCGCCGAGGGCCATGTGCTGCGGGCGCGGACCATCAGCTTTGGCCCCGGGGCCGTGGTCCAGCTGCATTCCCACGACAATCGTCCCGAGACGGCGATGATGAAGCACGGCACCGTCACGGTGTTCGAGACCAACTGCCAGGTGTCCTACCCGATGCGCGAGGGCGTGGTCTACCAGTCAGGGATCGGCGACGACCATTGGGTCAGCAACGACACCGAAGAGACCGCAGTCATGCTGGTGGTGGATATCCTCGATACCACCGAGTAAGGCCTGGGGCACGCTCTGAGTCGCTTCAGAGGTGCCCGCAGCGCTTGGACAGTGGCGCCACCCTTGGCGGCGCTTGGACAGTGGCGCCGGACTCGCGGCGCTCGGCGCCACCCTTGGCGGCGCTTAGACAGTGGCGCCGGACTCGCGACGCTTGGCGCCATCCTTGGCGGATTGATCGCCAGGCCTGCCCGGTGGCTGGCTATCGGGCCGACTGTCTGGATAGTGGTGCCAACGGCGGGGCAGGGCGTAGACCCGGGAACCACGACCCAGTGCCAGGCGTTCGGCGTCGCCATGGCTCAGGGTCGCCATCCAGGGCTCGTCCATCCAGTCGGCGTTCAGCTCGATGCGCACTTCGGCGCCGACCGGGACCACCGCGGTGACCACCGCGGGCAGGTGGGCATCGGCGCTGGGGGCGGCGGCCACCTGTACCTCGTGGGGACGCAGCAGGATCTCCTGGGGGCCCTCGTCCAGGGCCAGTGTCAGGCGCGCCTCACCGCAGGTCAGCACCCCACCACGTACCTCGCCTTCCAGATGATTGACGTCGCCGAGGAACTCGAACACGAAGCGATTGCGTGGTTGACGGTACAGCGTCTCGGGGGTGTCGATCTGCTCGATACGGCCGTTGCTCATCACCACCACACGGTCGGACAGCTCCAGTGCTTCCTCCTGGTCATGGGTCACGAACACGCTGGTGAAGCCCAGCTCGTCGTGCAGGTGCCTGAGCCAGCGGCGCAGCTCCTGGCGGACCTTGGCATCGAGCGCCCCGAAGGGCTCGTCGAGCAGCAGCACCTCGGGCTTGAGTGCCAGAGCGCGCGCCAGCGAGACACGTTGCTGCTGTCCGCCGGAGAGCTGTGCCGGGAAGCGTTCGGCCAGGTGAGACAGCTGCACCATCTCCAGCAGCTGCATGACCCTGGAGCGGATCTCGCCGCTCGAGGGACGCTCGCGGCGGGGAAGCACAGTCAGGCCGAAGGCGACATTGTCGAACACGCTCATATGGCGGAACAGCGCGTAGTGCTGGAACACGAAGCCGATACGCCGGTCACGTACGTGGACATGGGTCACGTCGCG
>DJIP01000127.1 GCA_002433675.1 Halomonas halophila
GTCCAGGCTGCCACCGTTGTCGACGCGATCCAGCGCCGGATGGCAGCGCTCGAGTTCGGCCTCCACCTCGGCGTGGCGCGCAAGGCGCGCTTCGATCTGATCGTCGCTCTCGCGCCCGCGCCTGGCGAGCCGCTCACGCAGCACCTCGGGGGGGGCGGTCACCACCACCGGCGTGAGGCGCTCGCCGAAGCGCGCACGGGCGGCCGCGAGCTCACGACGACTGCCGTTGAGCAGCACCGTGGCCCCCGCCGCGAGCCAGGCCTCCACCTCGATGCCGACGCCGTAGTGAAGCCCGTGGGCGACCCAGTCAAGGCAGAACAGGCCGCGCGCGCGCCGGGCCTCGAACTCGGCCGACGACAGCGCCACCGAGTCCTCGCCGACACCGCTTGGCCGGGTGATGTAGCGGTGCGCCACCAGCAGGTCCGGGCGCCGCTGACGCACGGCGTCGAGCAGGCTGTCCTTGCCCACGCCGCTGGCGCCGATCAGGTAGACCAGCATCAGTGCACCTGCCTGCCCGCGCACCACACGCGCTGGACCAGCGGATGGCCATCGACCTCGCGCACCCGCACCAGATCGGCGCGCAGCCCCTGAGCGATGCGTCCGCGATCATCAAGGCCCACGGCCTCGGCCGGCTGACGCGAGGCCGTGGCCACCGCGCGGGGCAGGTCGTAGCCGTCCTCCATGGCGGCGATACGAAATACCGCATCGAGCAGCGCCGCCGGGTAGTAGTCGGAGGACAGGATGTCGAGCACCCCCAGGCGCACCAGCTCGGCCGCGGCGATATTGCCGGAGTGGGAGCCGCCGCGAACCACATTGGGGGCGCCCATCATCACCGCCATGCCGTGGCGGTGGGAGGCCTCGGCGGCCTCCCGGGTGGTAGGAAACTCCGCCACCCGGGTGCCGTACTCGAGGCTTTCCGCCACGTGGGCGACGGTGGCGTCGTCGTGGCTGGCCAGGGCCAGGCCGCGCTCGCTGCACAGCTCGGCGATGGCGCGACGGTGGGTACTGGAATAGGCGGCGCTGTTGGCCAGCTGCTTTTCGATAAAGGCCTCGAGGCTGGCATCGTCGAGGCCGTACTTGCCCTGGTAGTAGACGCGGTAGGCGTCGAGGCTGGCGAACTGGCGCTGGCCCGGCGAGTGATCCATCAGCGACACCAGCCCCAGCAACGGCGAGTCCATGAAGCTCTTGAAACGCGCCAGGGTATCCGGGTGGCACACCTCGCAGCGCAGGTGCAGACGGTGGTCGACCCGGGCCATGCCGTTGTCGTTGATCTCAGCCAGCGAGGAGACCATCTCGTCGAGGGCGCCGTGGCGCATGCTCTGCTCGTCGACGTCGCCGATCGACACCGCGTCGAACACCGTGGTGATGCCGCTGGCGGCCATCTGGGCGTCGTGGGCCAGCGCCGCCTGGCGGCCCGGCCAGGACACCTTGGGCCTTGGCTGGAAGTACTTTTCCATATTGTCGGTGTGCAGCTCGATCATGCCGGGCATCAGGATATCGCCCTCACAGTCGATCACCCCCGGCAGCGACACCGGGCCACGTTCCAGCGCCTTGATCACGCCGTCCTTGATCACCAGGCTGCCGTGCACCACCTCGTCGTCGAGCACCAGCCTGGCGTTGGTCAGAATCTGATCCTGGTTCATGAAAGGGACTCCCCGGAGTCGGTCTGACGAAATGAGGTCTGGTCTGAGGCGGTGCGGTCAGCGTCGGTGCCACCAAGCAGCATATGCCCTTCCAGCTCCAGCAGGCGATCGGCGACCCGCTCGCGCACCTCCTCGTCGTGGAAGATGCCGAGCATGGCGGTGCCACGGGCCTTGGCCTCCTCGATCAACTGCACCACCACCTCGCGGTTGGCGGCGTCCAGCGACGCCGTGGGCTCGTCGAGCAGCAACAGCGGGTGCTCGGCGATAAAGCCACGGGCGATATTGACCCGCTGCTGCTCACCGCCGGAGAAGGTGCCCGGCGCCAGCTCCCACAGCCGCTCGGGCAGGTTGAGCCGCGCCAGCAGGGCCTCGGCACGGGTGCGGGCCTCGGACACGTCACAGCCCCGGGCCAGCAGCGGCTCCATCACCACCTCCCGGGCCGAGACCCGGGGCACCACCCGCAGGAACTGGCTGACGTAACCGATCACGTCGCGCCGCAGCAGGTGCCAGGCGTGGGCCGGCAGCGCCGACAGCTCGAGCTCGCCGTCCTCGAAGTGCAGCGTCAGCTGCCCGCCGCTGACCCGGTAGTTGCCGTTGACCATCTTCAACAGGGTGCTCTTGCCGATGCCGCTGCGCCCGGCCAGCACCAGGCACTCGCCCGGCGACAGGGACAGTTCGAGACCGCGCATCACCGGCAGCGCCTGGCCGCCCTGGGCGTGCAGCATGAAGGTCTTGTCGAGCCGCCGGGCGGTAAGAAAGGGGGACGTCATCTTGGACTCCTGAGAAAGCGAATTCATGGCGTCAGCACCGAAGACACCAGCAGCTGGGTGTAGGGATGCTGCGGATCGTCGAGGATCTGATCGGTCAGCCCGGCCTCCACCACCCTGCCCCGGCGCATCACCATCAGGCGGTGGGCCAGCAGCCTGGCCACCGCCAGGTCGTGGGTGACCAGGATCACCGACAGGCCGAGCTCCCGGGTCAGAGTGCGCAGCATGTCCAGAAGACGCGCCTGGACCGAGACATCGAGGCCGCCGGTGGGCTCGTCCATGAACACTAGCCTCGGCTGGGTCACCAGGGTGCGGGCGATCTGCAGACGCTGCTGCATGCCGCCGGAAAAGGTCTGGGGGGCGTCGTCGATACGCGCCGGGTCGAGCTCCACCCGGCCCATCCAGTCCTGGCCGGCGGCGCGCAGCTCGCCATAGTGACGCTGGCCCAGCGCCATCAGCCGCTCGCCGACGTTGGCCCCGGCGGAGACGCCCAGGCGCAGGCCGTCCCGGGGGTTCTGATGGACCAGCCCCCACTCCATGCGCAGCAGGGCACGGCGGCGGGCCTCGCTGATGGCGTAGAGATCAAGCGCTTCGTCCTTGCCGGGGCTGCCGCCGACCGAGCCGGCTTCACCGGCGTGGTAGACCACCTGACCGCGATCCGGCGCCTCGAGCCCGGAGAGCACCCGCAACAGGGTCGACTTGCCCGAGCCGGACTCGCCGACGATGCCCAGCACCTCGCCCTGGTGCAGGGTGAAGTCGATCTCCTCGCAGCCCTTGCCGGGGCCGTAAAGGCGCTGGATGGCGCGGGCCTCGAGCAGGGCGGGACGTTCAAGCTGTGGGCGCTTCATGCCTTCTCCTCGCTGCGGGAGTTGCAGTAGTCGGTGTCCGAGCACACGAACATGCGTGCGCCCTGATCATCGATGATGACCTCGTCCAGGTAGCTGTCGGTGGCCCCGCAGATGGCGCAGGGCTCGTCCCAGGCCTGGATCTCGAAGGGGTGATCCTCGAAGTCGAGGCTCTCCACCCGGGTGTGTGGCGGAATCGCGTAGAGGCGCTTCTCGCGGCCGGCGCCGAACAGCATCAGCGCCTCGCTCATGTGCAGCTTGGGGTTGTCGAACTTGGGAATCGGCGAGGGGTCCATCACGTAGCGCCCGTCGACCTTCACCGGGTAGGCGTAGGTGGTGGCGATATGGCCGTGGTGGGCGATGTCCTCGTAGAGCTTGACGTGCATCACCCCGTACTCCTCGAGGGCGTGCATGACCCGGGTCTCCTCTTCGCTGGGCTCGATAAAGCGCAGCGGCTCGGGGATCGGCACCTGGAAGATCAGGATCTGGTCGGCGCGCAGGGTCTTCTCGGGAATCCGGTGACGGGTCTGGATCACGCTGGCCTGAGCCGTGGCGGTGGTGGTCTCGACCCCGGCAACGCGCTCGAAGAAGGCGCGGATGCTGACCGCGTTGGTGGTGTCATCGGCGCCCTGGTCGATCACCTTGAGGGTGTCATCGGCGCCCAGCACGCTGGCGGTCAGCTGCATGCCGCCGGTGCCCCAGCCGTAGGGCATCGGCATCTCGCGCCCGCCGAAGGGCACCTGGTAGCCGGGGATCGCCACTGCCTTGAGCAGGGCGCGGCGGATCATGCGCTTGGTCTGCTCGTCCAGGTAGGCGAAGTTGTAGCCGCTATCGATGGCATTGGTGGGGGCACCGGCACCGACACCCTGGGCGTTGCTGGCGGTGTTCATCGGACGTTCTCCTGGACATTCTTGGCCTGGGCGTTTGCGGTCTGGGCTTTTTCAGAACGGGTGCTGTCGCCCTCGCCTGGTGCAGGACGGGTGCCGGCACCTTGAGTGTCGGACACGGCCTCGGCCGTGGCGGCGGTACGCTCGGCGTGCTCACGACGCAGGCGGCGAATCAGTTCAAGCTCCGACTGAAAGTCGACGTAGTGCGGCAGTTTCAGGTGCGAGACGAAACCGGAGGCCTCGACGCTGTCGGCGTGGGCCAGCACGAACTCGGCCTGCTGGGCCGGGCTCTGGATCGGCTCGCCAAGCTCCTCGGCACGCAGGGCGCGGTCGACCAGCGCCATGGCCATGGTCTTGCGCTCGTTGCGGCCGAAGGCCAGGCCGTAGCCCCGGGTGAACTGGGGGGCGGTGTCGCCACTGCCGGCGAACTGGTTGATCATCTGGCACTCGCTCATGGCGATCTCGCCGACGCACACCGGCTCGTCGAAGCCCTCGACCTCTATCTCGACCTCCACCGCACCCTGGCGGATCTCGCCGGCGAAGGGATGGTTGCGCCCGTAGCCCCGTTGGGTCGAATAGCCCAGCGCCAGCAGGTAGCCCTCGTCGCCACGCGCCAGCATCTGCAGCCGGGTGGCGCGATCGACCGGAAAGTCGGGGGGATCGCGGGTGATGTCGTAGGGCTCGCTGCCGTCGTCCTGTTCTTGCTCGATCAGGCCTTCATGGTTGAGACAGTCGAGGATCTGGGGGCAGGCCTCGAGACCTTCCTCGGCACCCTGCGGCGCCGCTGTAGTGGTCTCGGCCTCCTCGCCGGCCAGCAGCATGAAGTCGAGCAGTCGGTGGGTGTAGTCGTAGGTCGGGCCCAGCACCTGGCCGCCGGGCACGTCCTTGAAGGTGGCGCTGATGCGACGCTCTATGCGCATGGCGCCGGTATCCACCGGCAGCGTCTCGGCCAGCCTCGGCAAGGTCGTGCGATAGGCGCGCAGCAGAAACACCGCCTCGACGGTATCGCCGCTGGCCTGCTTGAGCGCCAGGGCGGCGAGCTCGGGATCGTACAGCGAGGCCTCGGCCATCACCCGGTCCACCGCCAGCCCCAGCTGTTGCTGGATCTGGGACACCTCGAGTTCGCGCTGGTCGCGCTCTCCACGACGACGATCGGCCATCCAGCGATGGGCATTGGCGATGGCCTTCTCGCCTCCTTTCACGGCGACATACATCAGGCGCTCTCCTCTTGGCGTTCGGCGTCATCGGTGGCGGCCAATCCAGGTCCGGCCAGGCGGGTGCTGCGGGCGATGGCAGTGAGTCGCATACCGCTGCTGATAAAGGCGTCAAGGCCCCGGGGGAAGCGGCCACGATTGGCAGCCAGCACACGCATCAACGGCAACGCACGCTCGGCGCTACCCAAGGCAAGGCCTCGCCGACCGGGGACGCCGGGGCCGGACAGCCACCAGTCCTCGCCCTGCGCAAGCGCCTCGACCATCACGATCAGGGTGGTGCTGCGATCGGGCCAGGCGTCAGAGCCCAGCGCGAAGCCGTCCTCCCGGGACAGGGTGTCAGGGGTCACCAGGGCAAAGTCGGCCAGGGCCGGGTCGTCGGTCAGCCGCGCTCCGGTGTGGAAGGCCAGGGCGGCGGCGAGGTTGGCGCGCGCAAGCCCCTGGTCGACCCATACCCGGGTATCGAGGTCGCACAGTGCCAGCAGCGCGCCCCAGGCGGCGGGCGAGATCGCCGCGCCGGCTGGCAGCGCAGGCAAGGCAAGCTCTGTCAGGGTGCCGGGCTCCGACATGGCCCCGAGCAGCTGACGAAACAGCCGCTGACTGTCGTGAACGGGATCGGCAAGTCCCGGCCAGTCGTGGGGCCGGACGGCCTCGGAGATCTGCTGAGTCATGTTCATTCGCCCCTTACCATGGTGAAGAAGTCGACGCGGGTGGCGGCGGCGGTGTGCGAGGCCTGCTGGCGCTGCACATCGAGCTCCTGCTCGAGCGGCGCCATCAGTTCGCTGTCGATGCGCCTGGCCCAGTGGTCGTGGTGGGCACAGGCGTCGACTACAGCGATCAGCTCGGCGTGGGCCTTGTCGCGACCGCGCACCCAGCCGTGGCCAAGGGTGCCGTCATCGAGGGCGACGCTGGCCCGGGTCAGGGTCATCTCGCCCAGGTTGAAGGCCGATCCACTGCCGCCCATGCGACCACGGACCATCGCCATGCCGGTCTCGGGGCCACGCACGCAGCGGTGGCTCGCCTGGATGCCCAGGGACTGCCAGCCTTGCGCAAGACGGTCGAAAGGAGTCAACGCGAGCAGGCGATGACGTTGCGTCGGGGTCATGGTCGGTGTCATGAGAAGCCCTCGTCGTCGTGGGACTGCGGACGCTCGTCCGCGGGAAAGTCGAAGTGATAGGCCAGCCGATCGGCCCGGGCCCGACTGACGGAGATCTCCACCAGTCGACCATCGGCGTCGACGTTGTCACTGGTCAGCACCACCAACGGTGCCAGGCGGGCGCACTGCAGCAGGCGGCTGTTGTCGGCGTCGGCCTGGACCGCCTCCAGGCGCACCCGAGAGCGCCTCAGGCGCAGCCCGTAGTGCTGATCCAGCAGCGCCCGGGTCGAACCACCGCGGTAGCGATCCAGCCAGCCCGGCACCCGCTCGGGGTCGAACCAGTGACGCAGCCGCAACAGCGGGGCCCGGTCGACGTGGCGCACGGTATCGACACACAGAAGGCTTTCGCCCGGCCCGCGCGCAAAGCGCTGGGCGATGGCCTCCGGCGGTACCGCCAGGCCCTGGGTCAGGCAACAGGTCTCGGTGGCAAGGCCCAGTTCCGCCAGGTTGTGGGTGACCTTGCTGGCGGCGTTGACCGCATAGTCCAGGCGGCGGTCCACCACCTGGGTGCCACGGCCCTGATGACGGGTCACCATGCCGGCGGCCACCAGCTCGTCCAGCGCCCGGCGCACGGTGTGGCGGTTGACGCCGAAGCGCCTGGACAGCGCCGCTTCGCTGGGCAGCAGGTCACCGGGTGAGTACTGCGCCCGGACTTCGCGCGAGAGGACGTCGGCCAACTGGCGATAGCGCGGCGTGCTGCCTGCTTCGGTCACTTGTCTAGACATCTTCGCTCCAAAAAAAAGAGGTATCGGGTGGTGGCCGAAGCCACCGGCAGACCAGCCGTTCTGGTCTGCTTACTCGGCTCTGTTGTGTCAGGACTGCGGCTTCGGCGCTGCTGTCTCAGCCTAGATGAAGCGCTTGCGGACGAACTGCGAAGCCATATCCAGCGCCGTCACGGCGATGATGATCACCAGCATGATGGTGGCCGTCTCGGCGTACTGGAATCCGCGCATGGTCTCCCACAGTGCCACTCCGATACCGCCACCACCGACCATGCCGAGCACCGTGGCCGAGCGAATATTGGACTCGAAGCGATACAGGCTCACCGAGATCCACAGCGGCAGCACCTGGGGAATCAGACCGAACACGATTTCCTCGATGCGCCCTGCTCCAGTGACTCGAATACCTTCCATGGGACCGGCCTCGGCGGCTTCCACCGCTTCGGAAAACAGCTTGGCCAGCACCCCGGTGGTGTGGATGAACAGCGCCAGGGTCCCGGCGAAGGGCCCAAGCCCCACCGCCACCACAAACAGCATGGCGAATACCAGCTCGTTGATGGCACGGGTGGCGTCCATCAGTCGGCGCACCGGCTGGTAGACCCACCAGGGCACCAGGTTCTCGGAGCACAGAAGGCTCGCCGGAATGGCGACCAGGATGGCCAGCAGGGTGCCCCAGATGGCGATCTGGATGGTCACCAGCATCTGCTCGATGTAGTGGCCGAGGTTGCCGAAAGCCGGGGGAAAGAAGTCGCCGGCCAAAGTCGCCATGTTGTCGGCGTTGGTCACCAGCAGGCCTGGGCGCATCTCGACGCCCTGCCAGGACCAGGCCAACACCGCCAGGCCGAGGCCCCACAGCGCCAGGGTGGTCCAGCTACGCTTGGGCGGCAGGCTGATGCCGGAAAGTTGTGTCTGGGTGGTCATGCGTTTTCCTGGGGAACTTGAGAAAGCGGTGACAGCGTGAGCGGCCCAGACCGCGCCGGGTCTTCGTCCCGGCGCGGTCTGACGTCACATCAGCCGGCGTTGGCGGCAGCGTCCTCGGGCATCGCCTCGGCGGCCTGCACTTCCTTCATGCGCTCATCGAGATCGTCGAGCTGGCTGTCGATCTCGGCCAGTCGTTCCTCACGATCGCCTTCGCTCAGACTCTCGTCCTTGGCCACCTCGGAGCGTTCCTTGAACAGCGCCAGCTGACGGATCGGCAGCAACTGGTCGTTGTCGGAGGCGTCGAAACCGGACCACTGCAGCGGCTCGAGGATCTGCTGCTCTTCGGCGTCGTCGCCGTAGTTCAGGAAGAACTCACGCAGCTTTTCCTTGGTGGCCTCGTCCAGATCACCGCGCCACACCAGCGGGTCGGACGGGATCAGCGGCGACTTCCAGATCACCCGCAGCTGCTCGGCCTTGTCCGGCGCCGTCACTTCCAGGCGCTCCATGCCTTCGGTATTGAAGGTGGCGACGTCGACCTGCTGATTGGCCACCGCCAGGGCGTTGGTCTCGTGGCTCGAATTCAGGGTGCGCTTGAAGGCTGACGAGGCGTCGACACCGTTCTTGGCGAAGACGTAGTAGCCCGGCACCAGGTAGCCGGAGGTGGAGTTGGGATCACCGTTGCCGAACACCAGCTCGGAGGCGTTGGCCAGGACGTCATCGACGCTTTCGATGTCGCTGTCCTTGTGGGTGATCATCAGACTCCAGTAGCCCGGAGCACCGTTGGCGGCCACGGTCTGGGCGAAGATCTCGCCGTCGGCACGATCGACGGCTTCCATGGCCGACTTGTTGCCGTACCAGGCCAGGTCGATCTGATCAAAGCGCATGGCCTGGATCACCGCGGCGTAGTCGGTGGCGAAGAAGGGCTCGACCTCCATGCCGATCTGCTCGGACATGTCGGCCAGGAACGGGTCCCACAGCGGCGCCAGATTCTGGCTGGCCTCGGTGGAGATGATGCCGAACTTGAGGGTCTCGGTCTCGGCGGCGGCCAGCTGAGCACCGGCGGCAAGGCCGATACCGGCGATCAGCGGCAGCGACAGGCGACGAAAGGATGCGAGAGACATGGGATTCTCCTGATGGTTATCGGTCGTTGTGGGAACAGGTGTCGCAACTCAGGTGTGGGCAACCTGCGCCGGCGCAGGTGCCTGGGCCTGGGTGTAGCTCGGCTCACGCAGCGGCGAAGGCAGGTCGGGTTGACTGCCGGCGCGCAGCTCGTCCAGGCCGGCGTTCTCGTACAGGGTCTTGAGGCGCGCGTCGGTCAGCTCGGAGGTCTTGCCGTCGAAGTACAGGCGCCCATCCTTGAGCGCGATGGCCCGATGGCAGTAGCGCCGGGCGATATCGACCTGGTGCAGGGTGATGACTACGGTGCGGCCATCCTCGGCGTGAATCCGCTCGAGAATCTCCATCACCTCCCGGGCGCTGCGTGGGTCCAGCGAGGCGATAGGCTCGTCGGCGAGGATGACGTCGGCGTCCTGCATCAGCACCCGGGCGATGGCCACCCGCTGCTGCTGGCCGCCGGAAAGGGTGTTGGCACGCTGGTAGGCCATGCCCTCGAGGCCGACCCGGGCCAGGCACTGAAGGGCCCGCTGGCGTTCCTCGTCGCTGAAACGACCGAGCAGCGCCCGCGCTCGCGGCATGCGCCCGAGCTGGCCGATCAGCACGTTGGTCAGCACGCTGAGGCGGTTGACCAGATTGAACTGCTGGAAGATGTAGCCGACCCGGCAGCGCTGGCCACGGCTGGCCCGGCGCAGCCGACCGCTGGCCTGGATCTCGCGACCCAGCAGGCTGACGCGGCCGCCGCGGTCACGGTTGCAGCAGGTCAGTCCGACCAGATGACGCATCAGGGTGGACTTGCCGGAGCCCGACGGGCCGATCAGCGCAACGATCTCCCCCGGGGTGATCTCGAAACTGACATCCTCGAGCACTCGGCTATGGCCGAAGTTCTTGTTGAGTTGCTCGACGATGATGGTGGGAATGGACATGACGCCTCTCCTCTAGGAATGGCGTCAGTCTGGACATCCAAGATGAAGGCCAGTTGTCTAGACAATGTCATTCAGATGACAAATTTCCCTGCACGCGGCGCAAGCGCTCTGGCTTTACCTCGCCGGAGGTAGAAAAAACAAGGTGTTGGGGAAGGCTGTCATGCAGCGGTCACGTCACTGCCGTCGATTCGTCATACTCAGACAGCGCGACCTGTCGGCGAAGACGTCGCCCACTTGCATGAAAAGGACGATGGACAAGACGCCCTGAAAAGCGTCGCAGGAAAACGCCAGCCAGCCGCCACGCCCATAGCGCCAGGCGATAAAGGCCATAAACAGGCTTGAAGGGAAAACCGACGCCGTCGGCGCCAGACTGAATCCGACAAATGGTCCCATGGAGGCAGGTCATGCAGCATCTCAGTCTGGAGCCGGGCGCCCTGGAGGTCAGCGACCTGGCGGGAATGCGCCGGTTCTTCGAGACGGCACTGGGCCTTCGGGTGCTGGTCGCCAGCGACACTGGGGTAACCCTGGAACTGGGGGGCGGCGAGAACACCCAGGTGTTGATGTTGCTGGCGAGCCACACTCCGACGCCGCCGAGAACACTGAATCTCGAGGTCGACGCCGCCAGCTTTCCTACGCTGCGTCGTCGCCTGGAAGACTGCGGACACGAGTGCGGCTTTGTACAGAGCTGGGAAGGAGACAACAGCAGCTCGCGTCAGTGCGCCTTTCGGGTGGTGCTGTGCCGAATGCCGGAGGGGCACTGGCTGAGGCTTACCGCCATCGATCCGGCCCGGTGTGCCTTGTCGACCCGCCAGGTCCGGGCCTGACGCTGTTGATCAGTCGCGTCCCTCGCCTTCTCCCGCGTCTTCGTCACCCTCATCATCACCCAACAGCCGCTGGCGCCGTTCGTCACGGAACTTCTGCAGGCGGTTGTTGCGGTAACGACGGGTTGATAGAGAGTGCCTACCACCAGCGTCAGCCGCGCCCCTCGCCTTCTCCCGCGTCTTCGTCACCCTCATCATCACCCAACAGCCGCTGGCGCCGTTCGTCACGGAACTTCTGCAGGCGGTTGTTGCGGTA
>DJIP01000117.1:0-2403 GCA_002433675.1 Halomonas halophila
TCGGCCATCGGCAGCTTCGCCACCCTGACCATGCTGACCAAGAACAGCTTTCTCGACGAGATCCACCGCCAGTACGTGCTGACCGCCCGAGCCAAGGGAGCCAGCGACAGGCGGGTGCTGTATGGCCACGTCTTCCGCAACGCCATGCTGATCATCATTGCCGGGATGCCGTCGGCGCTGATCGGGATATTCTTCACCGGCTCGCTTTTGATCGAGGTGATCTTCTCGCTCAACGGGCTGGGCCTGCTCGGCTTCGAGGCGGTCATGCAGCGTGACTATCCGGTGATCTTCGGCACCCTCTACCTCTACACCCTGATCGGCCTGATACTCAAACTGGTATCCGACCTGACGTACGTCTGGGTGGATCCGCGCATCGACTTCGAGACACGGGAATCCTGATCGTGCCTAGCCTTTCCCCCATCACCCGCCGTCGCCTCGCCGTCTTTCGCCACCAGCGCCGTGCCTGGTGGTCACTGTGGGCCTTTGGCCTTCTGTTCGTGCTCAGTCTGGGGGCCGAACTCATCGCCAATGACAAGCCGCTGCTGGTGCAGTATCAGCAGCAGTGGTACTTCCCGATGCTGGTCGACTATCCGGATACCGTCTTCGATGGCTTCCTGCCGACCGCCGCGGACTACCACGATGACTTCACCCAAGACGCCATCGAGTCGGACGGCTGGATGCTGTGGGCGCCGATCCCCTTCTCCTACGACACCCTGGACGAGTATCTCGACCACCCGGCGCCATCACCACCGGATGGCCGCCACTGGCTAGGCACCGATGATCAGGGCCGCGACGTGCTGGCCCGGGTGATCTACGGCTTTCGCCTGTCGGTGATCTTTGCCCTGGTGCTGACCGCCGGGTCGCTGGTGCTGGGGGTGCTGGCCGGTGGCGTGCAGGGGTACTTCGGCGGCAAGGTCGACCTGATCGGCCAACGCCTGACCGAGATATGGTCCGGTTTGCCGGTGCTGTTCCTGCTGATCATCCTGGCCAGTCTGGTGGAACCCAACCTGTGGTGGCTGCTCGGGATCATGCTGCTGTTTTCCTGGCTCGGGCTAGTGGATATCGTGCGTGCCGAATTTCTGCGGGCGCGCAATCTGGAATATGTGCGGGCGGCCAAGGCCATGGGGCTCCCATCGCACCTGATCATGTGGCGCCATGTGCTGCCCAACGCCATGGTGGCGACCCTGACCTTCGTGCCCTTCCTCTTCACCGGTGCCATCACCACCCTCACGGCGCTGGATTTTCTCGGTTTCGGTCTGCCGCCGGGTTCGCCCTCCCTGGGCGAACTGGTGGCCCAGGGCAAGAACAACCTCCAGGCACCCTGGCTTGGCATCACCGCCTTCATGACCCTGGCGGTCATGCTGTCACTGCTGGTATTTATCGGCGAGGGGATCCGCGACGCCTTCGATCCGCGCCACGTCCAAAGCGCCAGTGGTAACACGACACCGCAAGGAAGCCCCGCGCATGAACAATGACATCCTGCTGTCGCTGGATCGGCTTTCGATCGGCTTCGATGACACCACCGTGGTCAACGAACTGTCGCTGGACGTCAGGCGTGGCGAGACCCTGGCGCTGGTGGGCGAGTCGGGGTCGGGCAAGTCGGTCACCGCGCTCGGCGCGCTCAACCTGCTGCCGCCCAACGCCACGATCACAGGCGGTAGATGGCTCGGCGACACCGATCTGTCGCGGCTCACGCCGCGCAAATGGCAGGGGCTTCTCGGTAACCGCGTCGGTTTCGTGTTTCAAGAGCCGATGACTTCGCTCAATCCGCTGCACACCATTGGACGACAGCTGGCGGAGACCCTGCGCCTGCATCAGGGCCTGCGAGGTCGTACGGCTCGCCATCGCTGCCGCGAACTGCTGGAGCAGGTAAAACTGCCGCGTGCCGAGGAACTGCTGGATGCCTGGCCTCACCAGCTGTCCGGCGGACAGCGTCAGCGGGTCATGATCGCCATGGCCATCGCCAACCAGCCTGAGCTGCTGGTGGCCGACGAACCCACCACCGCCCTGGATGTAACCGTCCAGCAGGAGGTACTCGCCCTGCTGGCCGAGCTGCGTGATCAGCACGGCATGGGCATGCTGTTCATCACTCACGACCTGAATCTGGTGCGTCGACACGCCGACCGTGTCTGTGTCATGCGCCACGGCGAGCACCAGGAAACCGGGACCGTCGAGCGGGTCTTCCAATCGCCCCAGAGCGCCCACGCGCGGGAACTGCTGGACGCCGAGCCGGAAGGTGTCCCGAGCCCCTGTAGCGATGCCCCGACACTGATCGAGGCCCGCCAGATAAGCGTCACCTTCGAACGACGCCGGCGCCTGTTCCAACGTCCCCAACCTGGCTTCGAGGCCCTGGCACCACTGGACTTGCATATCGCCGCCGGCGAGACCCTGGGCGTGGTCGGC
>DJIP01000117.1:2699-27315 GCA_002433675.1 Halomonas halophila
CGAGACCCTGGGCGTGGTCGGCGAGTCGGGGTCCGGCAAGACCACCCTGGCCTCCGCTCTGCTGCGCCTGAACCAGGCCAAGGGCGCCATCGACTTCGCAGGCGCCAGGCTGGATCAGCTATCGGGCAAGGCGCTGCGACAGCAGCGCAGGGATCTGCAGATCGTGTTCCAGGATCCCTACGGCTCTCTCTCCCCGAGAATGCCGGTGGCGGATATCATCAGCGAGGGACTGCGCTATCATCAGCCAGAGCTTTCCGAGCAGGAAGTCAGCGCTCGGGTCCGTGCAACCTTGCGTGAGGTGGAACTCCCGGAGCAGGTCGCCCAGCGCTATCCTCACGAGTTCTCCGGCGGTCAGCGCCAACGCATCGCGGTAGCCCGAGCGATCATCCTCGAGCCGCGCCTGATCGTGCTTGATGAGCCGACATCGGCACTGGACAGGACAGTGCAGAAGCAACTGATTGCCCTGCTCAGGGACCTCCAGGCACGGCGCGGACTAAGCTATCTGTTCATCAGCCACGACCTGGCAGTGGTGCGCGCAATGGCCCACAGGGTGATGGTGTTGAAAGAAGGCCGCCTGATCGAACAGGGGCCCTGCACGGAAGTCCTTTCCCGGCCGGCCGACCCCTACACCAGGGCTCTGGTCAAGGCGGCGGGGCTTGACTTGACGCCGGGCTGACAAGAGGTGTCCTGACGCTAGCGCCGCCCCACGCCCTACCACCAGGGCGGCAGATGGCTCAGCATCTTTACGCGGTGGACGCCGGACTCACTGCATAGCGGGGCAATCCAGAGGCGAGGGCCGTCCAGGCCCCAAACGTTTACTGTTTCGACTATCCCGTCGAATGTTGTTATCGCCACCTCGTTCTATACTGGCCGAGTTGCCGTCCATAGGTCTCGCCATGTTTCGCTGTATCACGCTTCTTGTACTCGCCCTGCTCTGGCTGCCCGGCAGTCAGGTACTGGCTGGCGAGCGCGCGTTGAATGATGGCTGGGAGTATCGTTGGGGGGACTCGCCCCGCACCGCTGGCGGAGAGCTGGAATGGCTCGTCACCGGCGATGCGGCGTGGCACAAGCTCGATGGAATCGCTAACCCGCCAGGGCGTGACGGTCGCGACAGCCTCTGGCTGCGTCGGGAGCTGCCAGCCGGTGACTGGCTCCAGCCGGCCTTATTCATTTCAAGCCTTGATCTGGTGGCCGAAGCCTACGTCGATGGACAACGCGTCTATCGCCACGGCCAGCTCGAAGGTCCGGACGCCGGGGCCTTCGCCGGCTGGACCTGGCACGCCATCGAACTGCCCTCGCCCACTCAGGGCAAGACCCTTTACCTGCGCCTGAAGTCGTCTTACAAGGACATCGGGCTATGGGGCAAGGTCGTGATCATGGAGCAGTCACGGATACTGCCCTCGATCCTCGAGGCCACCAAGGGCGAACTGGTGATAGCGCTTGTGTGTCTGATCGTCGCTGCCCTGGCGCTCGTGTTGATCCTGACCCAGCCCGAACGCTGGCGACTGGGCAGCCTCGGGCTCTTCTCGCTGGCCGTCGGTTTGATGGTGCTGGCCGAGAGCGACGCCAGCCAATTGATCGTGTTCGCGCCGCTGGCCTGGGACTATGTGGCCGCCATTGCCTATTTTTCGTTGCCGGTGGCCATGGCGCTGATCCTCGAGCACTGGTTTCCGCAAATCCCTCGTCGGGGAATGCGACGTCTGTGGCTAGGCTTGCTGGCCTACGCCACCGGCGCCCCTGTGCTGGCAATGCTGGACATCATATCGCTTCCGCCGACCTTTCCGTTGTTCGACCTGATACTGCTCGGGGCGCTGACCTATATGGCACGCTGGCTGTTTCGCTATCGACGAGAGTTCGACAGCGACCAACGGCTGATCGTCGCGAGCTACGCCATCTTTGCTGCCATCGCCATCACCGACATGTTGGTGGCCCATAGTCTGGTGGGCTGGATAAGTGTACCGGTGCACCTTGGTGCCCTGGCCTTCATCGTCGCCATGATCGTCATCTCGACACGCCACTATGCTCGCTCACAACGCCAGTTGCTGCGACTCAACGATCACCTCGAGCAAGAGGTGGCCGAGCGTACCCGACAACTGGAAAGCCTCGCAGAGCAGGAGCGGCAACGTGCCCTTGTGCTGGCCACCGAGCACCACAAGACTCAGCGACTGGCCAGCCTGATCGACACGTTGCAGGCATGCACCAGCCTCGAGGAAGCACTGTGCATGACCCAGCGGGCCATGCCAGAGATACTGGAACCGATGCAGGGTGCCTTCTACCGCCCTCAAGATCAGCCGGACAACATGACGCTGGAACTGTTCTGGCCCACCACCTATCGCCCGCCGGCTTGGCTGGACACCACCGCGATTCCGCCGCTTCGAACGCGCACGGAAGAGAGCCTGCCCGCCCTGGACGACCTGCTCACGATCTCCACCAGGAGGCCTCTCTCAGACGCTTCGTCCCCTTCTCGTGCCGAAAACCTGCCTCACTGGGTCTTTCCGCTGGACTTGACCGGTCCAGATCGCCAGCACCGTCGACTGGGCGTGATCTGCGTGGTGCCCGACGGGGCACTGGTCAAGCGCCCTCAATACTGGGATCGCACCCGCAGTTTCATCGAACTCGGCGTCAGTCGCCTGGCCCTGGTGCTGTCGAGTATTGCCCTGCAGGAGGAACTGTCGGCGCTATCCTATCGCGATGATCTGACCGGGCTACACAATCGTCGCTACTTCGACGAGCTCTTTGCCCATGAGACGGCTATCTCGCTGCGCAAGAAAAGCCCCTTGGCGGTGGTGATTCTGGACATCGACCACTTCAAGAAATTCAACGACCGCTATGGACATGCCGCTGGCGACACGGTGCTCGAAGGGGTCGGTAGAATGCTTGCCAACAGCTTCCGTGATATCGATGTGGTCTGTCGCTTTGGCGGAGAGGAGTTCGTGGTACTGCTGCCCGGCGCCGAGGCCGACGACGCCCACCACCGCATGCAGCGCATGTGCCACGCCCTGGCCAGCGCGAGCTTCCGCCACGAGGGCCAGAGCCTGGGCACGGTATCGGTATCCTGCGGCATCGCCAGCTTCCCGGCCACCAGCAACGACCCGAGCTGCCTGCTGACACTGGCAGACAGCGCCCTGTATCGGGCCAAGCACGCAGGGCGGGCGCGTATTGCACTCGCCACGCCGCACGAGAACGACTAGCCGGCTGCGGCCCTGGAGGGGCGCTGGAGCGGTCTTACACCAGCGCCCGCCCCCGCGCGCTTAGAACAGGTCCCGTTCATGCGCTGTCAGTTCGCGCCATTGGCCGGGTTCGAGTGACGTGTCCAGTGTCAAGGGTCCGACCGTGTGACGATGCAGCGTTTCGACATGGTTGCCGATGGCGGCGAACATGCGACGGACCTGATGATAACGCCCTTCGACGATGGCAAGTTCCACCTCTCGCGGTCCGTGACAGGTCAGTGTGGCGGGACGCGTCGGGGTTTCCTCGCCTTCGAGCATGATGCCCTCGGCAAAGCGGGCGACGGCCTCGTCAGGATCGTCGAGGTCCCGCGCCAGCCGTGCCTGGTAGATCTTGGCACTGCGATGGCGGGGCGAGGTGATGCGATGGGACCACTGGCCATCGTCGCTCAACAGCAGCAAGCCAGTGGTGTCGACGTCCAGCCGCCCTACCGGCTGCAGGCGCTCGGCCTTGGGCAGATCGATCAGGTCCACGGCTCGCGGGTAGAGTCCCCGCCTGGCCGTGCACTCCACCCCGACCGGCTTGTGCAGCATGATGTAGCGAAGTCCCACCAGCTCAAGAAGCCGTCCTTCCCAGCGCACCTCGTCGTCGCTCGCAACATGTCGCGCAGCCTTCTTTTCAAGCTCGCCATTGACCGTCACCTCCCCGCGCACCAAGGCTCGCTTGGCCAGGCTGCGCGTCAGGTCGGTGGTCTCGCTGAGAAAACGGTCCAGACGCATCACTTGACCTCGTCATCGGCGAGTTGAAAGGCGTCGGCATCTTGCCATGCCGGAAACTTCTCCCGGAATGCCGCCAATTCGTCGCGGTCGAGCACTCCGGTCTTGATAAAGGGCTCATCGCGTGGCTCGTCGATCAGCGCCTCACCCTTGGCATCGATCAACATCGAGTCACCCGAGTAGGCGAGGCCCTTGGCGTCCTCACCAACGCGATTGACACCGATCACCGGGGCCAGGTTCTCGATGGCACGCGCCTGCAGCAGCGTGCGCCAGGGGTGGCGCCTCGGCGCCGGCCAGTTGGCAACACACAGAAGGGCGTCATATTCGAAGTGGGTCTGTGCATGCTGGCGTTGGCGCAGCCATACCGGAAAGCGCAGGTCGTAGCAGACGCTCAACAGGATACGGAAGCCATTGAGCTCGACGATCACGCGCTCACGGCCCATGTCGTAACGTTCATGCTCGCCTGCCATACGGAACAGATGGCGCTTGTCGTACCAGCTGATATTACCGTCCGGACGCGCCCAGACCAGGCGGTTGAAGTACTCGCCCTGCTCTTCGATGGCTACGCTGCCGGTGACCACGCAGCCTCGTTGGCGCGCCTGATCCACTAGCCATGCCACCACGCTGCTGTCCGCCATGGGCTGGGCCATCTCGCGTGAGTTCATGGTAAACCCGGTGGCGAACATTTCCGGCAGCACGATCAGGTCGGTGTCCTTGGCGCCCAGGTCCGCCAGGCTGTCCTCCAGCATCCGGCAGTTGGATTCGGGATCTTCCCAGTGAAGGTTGCACTGGACAAGCGTCGTACGCAGCTGTGTCATGGTAGTCTCATCAATTGACGTCGTCCCCCTAGCCTAAACGACACAGCGCCTTGTCGCAGCAGGTGGCAACGGTCGAATGCCCCAGGCCCCGGAAAATCTCACCGTCATCCGGCCTGACGCGACGCGACGATCAGCCCAACCTTCGCTACCAACATCGGCACTAACTCTGAACGGGAATTTGCGGCATGAAAGGACTCTCCACACCCTCGGCCCAGGGCGTCGCCTTTGCGCTGCTGGCTTATGGCACCTGGGGTGGATTCCCCCTTTTTTTCGCATTGTTCGACGGCGTAGGTGCACTCGAGATACTCGCCCATCGTGTCATCTGGTCGTGCCTGTTTCTGGCACTGGTGATAAGTCTGCTCAAGCGCTGGTCGGTCATCGCCAACATTCGCCAGGCACCTCGACAACTGCTGCCGGCGCTCGCCTGCGCGCTACTTATCGGCGCCAACTGGGGCCTTTATATCTACTCGGTAGAGACCCATCGGGTGCTGCAGGCGAGCCTGGGCTATTTCATGACACCGCTGGTCAACGTGGCGCTGGGCGTGGTGGTGCTCAAGGAACGCGTCGCGCCGACCCAGCGCCTGGCCATTGGCCTTGCCCTCGGTGCCATCGCGCTGCAACTGTTGCAGCTGGGCACCTTGCCCTGGCTGAGCCTCTGCCTGGCAGTGTCCTTCGGCACTTACGGACTGCTGCGCAAGCAGCTTGCGCTGGACGGGCTGTCGGGCCTGTTCATCGAAACGCTGCTGCTGCTTCCCCTGGCGCTGCTGCTGATACAACAGCTGCCGGTCAGCCACTTCGACGGAGCGCTATTCTTCACCGCCCCCTACAGCGCAGCGCTGCTGATGGCCTCCGGGGTGCTGACCGCGCTGCCGCTGCTGGCCTTTGCCGGCGCCGCGCGACGGCTGACGCTCGGCACTCTGGGATTTCTGATGTACATCAACCCGACGCTGCAGTTTCTGATTGCGTTATGGGTGTTCAACGAGCCCCTGGCGGTCGAGCAACTGACCACCTTCGTTCTCATCTGGATCGCGCTGGCGCTCTACTCCTGGTCGAGCCTGCGTCAGCAGCGCCGAGTACCCACCTGACGCAGTACCGTCGTCGGCATCGGGCCCGCTGGCTTCTCGCCATAGACTGCGACCAGATCCTCCAGCTCCATCGGTGGCGCAAAGAAATAGCCCTGCCCTTCCTGGACCCCCAGGGTGATCAGCCAACTCGCGTCCTCGACGGTCTCGACGCCTTCCGCCACCACCGTCAGTTCCATGCGATGGCAGAGTCCCACCAGCGCCGCATAAGCCTGACGCGCCTGATCGAAACGCCGCGCGGCGTGGAGTAATGAATAATCCAGCTTGATCGCCGCCAGGGGCAGGCGCTGAAGCAGGTTGAAGGCGGTGTAGCCGCTACCGAAGTCGTCCAGTGCGACGCCAATACCGCGTTCGTGGAGCCGCCTCATCTGTCGCTGAACCCGCTCGACGTCATCGACATGCTCGTGCTCCACCAGTTCGAGTGCCAGGCAGCGCGGAGGCAGCCGACGTCGCGCCAGTTCAGTCACCATGAAATCGGGGAAGTCATCGGCCACAAGCGTCGACAGGTGGACATTGACCGAGACGGTACCGAGCCAGGCCGCGCCTCGCAGTTCCATCAGCCAGTCGAGGGTGCGGCCGATCACCCAACGGTCGAAACGCTCCGCCAGGCCGAGCATCAGAATGACCGGAAGAAACTCCGGTGGCGGAATATTGCCCGCGTCGGGATGACACCAGCGGATCAACACCTCGGCCCCGACCAGGGTTCTGCTCGAGGGCGCCATCTTGGGTTGGGCCACCAGACGCCATTGATTGCCGGGATTCTCGATCAGCAGACTGACCTGCCGACACAGCCAACGCAGCTGAGTCTCGTGATAGGGACCCGCCGCGGTCACCCTGAACACCGGACGTACCCAACCTTCGCTTTCCAGCCGCTGCACTCCCTCTTCCAGCGAAGCCAGACAGTTGCTCAGGTCGGTGGAATGGCCGGGCACCACCACCACACTGGCATGCCAGCGCAGGACCCGTGCGCTGTCGCGTTGCTGAAACTGCCCCACCAGGGCCAGGTAGCTATCGAGCTGGGATTCCACGTCGGGTCCGTGGGCCTGGGCAGGGACCATGCCGATCAGCTGCTCTTCGCCTCCCAGATACAGCCGCCAGCCCTTGGGGAGATGCGCCTTGAAGACATCGATACTGATCCGCAGAAGACCCTCCAGGCTGCCGCTGCCGAAGCGCCTGCGATAGCTCCTGAGTTCGGGGGACACCAGCACGAACAGCCACTCCACCTCCTCGCATCGACTGCCTCGATAGTCGCTTTCCAGCGCCAGCCTCGTAGGCAGACCAAAACGCTGATCAACCATCAACTTGCGACGAAGACGGCGTGACCTGTTGCGCGCCACCAACAAGGCCCCCACGCCCAGCAGCGAACCTACCGCCACCACCGACACCCCGTACAGTGCCTGACGATACTCCCGCGCGACCTGCTCCAGCCGTCCGCGAACGCCGATCCACTGGAACGGGAGGTTGTCATGGCCGTCGAACAGACGGTACCAGCGGGCATCGATCAGGTGACGCTGGGCCATCACCGAGGAACTGGCCGGTACCAGGTCAAAGGCTGGCGTCAGCGCCAGTTCCACGGCGGCGTGGGCAAGGAAGTCGACATCGAGAATCGCCCCGCCGGCACAACCTATCGCCATCTGGAATTCGAAATGACAGAACACCGGATAGCCCTGGGCGGCTAGCGCTTCCAGTCGATGAGCGGTGCTTCCCGCCCCTTCGGACCAACCGGAGTCCTGCCCCCCTTGCATGTAGAGTCGAGTTCCCGGGGGACTTCGCGACAATCGCTCGATCACCGCCTCCGGGGTCCAGCCAGTGACCACGTCGACCAGGGTCACATCGGCGACACTGCCGATCACCTCCACCATGTCATCGACGACATTGAAGGCGTGTTCGGAGTCTTCGGCCAGCAGCATCAAAGGCACCGGTGAGCCAAAGGTTTCCACCAGCATATTGAGCGACTGGGCCATGACCGGATAGGACTTGAGCAGTTTCACTCCAAACGCCTGGGCCTGCTCCCTGAAGCGGTCATCATTGAGGCCCAGCGCCACCACCTTGCGCGGCCAGGGGAGCTCGTCGCGAAACTCCAGGTAGAAGGCCATGGCGGGGTCATCGGCAATGATCAGACTGCCGCCGTCATTCAAGGTGCTTTCAGATAGCCGCTTGAACAGGGCCTCATGGGCCAGCGGCCGAGCCAGGCGCAGCGCATCGACATACTCGACCAACAGTTGACGGTCTGCGCTGGCTTCGTGACGAAAGCGCGCCTCGACACTGCTGACGACATCGTCATTCCACCGATACCCCTGGTGGTAAGAGGTCAATAGTGTCAGCGAAGCACCCTGCGACTCGTCCAGTTCATCACCCGGTAGCGCCGCACAAGCGGCCATGGCCACCAGGCCAAAGGTGATCGCCACAAGTCTTCTGAGTATCGCCGGAAACAGCGACCCCAACCACGGAAGAGGGCGCAGCCTGAGCAGGATGTGCATGAACAAGGCTCCCACGGGAGCGTCTGCTGGCGACGTTCGATCAAGCGCTGTTTTTCGCCCCGTAGATGAAGCCTAGAAGTCGCCGATGCTCCCCTCGCGCCCCCTTTGGAGGTAGCAATATAATGAAGATAGGGTTAGGTCCAGCGCGCACCGACTTTGACCTGGCGCACGTCAGCCGGGATGATCGCTACTCGCTTTCAGGATGACGGCCGCCCATGTCCTCGACCACCGCGCGATCCCGCCCCTCCAGTAACAGCCGCAAGCCACGGCTGCTGCTGATCGGCGCAGGCCACGCCCATTTACATCTGTTGCACCAGCGCCCCTTGCTGTCACGCTTCGATATCACCCTGGTAGACCCCGGCGCCTTCTGGTACTCGGGTCTGGCCAGCGGCGTGCTGGCCGGCGACCATTCACCTTCGACCGACAGGATCGATCCAGCGGCGATCTGTCATGCGCAAGGGGTTTCACTGGTCAGGGCGCGTCTTTGTGGGCTGAACACCGAGGCGCGCCAGGCGCTGCTGTCCAATGGGGCCTCTCTGTCCTTTGATCGA
This sequence comes from Halomonas halophila, assembly GCA_002433675.1. GTDB lineage: Bacteria > Pseudomonadota > Gammaproteobacteria > Pseudomonadales > Halomonadaceae > Halomonas > Halomonas salina_B. The sequence continues at coordinate 11,575 of DJIP01000117.1, forward strand.
TTGGGGCTGAATCTGGGCTCCGCTCCTGCATTGCGTTCGAGCGATCATCAAGCCAGCGGCGACAAGCAGACACACTGGCAGATCAAGCCCATCCCCCATCTGCTGCGCCTGCGGCACAGCCTCGAGCGTCGATTTCGTCGTCGACAGTCGGTGAGTGTCGAGATCCTCGGTGCCGGCGCCAGCGGGGTCGAGATCGCCTGCGCCATCGAAGCGCTCGGCCGCCGCCACCAGCTCGCCGCTGGTGCTCTGACCATTTGCCTGCGACATCGCGGCTCTGGCCCCTTGCCAGAAGCGCCCGCGCGAGCCCGACGTTACCTGCTGGCGGCCCTTGAACGTCGCGGAATCCTCGTCGTCGACAGCCGCCATGATCGGCATTGTTCGGCATCCGACATCGTCGACGCCACTGGACTGGGTCCTCCTCGAGGACTTGAGAGATTCGGCCTGCCGGTGGTCGATGGTCGCGGCATCGCCATCGACCCGTCGCTTAAGGTCCAGGGGACCGACGGCGTCTTTGCCAGCGGAGACTGTGCTGCACTGATAGACCATCCCTTGCCACGGCTGGGCGTCCACGGGGTTCGTCAGGGCCCCGTGCTTGCCCACAACCTGATCGCATCGCTTGACCCCAAGGCTCCCCTGACCTCATACCGCCCGCCTGCCCGAGCCTTGTCGATCGTCAATCTCGGTCACGGCGAGGCCCTGGCGCTCTACGGCAACGCCTGGTGGGGCGGACGCCTGGCCAGCCGCCTGAAACATCATCTGGACCTGAGCTTTATGCAGCGAACCAGAAACCTGCTCTGACAAGGCTCTACTCGCTCACCGCTTTCGGCTAGGCTAGAGGTTTCGCAGGAAGCGCCTGCGCCAGGCTCCCCAACCCCCTGACTCGGACGTCGGCATATCCATGATCAAGCGTTACCTCCCGATTCTCGCCTGGTTGCCACACTATACGCCTCGCCTGCTGGGTGGCGATCTGCTGGCGGGCATCATCGTTACCGTCATGGTGATCCCCCAATCGCTGGCCTACGCCATTCTGGCGGGTCTGCCTGCCGTGGTAGGACTCTACGCCAGCCTGCTACCGGCGGTGGTCTACGCCATGCTGGGCACCAGTCGGTCGCTGGCGGTGGGACCGGTGGCGATCATCGCGCTGATGACGGGGGCCGCCCTGTCCAAGGTGGCCACCCCCGGTAGCGCTGCGTACCTCGAGGCGGCCCTGGTGCTGGCGCTGCTGTCGGGATTGATGCTGACCGCCATGGGCATCCTGCGCCTGGGCTTTTTCGCCAACTTTCTCAGCCACCCGGTCATCGGGGGCTTCCTCTCGGCCTCAGGGCTGCTGATCGCCATCAGTCAGCTGTCACACCTGCTGGGCATCGAGGCCGGCGGCTATACCGCCCTGGCACTGATCTACAGCCAGCTCTCCCACCTCGACCAGACCAACCTGACAACCCTGGCAATGGGCGCCTCGACCCTGCTGTTCCTGTGGGCGACCCGCCGCTATGGGCAACACGCACTCACCGCACTGGGCCTGCCAAAGGGACCCGCCAGCATGCTGGTGCGCGCTGGCCCCGTGGCGGCGGTGGTCATCACCACGCTGATCAGTTGGCAGTGGGATCTTGCCTCCCGAGGGGTCGCGACCGTGGGGCAGATTCCCGCCGGCCTGCCGAGCTTTGGTCTGCCGGCATTTGAGCTGGGTCTATGGCACGCCTTGCTTGTGCCGGCGCTGTTGATCAGTGTGGTGGGCTTTGTCGAGTCCATCTCGATGGCCCAGATGCTGGCAGCGAAGCGCCGCGAGCGCGTCTCTCCCAATCAGGAGCTGATCGGTCTCGGCGGCGCCAACCTGGCCGCTGCTGTCACCGCCGGCATGCCGGTCACCGGCGGACTGTCACGCACCGTGATCAATCAGCAGTCTGGTGCACGCACCCCCATGGCCGGCCTGTTTGCCGCCATCGGTATCGGTGTGGTGACACTGGCGCTCACTCCCCTGCTGGAACATCTTCCCATCGCCACCCTCGCCGCCACCATCACCGTGGCCATTCTGACGCTGGTGGATATCCCGCTAATCCGCCAGACCTGGCGCTACTCCCGCAGCGATTTCTCGGCCCTGGCGGTGACCATGCTGCTGACCCTGGTCGAGGGCGTCGAAGCCGGCATCATCGCCGGGGTAGCCCTCTCGATCGCACTTTTCCTGTACCGTACCAGTCGCCCCCACAGCGCCATCGTCGGTCGCATCCCGGGCAGTGAACACTTCCGTTCGATCACTCGGCATCAGGTCGAGACCGTCAGCCATCTCGCCCTGTTCCGGGTCGACGAGAGCCTCTATTTCGCCAACGCCCGCTATCTGGAAGACACCCTCTATACGCTGGTGGCCCAGCGCCCCGAGCTGAGCGACGTGGTCCTGATCTGCTCCGCGGTGAATCTGATCGACGCCTCGGCACTGGAGAGCCTGGACGCGATCAATGCCCGCCTGAAGGACTCTCGCGTCACCCTTCACCTGGCCGAGGTCAAGGGGCCGGTAATGGACCGACTGAAGCATTCCGACTTTCTCGATGAACTGACCGGCCGCGTCTTCCTCAGTACCTACGCCGCCTGGACGGAGCTGCGACGCACGCGGGATTGAGGTTCACCAGACTCGCCTCACCGGAAAATGTCCGATACCTGCCCGACAACGTCCCGGCGAGATCGGACCGGTGTCGATTGGCCCTGCTCGAACGATGCGCCTGGGTCATCGTTGCAGCTGGTACGAACGTCAGTCCTGACGCCATCGACACAATCGGGTGCCAACCGATGCCTTAGGAGAATATCGACATTGTCGGCATTGCGGTAAGATGGCCCGGTGATACATGGACGGGCCACGAGATGGAAGACTCACCCAAGCAGAACCTCGCCATCAGCGCTTACCGCTGGCTCAAGCGGGACATCATCCGTGGCGTCTTCGCCCCGGGCGAAAAGCTGTTGATGGCAAGGCTGAAAGAGCGCTACGACCTGGGCGTGGGGCCGCTGCGCGAAGCCTTGTCCCAGTTGGTCGCCGACCGTCTGGTGGTTGCCATCAGTCAACGCGGTTATCGGGTGGCCCCCATGTCGCTGGCGGAACTTGAGGATCTGTACGATGCCCGCGCCCAGCTCGAGGGGCTGATGCTGGAGCTGGCCATCCAGCGCGGTGATGATCGCTGGGAAGCGAATATCATCGCCACCGCGCATACCCTGGCCAAGGTCGAAAGCGTCAGCTCCTCCGAGGAGCTGCTCGATATCTGGGACAGTCGCCACAAGGCCTACCACAGTGCCATCGTGGCCGGTTGCAACTCGCCACACCTGATGCAGGTGCGCGACACCCTGTTCGACCAGGTCGAGCGCTACCGCCACCTGTGGCTTCGCGAGACGGTCTTCTCCAGCGAGGCCCTGGCGGTCAAGCGTGACGAACATGCGGCCCTGACCGAGGCGGTATTGAGCCGGGACGCCAGCAAGGCCCGGCGCATGATGCGTGACCATCTGATGACACCGGTGCCGATCATCACCGAGGTGATGGCCCGGTGCGGCCTCGATTGAGTCACCATGACGGGGCAAGCGCTGGAACAAGGCTTTGCTACCGCGCTCAACAGGGGCCAAACTCCCGCCTCGGCGCGCAGTGAGCTACTCCCCAAGGGAGAGCGACAGCGCCAGGCGGACAGCGGCACACTTGAAAGGCGCACCGTGCCTGGTCCTGCACCTCGCAGAGCGCCAGCACCGTCCTGACAGGGCCTGGGGTTGTCACCGGACTGTCACCCGCAGCACCTAGACTTTTCACAAATTTGATAGCAGTACGCGTCGCCACCGGAGGAATACCATGCCCCATCTACTCAGATTCTCGCGGGACCTGGAGGCACGCCTGGATTTCCTGGCAGAAAAGACCGGCCTGTCCAAGGCGGCGCTGATCGAACGTCTGGTCAGCGAAGGCGCCGAGGTCCTCGAAGCCGAGCTGGCCCACGAAGGCGCCGGCAGCCAGCGTGCGGAGCGCTCCATCGATCAGCTGCTGCGCGAAAGCGGGCTCGGCGCCTGAACGCTCACCACCCGGCCGTCTATCAGCGGAAAGGTCATCGGCACGCTGGAAGGGTCAACGCGTCGAGCGTCTGGCTAGCGCTGCGCCTGGTGCAAACCTTCTCGTAGCGCTTCTGGCTCCCCCGCAGACTGCTCGGACATCGCCCTTGCCAGCGCCGCTCTGGGGTCCCTGGGATAGTAGCGTTCCGGCTGACGCGCCACGTGGGGAAAGAACCGCGTGTCCTTGTAGGGCATCTTCATGAAGCCGGAGATACCGAGCCCCTCGATCAGTTTCACCGCATCGACAATGTCCTCGAGGCAGTCATGAAACTCCTGCTCCCTTGAAGGATCGAGCAGCCGATAGTGGTGGTGAATCTTGAGGTGTGACGGCAGCACCTCGAAGATGATCATGCCGGTGTGGTGGATATCATTGAGCGCCTGCAACGAGGTGATGATCGCCTCCGGCAGTACCAGCAGCTCCTCCGGGTCGGGACCGTCCTCGAAATAGCTGTGCAGACGGGAGCGATCCTCCAGTTCCGGCACCGCGCTGACCTCATAGGACAGTTTCAGCGACGGATCGACCACGAAGGGGTGATCCGGACTGGTCCGTTCCAGGTGCAGGGTATCGCGGGCATTGAACAGGCAGCTCTTGAAGATGCCCTGCCGATGGATCGCCCGCGCCAGGGTCACCATGTTGTTGACCGCCGCCACGAAGGCTCGCTTGAGCCCTGCGTCGTGCAGATTCAATGACGAGTCGATATAGACGCCGTCGGCCTCCCAGCGCACCGCCAGCCCCCCGACCACCGGATACTTGCCGAGCCGGCTGACCGCGGCCAGAAAGGCCTTTTCGGTCTCCCCCATCCCCTGCATGAAGTTGCGATAGTAGCGATCCAGCTGGACATCGTTGACGTCGTTGAGCGTCTCCTCCACTCCCTCTTCCCTCAGGAATGCCTTGCGCGAGCTGTACACCACGGTATCGATCTCGCGACTCAGCGCACGGCTCCACACCGGCACCTGTGCCACTTCCTGGGGCCGTGGCAAATCGAGCATCACCAACCGTCCCAGACGCGGCATTTCTGTAATGAAGTGGTCGCCGGCCTTTAACCGCACTTCGGGGTCGGGATCGAGCATCCCGTCCAGGGTCCTGGCAAACTCCATCGGCAGACCCAGCGAGGTGGCGGGAATGGCGCGATGTCCAAAACGGCAGGACTGCGCCGAGGCCAGCGCATAGAGAGTCCCGGCAACGCCCTGCTCGTCGAAGCGCGGTGATGACAGCGCCCCTCCAAGCTGGTCCTCGCCGATAAAATAAACATCACCGAGCCTGGCATTAGTCTGCTGCAGATTATCGGACATCAGCTCCATCACGTTGGCGGTGACGAACTGCAGCCGTGCATCGAGCTGTGCAAATACCGACGACCCCCAGTCGATCAGCGCTACCGTTTCATCGCGGGCGTCAAAGACCAGATTCGACGGTTTGATATCGCCATGGACCACGGGCTTTCTCGGGGCGCCGGCGGGCGTGGTTTCACGCCGGAGTTCACGCAGGATGTCGGCCAGTTGGGTGGCGATATGCACCACCAGTCGCGGTGACAGCCGACCCTGACGCAGCGATACCTCCTCCAGATTGAGCCCCGGAGCCCGCTCCATCACCAGAATCGACTGGTGGCGCACCCGTTGATAGGCGACCAGCGCCGGCACTCGGGGATGCACCACCTGCTCGAGCATGAAGGCCTCTTCCTCGAGGCGATCCTGCAGGTGCTGCGGTAACGTGACTCGGCTGAACTTGAAGACGTGATGGCGATTGTCGGGGCTGACCCCGGCAAACACGAAACCGTAGGCGCCCTTGCCAACCAGCTCGATCCGCCGATACCCCAGCTGCTCGAGCTGGGTACGACACAGCGCGACCCACTCCTTGAGCTTGCGCGCGTCGTCCTGGCTGAGCAGATAGATCGACTGATCTTCCGGGATGTAGAACTGCTGCAACGGGGCCTGGGCCATGACGGTCTCCTCCACCGATACACGATGCCACGGCGGCGCCTCGGGCGCACGCCGTGGCAAGCGTTCAGGACAGGTGAAGCAGCATGCTTTCAGGGTCCTCGAGATAGCCTTTCCAGGCGTTGCAGAAACGCGCGATGGTGCCACCATCCAGCAGGCGATGATCTCCGGCCCAGGTCACCGTCATGATGCCCCGACGTACGACCTGCCCTGCCTCATCGAAGCGGGGCAGCCATTGGGTCTTGCCGATGGCCACGATCGCCGACTCGGGGATATTGATGATGGGGGCGGCGTAGGTCCCGCCGAGGGCACCAATATTGGAGATACTGATGGTGCCTCCCTTGAGGTCGCTGGCAGCCACCCGCCCCTCGCGCGCAGCCTCGGTCAGGCGCTGTACCTCGGCGGCGATCTCGAGCAGGCTGAGGCGCTCACAGCCCTTGATATTGGGCACCATCAGTCCGGCCTTGCCGTCCACCGCCATGCCCACGTTGCAGTGAGGTGGATAGTGGATTTCGGTGGCCTCGTCATTGAGACGCGCATTGACCAGGGGATATTGGTCGAGGGCCAGCGCCAGCGCCTTGATGAAAAACGGCATCAAGGTGAGCTTGACGTCCCGGGCTTCAGCCTGGGGCTTGAGGCGACCGCGCAAGGCCAGCAGATCGGTAACGTCGATCTCTTCACCGTACTGGAAGTGCGGCACGCTGCTGGCCGCCGCTACCATCTGGCGCGCCATGGCCGCCCGGACCCCGCGCAGCGGCTCCACCCGCACCTCACCCTCGTCACGCCCTGCTCCAGCGGTGCCGGCGAGAGAGCCCGCCCCTGCTGACTCGGACCCGGAATCGGCCGCGGAAGCGTCACCGCTGCCTTGCGTGCCATCCAGAAAGCTCAACACGTCTTCCTTCAACACTCGGCCCTGGCGACCGCTGCCGGGAATGTCCTCGAGTCGAAGCTGGTGTTCCCTGATCAGTCGACGCACCGCCGGGCTTGCCGGGATTCGCCCGTAGGGCCCCTTGCCACCCTCGGGCGCTGCCTTGGGCGCTGGAGGGTCGCTCTTGCGAGGTGCAGACCTCTCGACCGACGGCTCCTGCGTCACCCCGCCAGGGTCGACAGTACCCGCAGCCTGGTAGGCAAACAGCGGCGCATGGACCTTGGCCATTTCGCCCTTGGCCACATACAGCTCGGCAACGATCCCGTCCTCCGGTGCAGTGATCTCGACCATGGCCTTGTCGGTCATGACATCGACCAGTCGCTGGTCTTCGCTGATCTCGTCACCCTGGGCCACGTGCCATTCGACGATCTCGCACTCGACGATGCCCTCACCGATATCGGGCAGAATAAAGTCCACCCGTCGACCCGCACCACCCTTTTCGCTGGAACTCGATGGCGGCTTCTGGGCAGGCGGCGCTTGCGCCGGAGCCTTGCCTTCGCTTTCAGCCGGACCCTCATCACGCGGGGGCTCTCCGCCCTGACCATCGCCGCCCTGACCATCGCCGCCCTGACCATCGCCACCCTGATGCTCGCCACGATAGGCAAATAAGGGCGCATGGACCCGAGCCATCTCACCCTTGGCCACGTGCAGCCTGGTAACGATACCGGCCTCCGGGGCGGTGATCTCCACCAGCGCCTTGTCCGTCATCACCTCGACCACAGGCTGGTCTTCGGCGATGGTGTCACCTTCGGCAATCTTCCATTCCATCACCTCACACTCGACGATGCCCTCGCCGATGTCAGGCAGCTTGAACTCTGTCATGTCTTGGCTCCCGGCGCCGTCTCAGTAGTGGAGTGAGGTCTTGATGGCCTCGTAGATCTTCAGATGGTCGGGCAGATACTCCTTCTCCAGCGTCAGCGGAAAAGGGGTATCGATGCCGGTCACCCGCTGGATCGGCGACTCCAGGTAAAGAAAGCAGCGCTCCTGGATGGCGGCGGCGACCTCTCCGGCGAAGCCCCCCGTGCGGGGCGCCTCATGGGTGATGACCAGTCGACCTGTCTTCAGTACCGACTCGGCGACGGTATCCTCGTCCCATGGCAGGATGCTGCGCAGATCGATCACTTCGCAGGACACACCGTCCTTTTCTGCCATCTCCACCGCCCGATCGATCACCTCCATCTGGGCGCCCCAACCCAATAGCGTGATATCGGCGCCTTCCTTGGTTACCTCCGCTTCTCCCAGGGGTAGCTGGTAATCCTCTTCCGGGACCTCGCCGGTGGAGGCGCGATAGAGTCGCTTCGGTTCGAAGAACAGCACCGGATCAGGGTCACGAATGGCGGCCAGCAACAGCCCCTTGGCCTCGTAGGGATTGCGCGGCACCACGATCTTGAGGCCCGGGGTGTGGGCGAAATAGGCCTCGGGTGACTGGGAGTGATAGAGGCCACCGGAAATACCGCCGCCGTAGGGCGCCCGGATGGTCAGTCCACCGACGTTGAACAGATCACCGGAGCGGTAGCGGAACTTGGCGGTCTCGTTGACGATCTGGTCGAAGGCCGGAAAGATGTAGTCGGCGAACTGGATCTCCGCTACCGGCACCGATCCCTGGGCCGCCAGTCCATTGGCGAAGCCGATGATCCCCTGCTCCACCAATGGCGTGTTGAAGCAGCGCGCCTTGCCGTACTTTTCCTGAAGGTGGCTGGTCGCGCGGAAGACGCCACCGAAGCCCCCCACGTCCTCACCAAAGCACAGCACCTTGTCGTCTTCGGCCATGGCGATGTCCAGCGCCTGGTTGATGGCCTGCAGCATATTGATGGTCGGCATCTCAGTCCCCTCCCTGGTCGGCATCGCCATGGCTTAACGCCGGGTCAAGCGACCTGGCCCCGCGCGGATAGGCCTCCGGGTAGCGCCGAACATGCTGTTTGAGGGCATCGAGCTGATGCTGCAGCGCAGGCGTCACGTCGGCATAGACGTCGGTGACCATGGTATCGATCGCCGGAGGTGGGCGCTTCTCGGCACGTTTCATGGTTTCCAGCACTTCGCGACGCAATTCATCCTGTAGCGCCTTTTCCTCGTCTTCACTCCACCAGCCGTGGGTCTCGAGCCACAGCTGCATGCGACGGATCGGGTCCTTGGCCCGCCAGGCATCCTCTTCCTTGCGCGAACGATAGCCCGAGGGGTCATCGGAAGAGCTGTGAGCCGCCAGACGGTAGGTCATGGCCTCGATCAGTACGGGCTTGTTCTCTTCCACCGCCAGACGCCGCGCCTTCTCAGTGGCCCGATAGACCGCCAGCACGTCGTTGCCGTCGACGCGGATCACGTGCATGCGATATCCCAGCGCCCTGGGCGCCACGCCATCTGCAGCGAACTGCTCCACCGACGGCGTGGAAATGGCGTAGCCATTGTTGCGACAGAAGAAGATCACCGGCGCCTCGTGCACCGCCGCCATGTTGAGCGCCGCATGGAAGTCGCCCTCGGAGGCCGCGCCCTCGCCAAAGTAGACGATGGTGCAGAGGCCTTCGCCGGCCAGCTTCTGGCCATAGGCATAGCCGGTGGCCTGGGGAATCTGTGTCGCCAGCGGTGAGGAAATGGTCATGTAGTGCAGCTTGCGCGACCCGTAGTGGATCGGCATCTGCCGGCCCTTGCCGTAGTCAAGTTCATTGCCGAACAACTGGTTCATGAACTCGTCGAAGCTGAAGCCGCGATAGGCCAAGGCGCCCTGCTCACGGTACTGGGCCATGATCATGTCGGCGTCATCCAGGGCGGCGGCGCTGCCGATGACCGCCGCTTCCTCGCCGGTACACTGCATGTAGAAGCTCAGGCGTCCCTGACGCTGTGCCGCCATCATGCGCTCGTCCAGCACCCGGGTCGCCACCATGGCGTGGTAGATTCTCAGCGCCTTGTCGCGCTCGAGATCCGGCCCTTCGGCACCGTCATGAAGGGTGCCATCCTGGGATAGCACCGCATAGGTGGGAATGCTGTATTCGTCGCCGGACAGGAAGTCCGGCCGATGGGTCTGTGCGGTCGTCGTCATCGTGCTGTTCCTTTGCCCCTTATGAGGGCAGTGTTGTCTTTATTCCCGCCCCTTGCCAGGGGATTGCCCGTGGCGGGACCAACGCACCCACTTGACGTTAACGTAAACTGAGACAACTGCCTAGCCGCGACTTTGGTCGAAAATGTCCTTCGTTTGAAGGGCAGGAAAGGAAGGAAAGGAAAAGCGTACCAGGCCCTGGGGTTCGGGCCCGGTCGGCGAGATCAGGCCCGGCGAGCCGGTGCCAGGCGCGCGAACACGCTGTCCACCGTCAACGCCAGCAATGCAATCAACACCGCCCCTTGAACAATATAGGCGGTGTTGCCATTGACGATGCCGGAGATGATGGGATCCCCCAGGTTGCTCGACCCTACGGTCGCGCCCAGGGCGGCGGTGGCGATGTTGATCGTCACCGAGGTACGGATACCGGCCAGGATCACCGGCGCCGCCAGCGGCAACTCCACCTGGCGCAGGATCTGGCCGCTGGTCATGCCCATGCCACGGGCCGCCTCGCGCACGGAGGGGTCGATACCCTCGATGCCGGCGAGTGTGTTGCGCACGATGGGCAGCAGTCCGTAAAGCAGCAGCGCCACCACGATAGGCAGGGTGCCGAAACCCAGTACCGGCACCGCCAGTGCCAGCACCGCCACCGGAGGGAACGTCTGCCCCAGCGATGCCACCTGGGCGACCAACGGCAGGAAGTCGCGTCCCCCCGGGCGGGTGACGGCAATGGCCCCGCCCACCCCGATCAAGGTGGCCAGCACGGCGGCAACGCTGACCACCAGCAGATGACGCCCCAACAACACCAGAAAGTCCACCCGCGAGAAGATCACGTCGCGGCTATCGGGCTCGACCCAGCGAAACAGCGCCTCCAGCTGCCCCATCAACAGACAACCCGCCAGCAGCAACAGTCCCCAGATGACGGGGACCCGCCAGCGTCCGGCCCAGTGATCAGTCATGGATCCTGGCTCCCACCAGCCGACGAAAACTCAGTTCACCGATCGGAATATCATCGTCATCGACCACCGCCAGACGCTCGACCCGGCGCCACAGCATTACCGACAGCGCTTCTCTAAGCGAGGCGCCCTGGTCGATCCGCTCGCGCGCCACGCCACCGGTACCCAGGGGCATCATGCGCTCGCTGACCGGTAGCAGCGCTGCCTCCTTGAGGCCGCGATCCTCACCGCCCAGCAACGAGGCGACGAAATCGTTGGCGGGTTCGCGCAGCACGCTCAACGGATGTCCCTGCTGCATGATCCGTCCTTCGTGCATCACCACCAGCCGGTCTGCCAGGGCCAGGGCCTCATCCATGTCATGGGTCACGAACACGATGGTCTTGCCCAGCCGCGCCTGAAGATCGCGCAACTCCAGTTGCAGGCTCTCGCGGGTGATCGGGTCCAGGGCACCGAACGGCTCGTCCATCAACAGAATATCCGGGTCCGCAGCCAGGGCGCGGGCGACACCGACCCGCTGTGCCTGCCCCCCCGACAACTGGTCGGGGTACTTGCCGGCGAACTCGTCCATCGACAGACCCAGCAAGGTCATCAACTCCTCGACCCGGGCATCTACCTTGGACTTTGGCCACTTGAGCAGTCGAGGCACCAAGCCGATATTGCGCGCCACGGTCCAGTGGGGAAACAGACCGGTGCTCTGGATGGCATAGCCGATCCGACGCCTCAGGGCCTCTTCCTTGAAGCTGCGAATGGGCTGCTGGTCGATATGGATCTCGCCATCGCTGTGTTCGATCAGCCGGTTGATCATCCTTAGAGTGGTGGACTTGCCGCAGCCGGAGGTACCCACCAGGCAGCAGAATTCCCCGCTCTCGACCTTCAGCGAAATGCTGTCCACCGCAGTGGTCGACCCGAAGCGCTTGCTGATATTAATCAATTCGATCATGCGGCCTCTCCTCTCCCCAGTCGCCTCGACAGGTTGCCGAGTACCGCATCGGCGAATATTGCCATCACCAGAATAGGCAAGGCCCCCAGCAGCACCAGATCCATGGCGGCCTGACCCAACCCTTGAAAGATGAAACGCCCCAGTCCTCCGGCGCCGATCAGGGCCGCCACTGCGGTCAGGCCGATGGCCTGCACCGTGGTGATACGCACCCCTTCCAGCAGTACCGGTACCGCCAGCGGCAGACGCACCTGAAAGAATATCTGCAACCGACTCATGCCCATGCCTCGCGCCGCCTCGATCACGCCGGGGGAAACGCCCTCCAGCGCGACAAAGGTGTTTCTGACCATCGGCAGCAGACTGTAGGCCACCAGCGCCAACAGCGCCGGCGCCCAGCCGATACCGCTGATGCCCAGCGAATCGAGCCAGGGGTAACGATTGGCGAGCCAGGCCAGCGGGCCGAGCAACAAGCCGAACAAGGCCAGGCTAGGGATCGTCTGCAGGAAATTGAGCACAGCGAAGGCGCCCCGCTGAACCCCAGGGTAGCGCCGCATCAGCAGCGCGATGCCGGCCCCGAGGACCAGACTGACGCCGACGGTGGTACTGACCAGCAACAGGTGTTCGCCGATGGCCAGCCAGAAGTCATCGGCACGGCCCTGATACTCCTGCCACAACGCCAGACGCTCCAGTCCCAATGGCAGGCAAACGGCGAGCAGCGCCAGCGGCGTCAGCATCAAGAGCCAGGACACCCCGGTCGACAGTCGCTGTCGAGTCCGCAGGTCCAGCAGCGCCAGCATCAATACGAACAACGCACACCAGATGCCTGAACCGATGCCGAGCCGCGCCTGGGGCAGCTCGGGATCCACCAACTGGTGCTCCGACAACCCCAGCCACAACGGCAGGCCCGCCAGTGCCAGCAGTACCAGGCCAAGCGAGCGCCAGCCGGGGTCGGCGCTGCGCGCGGACAGCGCTGCAAGGCCCATGGGCAGGCTGGCCAACAGCGCCATGGCGGGCCCCGCCACCTCCCAGGCGTAGCGAGCCTCGCCGGGCACGATACGATTGGGTGCGACGCTGACCACAGGCAGCGCCCACCAGGCGCCGAGCCCCACCAGCATCAGGGTCAGCAATACCGTGTTACCGCGCTCACCGTTCACTGCACTCAGGAGACCGATGGCTCAGTCCTCGAGGGTCGACAGGTAGTCGGCGGCCACCTTCGCCGGGTCCAGACCGTTCACCGCCACGTCACCGTTGAGACGCTGCAGGGTTTCCAGGTCCAGCGACTGGAACACCGGCGCCAGTGCCTCTTCGATCTCGGGGTGAGCCTCGAGCACCTCCTTGCGCACCACCGGTGCCGGCTGATAGACCGGCTGGACACCCTTGGTGTCGGTCATCACGGTGAGGTCCAGTGCCTGCAGGCCACCATCGGTGCCATAGGTCATGGCGGAGTTCACGCCGCTGGTCTGCTGGGCCGCGGCTCGCATGGTCGCGGCGGTATTGCCACCGGAGAGTACCAGCAGGTCGTCATCCTCCAGAGAAAAGCCGTAGGCCTCCTCGAACGCCGGCAAGGCGAAAGCGGACTCGACAAAATCGGTACTGGCCGCGAGCTTGTATTCGCCCCCCTGGTTGATGAAGGCGGCCATGTCCTCGAGGGTCTCGAGCCCGTTGTCACGGGCGACGTCTCCGCGCACGCTGATGGCGTAGGTATTGTTGGCCGAGGCCGGCTCGAGCCAAACCAGTCCCTGCTCGGCGTCCTTGCTCTTCACCGTTTCATAGGCCTTGTCCGCGTCATGCCACACCGGGCTGTCGGTCATGTCGTGGAAGAAGGCACCATTGCCGGTGTATTCCGGATAGATATCGATCTCGCCGTTGATCAAGGCCTCACGCACGATGCTGGTGCCACCAAGCTGAAGTCGATCCTCGACCTCGAGCCCCGCCGCTTCAAGGCGCTGCAGGATCATCTGACCCAGCACGGAGCCCTCGGTATCGATCTTGGAGGACACCACCAGCGGGTCCTGTGCTTGAACCTGCCCCGCCAGGGCAGAGGCGACCATCACGGCTAACACCAGGGGACGTTTCATTTATCTCACCCAATTCCTTGTGTGTGTATGCTGAGTATAAGGAGGCAAGGCCAAGCCTGCTGAACGTTTCACCAACGTGAGTCCATCATGACCTCATGCCAAGGCGCAACCACCGCCGTCCAGCTCGGAGCAGTACCGAACCATCCCATGGTGCGTGATCTGGCATGGCTGATGACGGCTCCCGACCTGATCGACACCGACTGGCCCGGGCGTCCGAGCCTGACCCAGCTCGGGCTGGGCGAGCCGCAGCGACGACACGCCTACCTGGCGGCCGTCGACGCCGACCCGAGCGCACTGGAGGCGATGGTCGGACGCACCGCCACCACTCGGCTTGGACAATATCACGAGTTTCTTTGGCAATTTTTGCTCTCTACGGCACCGGCTACCCAGTTGCTGGCTCACAATGTGCCTATTCGAGAAGAAAAGCGGACCCTTGGCGAACTGGACCTGCTCTACCACCACGCAGACGGACACCTCCAGCACCTAGAAGTGGCGATCAAGTTCTTTCTCGGCCTCCCCAGCGGTCCGGGCGACCCCGATGACACCTGTCGCTGGATAGGGCCCGGCGGTCTGGACAGCCTGGCGCTGAAGGTCAGCCATCTGCTGCATCACCAATTGCCCCTGCTGCAGAGCCAGCACGCCCGAGAGCTGTTGCGCCTGCGCCTGGAAGACAGCCCCGCCGACACACCTGCAGCAGCCCCCCTGAACTCACTGCAATACGACATCGAGGCCCGCCTGGCGATGCCGGGGGTGCTGTTTCAACCCTGGCACTGTCCCATGACGCTTCCCCGCGGCGTGCCCGACTCGGCGCTACAGGGGCTCTGGTGCCATTGGCGCGACTGGTCGGCCCTGTGCCGGCACCTCGAGACCATGCGCTTCGGTACCTGCCTGGCGAAACCTCATTGGCTCGCTCCGCCACAACCGCGACACTGGAGTAGCCGCAACGACCTGACACGGGCGCTGGCCGCTCACTTTGCCACCTACGCCACGCCGGTTCAGGTGATGCTGACCGAGGATCCGCTGCGCTTCGAGCGAGAGGCCCTGGACCCGCCGCTGGACGCCTCGCTGGTGCTTGGCCGAGATGCCGAGGAGCCCAGCACTTCAGACACGAAAAATGCGCCGCCCGCGGCATGCGGACGGCGCATCTTCGTGGTCGGCGACGACTGGCCTCGACAGGTCCCCCTGCCGCCTCGCACGGTGCACAGGCGACTGACGGCAGGGGGCTGAGTTCAGCCCTTGTCGACCACCCAGGAGGTGCCTTCACGGGAGTCCTTGAGCACGATCCCCAGGGCGGCGAGCTCGTCGCGGATGCGGTCCGCCTCGGCGAACTGCCTGGCCTTCTTGGCCTCCGCCCGCGCTGCGATGCGCGCGTTGATCTCGTCTTCGGACAGCGCTAAAGACCCCCCTTTGAGGAAGGCAGCCGGTTCCTGGGTCAACAGCCCCAGGATACCGCCCAGACGCTTGAGTTCGAGCGCCAGGGCAGGAACATCATCGGTGCCTTCCTTGCGCGCACGATTGAGCTCGCGCACCAGCTCGAACAGCACCGACAGGGCCTCCGGCGTGTTGAAATCATCGTCCATGGCGGCGCTGAAGCGGGCGGCGTAGTCGCCCGGCCCTACTTCGATTTCTGCCGGCAGCTCGACGCCATCAAGCGCGGTATAGAAACGCTCCAGCGACTTGCGTGCCTCGCCAAGCGCCTCCGGGGCGTAGTTGATGGCGCTGCGATAGTGGCTTGCCACCAGCAGATACCGGACCACCTCTGGATCGTGGTGCTCCAGCACCTCGCGAATGGTGAAGAAGTTGCCCAGGGACTT
>DJIP01000029.1:0-32352 GCA_002433675.1 Halomonas halophila
GCGGCAACCAGACGGTGCCGGTGGGCTGGGCCAGCGGCTTTACCCGACTGGGCATGGAGTCGATCGGCGGCCTGTTGCCCTGGAGCTTCGCCATTACCCTGGTGGTGGGCGCCGGTCTCTGGTGGCTGCTGGAACAACGCCCCATCGGCCGCACCATGCTCGCGGTGGGCGACAACGAGGAAGCCGCCCACCTGATGGGCCTGCCCGCGCGCAAGGCCAAGACCCTGGCCTACCTGATCAGCGGCGGTTGCGCCGGGCTCGCCGGGGTCTTTCTGGCCTCGGGCTTTGGCGCCGGCCAGCCGCTGGAGGGACTCGGCTGGGAGTTGACCGCCATCGCCGCCGTCGTCGTCGGCGGCACCCTGCTGACCGGCGGCAAGGGGTCGCTGGTGGCGACGCTGATCGGCGCCTTGATGCTCGGTCTGATCTTCAACCTTTTGAACTTCGAAAACGGACTTGGCACCTTCAACCTCAGCGCCTACTGGCAGATGGTCATCCGCGGCGCCTTTCTCTTCATCGTGATCGCGATCCAGGTGCAGATCACGCGCACACGCAACACAGGATAATCCTCCCATGTCGACGATCACCTCCATCGAGCTCGACCTCTACCGACTGCCGCTGAGCGAGCCAATGGGCGATGCCAAGCATGGCGTGCACACCGACTTCGAGGTCGTGACCGCCACCGTCACCACCGCGGATGGCCATAGCGGCACCGGCTACACCTATACCGGCGGGCGCGGCGGACACGCCATCCTGGCACTGCTCGAGCACGACCTGGCGCCGATGCTGCTGGGGCGTGACGCCGGTGACATCGCCGGCTGCTACGACGACATGCTGTGGCATATCCACTACGTGGGCCGCGGCGGCATCGCCGCCTTCGCCATCTCGGCGCTGGATATCGCGCTGTGGGACCTCAAGGGCCGCCGCCTCGGCCAGCCGCTGTGGCAGATGGCCGGCGGCCAGGGCCGCCAGTGCCAGGCCTACTTCGGCGGCATCGACCTCAACTTCTCCCTCGAGCGGCTGCTTGCCAACGTTCAGGGCTACCTCGGCCAGGGCGCCGAGGCCATCAAGATCAAGGTCGGCCGCCCGACCCTTGCCGAGGATGTCGAGCGGGTGGCACGAGTGCGTGAGCTGATCGGCCCCGAGCGTCCCTTCATGGTGGACGCCAACTACGCGCTGAGCGTCGATGGCGCCATCGAGGCCGCCAGAGCCTTCGCGCCCTACGACATCACCTGGTTCGAGGAACCCACCCTACCCGACGACTACCAGGGCTATGCCCGCATCGTCGAGGCGACCGGCATGCCCCTGGCCATGGGCGAGAACCTGCACACCGCTCACGAATTCGGCTACGCCTTCGAGCAGGCGCGGCTATCCTTTATCCAGCCCGACGCCTCCAACTGCGGCGGTATCAGCGGCTGGCTCGATGTCGCCCGCCAGAGCCGCCACTACGGCCTGCCCATCTGCAGCCACGGCATGCAGGAATTGCACGTAAGCCTGGTGTCGGCCCAGCCCAACGCCGGCTGGATGGAGATCCACTCCTTCCCCATCGACCACTACACCCGGCGTCCGCTGGTCCTCGACCAGGGTCGCGCGGTGGCCCCGGACAGCCCCGGCATCGGGGTCGAGTTCGACCGCGACCGGATGGCCCCCCATCGCACCGGCGGTGCGCGGCTCGACAGCGACAGCGGTGCCGAGCGCCAGCAGCACAGCGCCTGAATTCCCCTACTTCACAACGCCCCGACGACACGAGGAACCCCCATGGAAGCACTGGTCTATACCGGCCCCCGACAGGTCGCGGTCACCGACGTACCCAAGCCCGCCGAGCGGGCCGGCGCCGTCAAGGTTCGCATGCTCTACTGCGGTGTCTGCGGCACCGATATCGGCATCTACTCGGGCAAGCACCCGCGCGCCCAGGCACCCCTGGTGCTGGGCCACGAATTCGTCGGTCGCGTCGAGCAGACACCGCCGGACTCGCGCTTCGCGGTGGGCGATCGGGTGGTCGCCTACCCGCTGATCTCCTGCGGCGACTGCCACCCCTGTCGCAACGGCACCCCGCATGTCTGCGCCAACCTGCGGCTGATCGGCATCGATCGTGACGGAGGCATGACCGACCATCAGTGGATCGACGAAAGCGTGCTGTTCAAGGTGCCGGACAGCCTGTCCGATGAGGTGGCGGCCCTGGTGGAGCCCCTTGCAGTGGTGGTCAGGACCCTGCACCAGGCACGCTTTGCGCTGCTCGACAGCGCAGTGGTGATGGGCGCCGGCCCCATCGGCCTGTTGACCGCCATCGTGCTGCGCCACTCAGGCGCCTCCCGGGTGATCGTCTCCGACGTCGACGAAGGCCGCCTGGGGCTGTGTCGCCAGCTCGGCTTCGATACCGTGGACGTGCGCAGCGAAAGCCTGGTCGAGCGGGTGGCCAGCGCCACCGGCGGCGACGGCGCCGACGCCGTGTTCGAGTGCTCCGGCGTCGAGAGCGCGGCGCTGGAGATGACCAAGGTGGTACGCGTCGGCGGCACCATCTGCCTGACCGCCACCCACAAGGCGGCCCACGCGGTCAATCTGATCGACGTGAACTTCAAGGAGCTGACCCTGATCGGCTCCCGGGTCTACACCCACAAGCAGTTCGGCGACGCCTTGGCTCTGGCCGACACCCTGGCCGATGAACTGCGCCAGACCATCACCCAGGTGGTGCCGCTGTCCGACGCGGCGGGTGTCTTCGAGATGATCGCCACGCCCTCCCTCAACACCGTCAAGGTACTGGTGGACTGCCAATCATGAAGCTGTTTGATCTACACGGCCGCAAGGCCATCGTCACCGGCGGCACCCGGGGCCTCGGGCTCGGCATGGCCGAAGCCCTGCTCGACGCAGGCGCCGAGGTCGTCATCCTGGGCTCGTCGGACAAGGTCCATGAGGTCGCCTCGGGCCTGTCCACGTCGACCAGCCCCTGTCATGGCGTGGTCGTCGATCTGGCTAGCCGCCAGCAGCGCAGCGAGGGCTTCGACGCTGCCCTTGCCAAGCTCGGCGGTCGCCTCGACATCCTGGTCAACGCCGCCGGCGTCCAGCGCCGCCACCCTTCCGAGCACTTTCCCGCCGATGACTGGGAGGCGGTGCTCGAGGTCAACCTGACGGCGGTGTTCGAACTGTGTCAGCTCGCCGCCCGGCATATGCTCGAGCGTGACGTCGAAGGGCCCGACGGCCAGGGCAAGATCATCAATATCGCCTCGCTGCTGTCGTTCTTCGGTGGCATGACGGTGCCGGCCTACGCCGCCAGCAAGGGCGGTGTGATGCAGCTGACCAAGGCCCTGGCCAACGAGTGGGCAGCCAGGGGCATCAACGTCAACGCCATCGCCCCGGGCTACATGGCCACCGACATGAATAGCGCACTGCTGGCCGACGAAGGTCGCAACGCCGAGATCACCGCACGCATTCCCGCCGGGCGCTGGGGCAATGGCGACGACATGAAAGGACCGCTGCTGTTTCTGGCCTCCCCTGCCTCGGACTATGTCCACGGTGTCACCCTGCCCGTCGATGGCGGCTACCTCGGCCGCTGACAGGAGACTTGCATGAAGATCGTCTTTACCGACCTCGATCACGCCAACCACGACGTGGAAACCGAGATCTTCAAGCGCGCGGGCTTCGATGTCCCGCTGCTTGAATGCCAAAGCGAAGATGCGCTGATCGAACAGCTCCAGGGCGTCGATATCGCCCTGAACCAATACGCCCCCTTCACCCGCCGGGTATTCGAGGCCCTGCCCGATCTCAAGCAGATCGTGCGCTACGGGGTCGGCGTCAACAACGTCGATCTCGAGGCCGCCAGCGCCGCCGGGGTCCAGGTCTGCAACGTCCCGGACTACGGCATGCACGAGGTCTCCGATCACGCCCTGGCGCTGAGCCTGGCGCTGATTCGCAAGCTGGTGCCGATGAACGCCGGCTGCCAGGCCGGACGCTGGGAGTACGCCGATGCCATGCCGATCCGACGCCAGACCCGGATGACCGCCGGGGTGGTCGGCCTGGGTCGCATCGGCCGGCTCTACGCCCGCAAGATGGCGGCGCTGGGCTTCAATGTCATCGCCCACGACCTCTACCATCAGCCCAACGCCGAAGACGGCACCGACCAGCTTCGCTGCCTGGAACTCGATGAGTTGTTCCGGGAGGCCGACGTGATCGGGCTGTTCTGCCCCTTGACCGAGGAAACCCGCCATCTGGTGGACGCCGCGGCGCTGGAGCGGATGAAGGACTCGGCCTATCTGATCAACACCTCCCGTGGCGGCATCATCGACGAGACGGCCCTGGCCCAGGCCCTGAAGGAAGGCAGGCTTGCCGGCGCCGCCCTGGACACCACCGAGCAGGAACCCCTGCCCGCCGACAGTCCGCTCAGGGGCATCGACAACTGTCTGATCACGCCGCACATGGCCTGGTATTCAGAAGACGCCGCGCAAGAGCTCAAGCGCAAGGTGGCCGAAGAAGCGGTGCGCTTCGCCAGTGGCGAGAAGGTGCTGTGGCCAGTGAACCGACCGAAGGCGTGAGGGAACCTCGCTGGGCGCCTGAGCGACCCGATCGAGCGAGCGCCCCTCAAACACACGCCCCCGACGAAGACGTCGGGGGCGTTGGTATTGCAGGCCGTCACAGGGCCTGGCGAGACAGCCGGTCAGGTCACCAGGGTGCAGGTCAACTTAGCCAGGTCACCAGAAGCAGGTCACCAGAGCCAGGTCATCGGCGCCTGACCGTTACGCCGGCACCGTGGGCATGACTCGATCAGCCCTGGGCTTTGGCCAGCTGAGCCCTGCGCGCGTGCAGTTTCTTGTAGCTCTCGATCAGGCGCTGGTGCTTTTCCAGCCCTTCGAGCGCCATGCTGGTCGGGGTAAGGCCCGGGAAGCGCAGCTCGCCGCTGACCGCGTTGACCACGCTGTCCATGGTCTCGTCCCCGAACATGCGGCGCAGGTTGTAGAGGAAGTCGTCGAGCTTTAGCTCGTCATCCAGGGTGATTTCCAGCACCGCCCGCACCGCCTGGTAGTAAAGGCCACGCTCGACGGTGTTGTCGTTGTACTGCAGGAACATCTCGACCCGATCCAGCGCCTCCTCGTGCTGACCCAGCGCCAGGTGGAGCATCAGCTTGAGCTCGAGGATGGTCAGCTGGCCCCACACGGTGTTCTCGTCGAACTCGATACCGATCAGGGTGATGATGTCCATGTGCTCGTCGATCTGGCTCTCTTCCAGCCGCTCGAGCAGATCCGCAAGCTGGTCGTCGTCGAGACGATGCAGGTTGAGGATGTCCTCGCGGTAGTCCAGCGCCATGTTGGTGTTGTCCCACACCAGGTCCTCGACCGGATAGACCTCGGAATATCCCGGCACCAGGATGCGGCAGACCGGCGCGCCCAGGTCCTCGTGGACCATCATGTAGGCTTCCTTGCCCATCTCCTCGAGGATGCCGAACAGGGTCGCCGCCTCCTCGTCGTTGCTGCCGGAGAAGTCCCACTCGACAAACTCGACGTCGGACCTGGCGCTGAAGAAGCGCCAGGACACCAGCCCGGAGGAGTCGATGAAGTGCTCGACAAAGTTGTTGGGCTCGGTCACCGCCAGCGAGTTGAAGGTGGGCGGCATAAAGTCATTGAGGCCCTCGAAGCTGCGCCCCTGCATAAGCTCAGTCAGGCTGCGCTCGATGGCGACCTCGAAGCTCGGGTGGGCGCCGAAGGAGGCGAACACGCCGCCGGTCTTGGGGTTCATCAGGGTCACGCAGGCCACCGGGAACTGGCCGCCGAGGGAGGCATCCTTGACCAGCACCGGGAAGCCCTGGGCCTCCAGCGCCTTCACCCCCTCGACGATGTCCGGATACTTCGCCAGCACCTGCTCGGGCACGTCGGGCAGCGCCAGCTCCTGCTCGAGGATCTGGCGCTTCACACCGCGCTCGAAGATCTCCGACAGGCACTGCACCTGGGCCTCGGCCAGGGTGTTGCCAGCGCTCATGCCGTTGGACAGGTAGAGGTTCTCGATCAGGTTGGAGGGGAAGTAGATCACCTCGCCATCGGACTGGCGCACGAAGGGCAGCGCAACGATGCCGCGCTCGACATTGCCGGAGTTGGTGTCGATCAGGTGCGAGCCCTGAAGCTCGCCGTCGGGATCGAAGATCTCCAGGCAGTAGTCGTCGAGGATGCCCTTGGGCAGCTCGTCGTTGGGCCCGGGCTTGAACCACTTTTCGCAGGGGTAGTGGACGAACTCGCTTGCGGCGATCTCCTCGCCAAAGAACTGATCGTTGTAGAAGAAGTTGCAACTCAGGCGCTCGATGAACTCGCCCAGCGCCGAGCACAGTGCGCTCTCCTTGGTCGAGCCCTTGCCGTTGGTGAAGCACATGGGCGAGGCGGCGTCGCGGATGTGCAATGACCAGACGTGGGGCACGATGTTGCGCCAGGAGGCGATCTCGACCTTCATGCCGAGCTCGGCAAGCATCCCGGTCATGTTGGCGATGGTCTGCTCCAGCGGCAGGTCCTTGCCCTCGATCCAGGTGCTCTGGCCCTCTTCCGGCTCCGCCATCAGTAGCGCCTGGGCGTCTTCGTCGAGGTTCTCCACCGTCTCGATCTGGAATTCGGGACCGGTCTGCACCACCTTCTTCACCGTGCAGCGCTCGATGGAGCGCAGGATGCCCTGGCGGTCCTTGTCGGACAAGTCTTCGGGCAGCTCTACCTGGATCTTGAAGATCTGGTTGTAGCGGTTTTCCGGGTCGACGATGTTGTTCTGCGACAGCCGGATATTTTCGGTGGGGATATCCCGGGCGACGCAGTAGACCTTGACGAAGTAGGCGGCACACAGGGCAGACGACGCCAGGAAATAGTCGAAGGGGCTCGGCGCCGAGCCGTCACCCTTGTAGCGGATGGGCTGGTCGGTGACGACGGTGAAGTCGTCGAACTTGGCCTCGAGCCTCAGGTTGTCGAGAAAATTGACCTTGATTTCCATGGAGTCAGCACCGGAGTAATGGGTTTGGGTCGTCGGACACTCGCCACCGACAACGCCTTTGGGGCGCATTATCCAGTTTTCCCCCGGCGACGTCTTGGCCAGCCGGATGAAATTTGCTCGTGATGGCCTGGCGATAACCTCTATTGCTTCAGCAGTCGCGAGACCACCAACTGACACACGGCCACGATCATAAAGAAGCCGGCCCCGAGCCAGGTATCGGCCAGCACCGCCAACAGCAGCGATACCAGCGCGACGCACAGCACCAGGCGCGGCGCCAGCTCCCGCGACGGCCCGCCGCTGTCCGGCGTGGTGTCCGCGGCCACCGGACGCTCGAGCCGGGCAAACAACTCGTCGACCTCTGCCTGGCGGGCGGTGCTTCTTGGCGGGGCGTGAACGAAGCGTGCCAGGTAGACAAAACCGACCACGCTGACGACCTGCAGCACCAGCGAAACCGCCAGCTTGATATCGACCAGTTGGGAGGGATGGATCGACGGCAGGCCGAGCCACTGGCCCAGGGCCTCGACGTCGAGCCACACGTAGCTCGAGGTGGTCACCAGGATACCCACCAGTACCCCGCCCCATCCGGCCCAGTCAGGGGCGCCGGTCCTGGCGATGGACAGCATGGCCGGCAGCGCCAGCGGCATCTGGAAGATCACCCCGAACATCACCATGATGTCGAACAGGCTGAGGTGGTGGACCTGCCCCAGGGCGATGGCCAGCGTCACGATGATGCTGCCCTGGAGCACCCCGAAACTACGGCCGATGGCCACCAGACGCTGGCCGAGCCGCTCGCTCGCCCCCAGCAGCGGCGTCAGCAGGCTGATGATCACCCCGGCGTCACGATTGAGCGAGGTGGTGATCGGCGCCACCGTGACCGCCAGCATCGCCGCCACCACCAGCCCCAGCACTCCCGGCGGCAGAAAGTCACGGATGAAGTGGACGTAGGCGGCGTTGGCGGCGTCCTCGCCGAGCGCCGGATAGAGTGCGGCCAGATCGATGCCCGCCTGCCCAATCAGCCAGGGCGGGATAAACCAGCTAACCGGCCCCACCACGAACAGGATCGAGGCCAGGGAGGCGGCCTTGCGCGCATCGCGATCACCGTTGGTGGTAAGGAAGCGATAGCTGGAGGTGGCGTTGTTGATGCTGATGCACTGCTTGACCAGCATCGCCGCCGACCACACGACCATGATGCCCAGGCTGTAGTCGTCGCCACCGATCCAGAAGTCACGGCCGTCGCCGACCACGCTCATGTCGGTATCGGCGGCAAGCCACAGGCCGAAGCCACCGATGACAAAGGTCAGCACCGCCAGCTGGACCATCTGGATGAAGTTGTTGGCAGACACCACCCAGACCCCGCCGATCAGCGTCACGCAGATGATGACGGCGCCGATTGCCAGGGTGACAAAGGCCACCCGGACATCGAAGACCGCGCCGAGAAACAGCGACACGCCATAGAGCGCAATGGACGCGGTCATCAGGGTAAGAAGGATCTGGCTCACCACATAGAAGAGCTGGGTGAACCTGCCGTAGCGCATCCGAATGATCTCGGAGTAGGTGGACACCCGCAGGCGTCGAAATCGTGGCGCAAAATAGAGCGCCGCCAGCAGAAACCCAAGCGCATTGCCCCAGAAGATCATCAGCACCGAAAAGCCGTCCTCGTAGGCCTTCTGGGCGGCGCCGGTAAAGGTCCAGGCGGAGAACTGGGTCATGAAGGCGGTGCTGCCCGCCATCCACCAGGGCACCCGCCCTCCTCCACGGACGAAGCCGTCCGGCGTCTCGGCGCGGCGGCGATAGGCGATCACCGTGCCGACGATGACCATCAATGCGAGCAACAGCGCGACCCTGTCGAGGGTAGGCATCGGGGGGTTCTCCGCTAAAAAAGGGGCCGCCCAGGATGACAACTTCCTCAGATGTCGGGTCCCGGAGGACAGGCTCCACGACCGAGGCGGCCCTCGATGACAAGCGACCTTGCGAGGTGAAGGCCGTCCTGTGGGTGGTGATAATCGAACGACCGAGCGAAGCAAGTGCTTACATTGTGACATTCTCTTGCACAATCTTGCTTCGCCCGGAAGCGCCTCAGTAGTAGTACTTGAGGCCTACCCGGGTACGCAACTGGCGCGTATCGGAATCGGAGCTGACGCCGACATCGGACAGATCGAAATACGGCATCCAGGAGCCGAAGCGCCGTCCGGCCCCGAAGATCGCATCGTAGGCCTCCCGGCCGTTGTCGAAGATGTCTCTGTCCTCGTTGTGGTTGTAGTTAAGCTCCAGCCAGTAGCGATAATCCCCGGGACTATAGCTCATCACAAAGGTGATCTTGTTCTGCACATAGTCTTCGCGGTCGTCGTCACTGTAGCTGGTGTACTGACGCCGATAGCGCAGCGTGGTGGTCAGCGGCAGGCTGCTGGCACGATAGCCGATACGGAACTGCGGCTTGAGGCTGTTGTTGCCGTCACCGAAGGTGATCGGCATGCCTGGCTGGATGTACCAGTTTTCATCGAGGGGGTACTTGATGCCCCAGTCGATCTCGCTGTCACCACGGCCGAGATCGGAGAAAGCGCCCTGGGTACCATCATCTTCGCTTTGCCCAGCGAACTTGGCCTCAAGCCCGTAGTAGAAGATGCCCATGGAATCGCTGACCTTGACCCGGTTGGCGTGCTGTTCGGTGTGATGCTTGTACTCGTGTCGATAGTCGAGGGTGACCGCTTCAACGCTGGTAGAAATGATGCTGGTGGACATGAACGCAGCGGAAGACAGGGCACCGAGGAAGAGTTTCTTGCTCATTGATTCACTCATTGTACTTGTTGCTTGGACGTCGGCGTTTTCGGCAGAGACGGCACATCGGACCTGACCTTGTCTGGCCCCCCGCAGGGGCCAATATTCAGACGATGCGTGCAAGGTCCGCTGGATAGCGCCCTACCCTCTTGCGGGAAACTACGGCGGCCATGGTCCAGCGTCTCGAGAAAGTGATAGGCGGGGGGCCGAGCCTCATTGAGGCTCGGGACCAATACCGCCGACAGCAGAATTCCTGTCTTCATGCTGTGGTCTAGATGGAGTGGCATGATGGATCTCCTTGTTGCTTGTTGTGTTTTCAACGGTGCTAGGCGTATTCCTCCTTCTTGTTGCTGTTGGTGGTCTTTTGAATGGAACCGACCAGTACCAGGCCGATTGCCAGGATGATGCCCCCGCACACCACAAAGGTGACGCGCCCCCACAGAGGATTGGGCAGCAGGAACATCAGGGTGACGCCGAGGCCGGCGACGATGATCAGGTAGCCAAGGATGTTGCGCTGACGGTTGTCCACCTCGACCTGTTCGTCCTTTCCGGTGACCACCGGGGTGTCGCGATTGGTGAAGAAGGTGTCGACCTCGACCTGACGCTCGGGGCTGTGACCGCGGTAGAACAGACAGGTCGAGACGAAGAAGCCACCGGTGATCACGACGTGGGAGATGATGCCCACTGCGACCTTGAGATCGGCCCATTCACGCCCGGTCAGAGCGGTGTCGAGCTGGAAGGTGTTCTGGATGAATTCCGCCGTCATCGCCACGCCGACCAGGTAGGACACGATGCCGCCGACGATCAAGGTGGCCCAGGCGGCCCAGTCCGGGGTCTTTCGGATAAAGAAGCCAAGTAGCGCGGGAATCGTCATCGGCAGGCCGATCAGGGCGCCGACGTACATCATGGCGTCGAACAGGCTCAGTCCCTTGAGCGAATTGATGAACAGGGCGAAACCGATGATGGCCAGACCGAACACGGTGGACGAAATCTTGGAGACCAGTACCAGCTCCTTCTCGCTGGCGTTGGGACGCAGGATCACTTCGTAGAAATTCTTGACGAAGATGCCGGAGTTGCGATTCAGACCGGAATCCATGGAGGACATGGTGGCAGCGAACATCGCCGAGATCAGAAGCCCGAGCATGCCCGCCGGCATGTAAAGCTCGACGAAGCTCATGTAGGCGAAGTCGGCCGCCTTGGCGCCGGCTTCGGGATACAGCGCCGCCAGATCGACCCCTTCGCTGGCCATGAACCAGCTCGGCATGAACCAGATAAAGGGGCCCATGGTCATCAGCACGCAGGCCAGCAGGCCGGCCTTCCTGGCATTCTTCGAGTCCTTGGCGGCCAGGTAGCGATAGGAGTTCAGCATATTGTTGGTGATGCTGAACTGCTTGATGAAGATACAGAAACCCCAGATGGCGAAGATCGACAGATAGTTGATGTTGTCGCCGATGAAGAAGTCGACCGGGAAGTTGTCGACGATATTGGTGGCACCACCGGACTGGTAGACGGCGACGATGGCGCAGGTGATGGTCACCGACATGATGATCACCATCTGCATGTAGTCGGAGGCAATGACCGCCCAGGACCCACCGGTCACCGACATGAACAGTACCACCAGGCCGGTGATGATGATGGTGGTCTCCATGTCATAGCCGAACAGGCCCGACGCCACGATCGCCAGACCGTTCAGCCAGATGCCCGCCGAGATGACGCTGTTGGGCATGCCTGACCAGGTGAACACCTGCTCGTTGACCTTGCCGAACCTGAGACGAATGGCCTGAATCACGGTGATCACGCGCAGTTGGCGGAAGCGCGGCGCAAAGTACAGGTAATTCATCAGGTAGCCAAAGGCATTGGCCATGAAGATGATGGCGACCGCAAAGCCGTCGTCATAGGCCTTGCCGGCGGCACCGGTAAAGGTCCAGGCGCTGAACTGGGTCATGAAGGAGGTGGCACCGACCATCCACCACAGCATCTTGCCGCCACCGCGAAAGTAATCACTGGTGTTCGAGGTAAAGGTCCTGAACATCCAGCCAATCGCAATGAGGAAGAGGAAATAGACCCCTATGATGACCGTATCGATATCTAGACTCATGTTGGCGAACTCGTGTTGTCGTTGTACTTCCACTCGGAAAACTGGAGCCAATCTCTTCCAGGACATGGCGCTGTCTGAATTTCGGGCATAAGGGGGCCATGCCCGGAGAGCCGAAATTTCAGCTTTCCGAACCATTAACGCTTTTATTTCTGAGTATTACTGAACGGAACGAGGCGCTATTGCCTCAACATGGAAAGATCATTTCATATATCCCCCTCCCTTCAGGCTGACGTAGTCGGAGCCGGAGGCTGCGTTCGGGGCAATGACCAATGTCTCGCGCCTCCAGGGGAAGGTAAGCCTTACCTCGATCCGCTCGTCGGCCAGGCGGTCGAACTCCACCGACTTCAGCGTCGGCCTGGCATTCAGGCAGGCTTCATGGGCTTCATTGAAATAGCCGTGCTGCTCGAAGACATTGACGAACAAGGTCGCCTCGGCGTGACTTCGCGCCATGATCTTCTTCTCATGGCGCAGATTGCGCTCAGGATCGTTGGCGCCGACCAGCAGCTGCATCGCATTTGTCGGATGCTCCGTCCGCTGGTGCCAGGTGGTGAAACGATCGCCATCCAGCCAGGTCATCGCGTGGCTGCTGGAGCCATCCTCGGCACCCTGCTGCTCGCCCACCACCCACAGGTGTTGATAGCCGTTGGCCTCGCCCAGCACCTCGAGGGTGTCGCGGGCGGCGTAGTCCCCCCACCACTTGATGACCTGGCCGGTAAAGTTGAACACGTAGTCGTAGCAGTGACGCTCTTGGCCGCTGGCCTCGACGATGTCGATGAGCAGCGGATGCTCACAGAGCTCTGTCGTCAGCAGCAGGCAGTGGCGACGCAGCCGGACCCCCGGATAGGCGTCATCGGTCGAGCAGCACACGGCGGTGACACCATCCAGGTCGCTGCGGTCGACAAACTGCTCGATGCGACCGGCGCTCTGATCTGCCAGACGGTGGTTGCCCCGGTGCTGACTGGACTGGTCCACCACCACCAGATTGTGGGCGACCGACTGCTTGGCGTAACCCTCGTTCTCGGCCAGGTAGCGCCCGCCGAACTTGGGCTCCACGTTGACCCAGCGGCAGTAGCCGTACTCATTGAGGCGCTCTCGCCCACCGCTGAAGAAGGACAGGCCCAACAGGTCGAAGTGGCCGTGGCCCATGCCATGCTGGCCCGCCGCCACCACCAGATGGTGGCGCTGCGCGCCCTCTCCCTGCTTGAGGTGGGCCTGCGCTCCCGCGCCATCACTCAGAAGGGCGCTGGGTATCGTGGCCGAGGCCGGCGAGGCGGCGACCGCCTCGGCCAGGTCTGCGCCGAAACCATGGGCCCAGGTGCCGCGCTGCTGGGCCGCCATGGCGACGAGTTCCGGGTCGGCGCCGTGACGACCAATGTGGACCGCCAGCGCGATCCGCACCCCCTCGTCATCGATGTCCATGGTGCGTGAGGCGTCATTGAGGGCGGGAAAGGTCCCATCCGGGTAGGCGGTCACCAGCAGCGCCCGGATGGACTTGCCGATCCTTTGCTGCGAACGTTCGTGGATCGCCAGTTCGGGGCGATGCAGCGCCAGCGCCTCGCCGAACAGGCACAACGGCTGGATGGCAAAGCGGTGGTAGTAAGGCCCTTCCACGTAGTAGCCATCGGCCGAGAACAGGGTGTCGATCTGGGCCAGAAAGCCGCCGGTTTCTCCACCGCCATCGTTACCGAGGATCGCCTTGTCGACGATGTCCTGGCGACCGATGACCAGCGCGCAGATACCCGCCGCCGCCACCGCCCACAGGCCGTGATTGTGGATGCGATCGAAGTCGTGCTCGTAGGTGACAGTGAACATCTCGAGCATGGGGTCGAAAAGCCCCGTCTCGATACGTGTGCGCTGGTCTTCGCTCAGGTCGTCGCGCAGCAACGAATAGCCGAGCGAGGCCCCCAGCAACCACATCTGCTCATTGAGAATCTGGTGGAACAGCTTGCCTGGCGGGTTGGTGTTCCTGGCCACCTGATAGGGCATGCCACGATAGATCTCGGCGTAGGCCAGCAGCAGGTCCCGGGCAAAGTCCAGACAGGCGGAATCTCCCCTCACCCGCCCCACCAGGGCGGCCTGCTCGATCAGCTTGCCGTTGTGCTTGTGGGTGTTGTGCTCGAAGCTCCCTGCCTCGCCCTGCCCGGGCACCACGATCCCTGCGGCCATGGCATCCTCGACCCGCTGGGCAAGCTCGCCCAGGGTCACGCCAAGCTGACTCGGGGTTCCGTCATGCTCGGCCATCCGCGCCAGGTCGTCCCGCGTCCACAGTAGTCCCATCATCGTCTTTAACATCTTCTGACTTCTCGCTGATTGTTGCCGCGGCGATGTGTCTCGCCGGTCAGAGTTCCTGACGCACATCAGGGGGCGTTTTCTACTTCGCTTAGGCTGACCCAACCGTCCCAGGCCAAGCTGAGTCCATCGACATCGAGCTGGTGATGCCCCCCCTGCTGTCTCGCGCAGGCCAGGTGATACGCCTTGCCCGAGTCCAGCTCCAGCTTCACGACCAGGTGGGACTCGTCGCCGGCCGCGATGGCGACCCGCGCAAGGCTCGGCCGCGCTCCGCGAGAGATTTCTCGCGCCTCGTTGAAGTAGCCGTGGGTCTCGATGACCGTGGCGAGGATGTGCCCACGTCCCGATGAACGCGCCATCAGATAGGGTTCATTGCGCAGGTTGTTGTCGGGGTCGGCCGCGCCGATCAGCCCGTATCCCACGCGGAAGGCGTTGGTGCCCGCCAGGTGGGCGGTGGAGAAGGTATCTCCGTCGAGCCAGGTGACATGTGCACAGCGGCCGGGTTCGATCGCCGCGCTCTCGGACAGCTTCCACAGGTGCTGGTAGCCGTTGGCGCTACCGAGCGCCCCCGGCGCCGCGACCGGCTCGAGCGAAGGGCTTGCGGTCATCAGCTGGCCATTGAGATGCAGCGGGCTGTCGTAGCGATGCGACTCGTCACTGTCGGCGCACTGGATATCGACCAGCAGCGGTTCTGCCAACTCCGGCAATGTCACCATCACCACGCTGCGCTGTAGCTCGACACCTTCGTAGTAGCCGCTCAGGCGCGCGCTGAGCGCCTGAACCTCTGGCCGGGACGTGTCGAAAAACACCAGCTTGCCGTGATTGTCACAGGCCTTGGGGGTGCTGAAGCCGTGCTGGGACTGCTCATCGACGACCAGCGTATTGTGGGCCACCGTCTGCTTGGCGTAGCTCTTGTTCTCGGCGGTGTAGCGCCCACCGAACTTGGGTTCGATATTGACCCAACGACAGAAGCCGTAGTCGGTGAGGGTCTCGCGGCGCCCGTTGTAGAAGCCCAGATGGAGGCCGTCGAAGTGACCGTGATCGAGGGCGCTGTGCAGATTGGGGTCGCTGCCGTGCTGACCGAAGGTCACATAGGCCATGGCCTCGTGCCCCGCCTCGGTGGCGGCGCGCAGCACCCCGATGCCGCCCAGGTCGCCGTCGCGGCCATCGGCGATGAACCGGCTGTCGCGTGGGCCGTGCACCTGACCGCCCCCCTCCAGATAGCTTGCGAGTTGCGGCAGCGTGGCGAGGTAAGGGAGCGGCGTCGACTGGTCGAGCAGAATCTCGCGCAGAGCCAGCGGTAGATCGCTCTGACGGTAGCGCCCGACCAGGGTCATCGCGCCGAGGATGGCGCCCTCATCGGCAAGCCCCATCGTCCTGGAACTGTCGTTGATGGCGATGAATCGTCCGTCCTCGAAGGTCAGCTCATTGAGACAGGTGATCGCCTTGCCGATGATGCCATCGCAATAGTCGTAGATGACGGTGTCGTTGCCGCTCTGGTAGAGGGCCTCGGCCAGCAGGACCATCGGGCGCAGGGCAAAGCGGTGGTAGTAGGGCCCCTCCAGGTAGTAGCCGTCCGGCGAGAACAGCCGGTCGAGCTGGGCGTAGAAGCCGCCCGACACGCCATCACCGGCGTTACCGTACAAGGAGCGGTTGACCAGTTCCTTGTCGCCCAGCACCAGCCCGGCGAAGGCGCCTGCGGCCACCGACCAGATGCCGTGATTGTGGATGACGTCGAAGTCATCGGCGTTGTGATCGGCGATCAGCTGGACCATGGGCACCAGCAGGTGCTGTTCGATATGCCGCCGTTCACTCTCGTTCAAGGCGTCGCGTACGTTGCTGTAGGCATCGCTGCCGTACAGCAGCCACATGCTCTCGTTGAGACACTGATGAAACAGCCGACCGGGCGGGTTGCTGTCCTTCGAGACATGGGACGGCAGCGACTCGTAGATATCGGCATAGCCCAGCAGCATCGCCCTGACAAAGGCCAGATAGTCGGGATGCTCGGTGACCAGCCACAGCTGCGAGGCCAGATGCAGCTGCTGGTAGTTCTGCTTGTGCCGGGTATGCTCGGCGCCCCCCGCCTCCCCCTGCCCAGGGATCTGGGGGGGCTCGCCAAGACATGGACGCAGTCTTACCTGATCCAGAATGATCTGCTCCTGATACAGCGCAGGCAGGCGCTTGCTTTCGAGCGCTTCGCGCAGTTCCTGAATCTCGCTTTTGGTAAACAGCAAGGCGTTATCCATGTTCTCGACTCACTTCATCTATTCGGTGGGTGGCGGTGCGACGCGGGGGCGACGGATCGCCGAGTCGCCACGCCGTCTGACGAAGGCGACTCGGCCTGGAGGGCGGCTGCCGTCAGGGGCACATCTGGCCGCCGTTGACGTCGAGCACCTGACCGGTGACGTAGCCGCTCGCCGTGTGGGAGGCCAGAAAGACATAGGCCGGGGCCAGCTCCGCCGAGGAGCCGAAGCGCCCCATGGCGATGGTGCCGCTGATCTTGTCCCGCGTACCCTGATCCTTGTCCTCGTGGAAGGCGGTATCGATTGTCCCGGGCGCCACCGTATTGAAACGAATGTTGTCCTTGGTGAACTCCTTGACCCAGTTGCGATGCAGGTTGTGAACCATGGCCTTGCTCCCACCGTACAGCGATGCACCGGGGCCGCCGCCTTCACGCGCGGCGATGGAGCCGGTGCTGATCACGCTGCTGGTTTCCCCGCTCTGCTCGGCGGACCGGCGCAGGTAGGGAATGGCGTACTTGGTCACCATCACCACCGAGCGGATATTGAGATCCAGCACCTGATCGAAGAAGGCATCGTCGATGCTCTCCAGGCCATTACGTCCGCCGAGGCCACCGGCATTGTTGATCAGTACGTCGATGCCACCGAGGTGCTCGGCCGCGGACTCGACCAGCGACCTGCACGCATCGCTTGAACGCACATCGGCCTGAAAGTAGGCCACGTCGGCGCCAGACTCGAACTGCTCCAGCACCGCCTGGGCACTATCGGCGGAGCGGCTGCCGTGGATCGCCACCCTGGCGCCGGCGCTGGCCAGCGACTTGGCGGCTTCCAGCCCGATACCCGCGGTCGAGCCGGTCACCAGAATCTTCTTGCCGTTCAGATCGTCAAACATGGACTTGCCTCATGGGTTGTGATGGGAGGAGCCTCGGCCGCCATTGCCAATATTTGTCATCAGGTGTCGTACAGAAATCGCCGAACCCGCACATAGCGTCTATAAATGAGCATTCTGCGGTAGTCGCCGGACGCTCAATTTGTAAATATTTGGATAGCGTTTCAGCAACGCTAGCAACGATACGAATTTTTTAAAACGCCATTTCATGCATTTTCTAATTATAACCTTATTCCTAAATAGAATTTGTAGAAATTGCGCGGGTTCGCGTTGTAGGAGATTGCAGACATACGACAAAAGACGTATAACTCGAAACCAAGAGATAAAACCCTATTTCACAATTTCTGGAATCTTGGCCCTATGGCTACTGAAGCGAAGGTCGACAACGTCACAGCGGTACTCAAGGTCATGGCGATCCTGGAGGCTCTGGATGAGGGCGGAGAATCCAGCCTGGCGGTGCTGTCACAACGCGCCGTGATGTCAAAGAGCACCGCCTACCGCTTTGTGCAGACACTCAAGAACCTGGGCTACGTCGCCCAGAATCCGGAAAGCGAGAAATACCGGCTGACGATGAAGGTCTTTGCGCTTGGCAGCTCGGCACTCGGCCAGGCCGACCTGATCAAGATGGCCGACCCCGACATGGCGGCACTGTCCGAGCTGACTCGCGAAGCCGTGCACCTGGGCACCCTGGACACCACCACCGCCGAAGTGATCTACGTGCACAAGTACAACTCCCACTTCAACCTGTGCATGCACACCCGCATCGGCGACCGCAGCCCGGCCTACACCAATTCCATCGGCAAGGCCCTGCTGGCCCACCTGCCCCCGGCGCAGCTCGACGCTCTGCTCGCGAACGTCAAGTTCGAACCACGCACCCAGAACACCGTGACCACCGAGGCGGCGCTGCGCGAAGAGCTGGCCGAGATCGCCGAGAGCGAGCTGTCCGAGGATCTCGAAGAGATGGATGAAGGCGTCTGCTGCTTCGCCACCCCGATCTTCGATCACACCGGCCGCGCCATCGCCGCCCTGAGCATGTCGATCCCGAGCATCCGCTACCACCAGGACAAGACCTCGGAGTACAAGCGCATCCTGGTCGAGGCCGGTCGCAATATCTCGGGCAACCTGGGCTACCTGGCGCGTCGCTGACGCGACCTCCCTGCCCTAGCGCCTGTCACAACGAAAGAAGCCGCCCCATGGGGCGGCTTCTTTCGTTGTGGCCTGTCCCTCGCATCGAGGGCAGGTATCGCTACAGGTCAGTGTGACTGGCGTCTCACACCAGGGTGCGGTGGTCCTTTTTCGCCTCACGACGATCGCGGGCAACGGCGCGGCAGATCAGCAGCAGCACGCCCAGGGTCAGCGCAGGCCAGATCAATACGTAAAAGCCAAAAAGCAGGGTCATGGGGAATCTCCGTCAGTGGGCGCCGCCAGACCGCGGCGCCCGTTGAACAAGGGTTCAGCGCTGGGTCGCGAGTCCTGCCGGGGCGGGCTTGGGCGGACGCTCGTCGGCTACCGTCACGGCCTCGGCGGCGTCATAGTTGCCGACTCGCTCGGCGATGGTGTCGAAGTCGAACCGCTCGCGGCTGGCGAGGCTCATCACCACGCATACCAGGGTGCTGGTGCCGTAGGCGGTCAACGACGCCAGCAGCACCGTGTATTCCCTGAGGAAACCGGTGGCGAACACCAGCATGGCGACAAAGGCAGCGAGCCCGGCAATGGCGCCGGCTACCCGACCGAGGAAGCCGAACACCATCAGCGCGATAATGATGCCGCCGCCGATGCTGGCCAGGAACTCGAAGCCAAGGCCGGCCACACCGGTCATCGGCAGCCATTCAAAACGCGCCACGCAGAAGGTCACCATGGCCACCAGCACCGAGGTGGTGAAGGCCGCGTTGGTGACCCGGTTACAGAAGCAGCTGGCGATCACCGGGAAGACGATGGCCCCCCACAGAGCCCCGACAAAGACCAGCATCACCAGAATATCCAGCGAGAAGCTGGCGAAGACGATACCGATGGCGGTGGCCACGATCATGGTGATGCGTCCCACCAGCAGCATGCGGCGGGGGTCGGCCTTGCCTCGGGCGATGTTCTTGCCGTAGACGTCGGCCATCATGATCGCCGACAGCGCCGACAGGTCGGAATCGGCGGTCGAGGACAAAGAGCCGATCACCAGAATAAAGAAGGCAGCGATGAACACCGGCGGCAGGTAGCTCGACACCATCTGCGGGATCAGGTTGTTCATGTCTCCGTTGAGCGGCTCGACCCCCAGGGTCAGCGCCATCAGGCCGATCATGCCAAGGCCGATGACGATGGCCCCGTAACCCACGGTGGCGGTGAGGAAGGTCGGCTTGATGTGGTCCTCGTTCACCGCGAACAGGCGCTGGGAGATGGTCTGGTTGCCGATGGCATAGGCCAGCACCGCGACAAAGAAAGGGGCGCCCTGATTGAGGATGGCGTCCATCGAGAAGAAGTTGGCCTGCTCGGCGGTGAGGTTGTCGAGCCCGGCCACCAGTTCAGTGGGCCCGCCCATGGCGAAGAACACCGCCGGGATGATCACCACGGCAATCGCCATCAGCGCCACCAGCTGGGCGAAGTCCGTCATCACAGAGGCACGGAAGCCTGACCACAGCGTATACAGCAGCACCCCGACACCGGCGATGATGACACCGGCCTGGAACGACAGCGGCGAAAGCACCGATACCAGCGCCCCGGCGGCGGTAAAGTTGACCATCAGGCTGATGATGCTGCCCAGCAGGTTCGATAGCGCCAGGATCAGCTGGCTGGAGGAGCCATGACGCGCGTGGATCAGCTCGCCCAGGGTGTGAGCGTTGGGCGCCAGCCGACGGAAGCGGCGCCCGAACGGATAGATGAACAGGATCATCAGCGCGCCCCACAGCCCGTAGTGGATCGGGCCGGACACACCATAGGTATAGCCGGAGGTGGCGGCGGCGTAGAAGGAGGCGGCCCAGATCCAGGTGGCCGTCATGCTGGCGGCACCGATGCCGAAGCCGACCCGGTGGTTCGACACCATGAAGGCATCGGCGTCTTCCTTCTTCTTGCGGATGCTCAGGGTCAGCAGGTAGGTGCCGCCATAAAAAGCGATCATCAACAGGATGACCGTCAGGGTCGAAAACTGGTGGAGGGAGGCGCTATTCAAGGGCAATTCTCTTGTTGGTGGAACACAGGCGAGCGACGGCTCATGCGAACGCATGCCGGCACTTCACCGCGAAAAACTCACTAGATGAGCACGACAACGCCAAAGGAATGCCGCCCATGGACAGGACGAAACTTCCTGGCGATCATCGAAGTCTCAAGAGCCGAAATAAAACGGATTAGTACCGCTTTTTCGGTACAGAAAGGCGTCGGGACGCACCCCAGCACATGGCCAGCCATTGCAGCAGGGGCAGGCAGGCCGGTGTTACGCCAATCGATGGGGCGTATCGAAGACGCCAGCAGACCTCAGGTGGGTCAGGGAGGCGGGCGGCGCGGCATGCAGCGGCCCTGGTCGGTGTAGTGGGGCGACATCTCGGTCCTCTCCAGCGACAACGCAGGAACAGCATTAGACAAGACAAACAGGTCCCCGCCAGGCCATTGGCCCCGGGGTAATCCAGTCGGGAAGGTGCCACATCCATCCAGCGATGGCACTTCTCCTGGCGGTATAACGCCAGCTTGGCATCGGATCGCGAGCCAGGATAAAGGCTCGGCGTCCAGAGCGACGTGACGCCTGTAAAAGGCGGGATAAAACCATCGCTGCGGCGCACATACCCTACTGTGCTGTGCAGAAAATGTCCAACCTGACGGACGAAGGATAATTTACCCATTTTCGACTAGACGTCAAGATAGCGAAATTCTCTCGGATACTGGCGTAAAACCTTCGGCAATCTCGCCCTTCCCGTTCACACTCATCTCCTCCGGTAGCCGAGCGAAAATCCAGACAACAGGAAACAGGTGCTGTTTGGTCATTTTCATCAGCGACACGCTTCGCGCTGGCCCCTATTACTGAAGGCTATCCTGCCCTTCCAGGCGTCAGTTGCACCATGTCAGGTCAACGAGGAGAAGCGGCAAATGATAATCCTTACCAACTATTCACTCACCAAGCTCCAAAGTGCGAAGCAACAAAGTCTGCTTTGATCGGGAAAGGGGCGAGACAAGGCGCCGGGAAAAACCCAACGATCGGTGGTAGGCTTTTGTCGATATCAAACGCCAGTTTCGGAATATCGACGTGAGAATCCTGTTTATTGAAGATGACGATATCCTCGGAGATGGACTCTCCGAGGGGCTATCGCTGCTTGGCCATCAGGTGGACTGGCTGACCCGTGGCGACACCGCGGCCCACGCCCTTGCCGACAACGCCTTTGACGCGGTCATCCTCGACCTGTCCCTGCCGGGCTTTACCGGCATGGAGCTGCTCCGACGCTGGCGGGACGAGGGTTTTCGTGAACCGATTCTGGTACTGACCGCCGACGAGGATACCCGTCGCTGCGTCGAGGCCCTCAACGAGGGGGCCGACGACTACATCACCAAGCCCATCGACCTGGACGAGCTGGACGCTCGCCTCAAGGCGCTGCTGCGCCGAGCCCGCGGACACGCCGACAATTTGCTGGAATGCGGCGACATCCGTCTCGACCGAAGCGACAGGCTGGCATGGCTCGGTGGCGAACCGCTGGACCTCTCGGCCTACGAATACGTGGTACTCGAAAGCCTGCTGGAGCGACCTGGCCGCGTGGTCGCCCGCAGTCAGCTCGAGGCGCGTCTGTATGGCTGGAGCGATGGTCCCGACAGCAACAGCCTGAGCGTGCTGATCCACAAGCTGCGCAGCAAGCTCGGTGACAACAGGATCGAGACGTTGCGCGGGCTCGGGTATCGGGTGTCGCCATGAGCACTTTCTATACCGGATTACGCAAGCGCGTGGTGCTGCTGTCGAGTCTACTGATCGTGCTGACCTGGATCGCCAGCTCGCTGGCCACCCTCTCCGGTATCGAGCAGGCCTCCGACGAACAACTGGCCCAGCGGGCCGAGGCGGTGGCCTGGCTGATGTTGCGTGCCGCCAGTCAGACCGACGAGCCGGTCACTGGCGACGCCCTGATCCGCCAGCTGGAACAGATCGGCGACAGCCTGGGCGATACCATGGCCTACGAGTTTGGACGCGCCTCTGACGACCAGGCGATGCGCTCCTCCTCCTTTCCTGAGCTCTCGGACGAAGCCACCAACGGATTTTCGCGTCACTCGGGCGATGGCGGTGACTGGCGTGTCTTCACGGCGATGAGCGAGGATCAGTCCTCCTGGTCCCGGGTCGCCTTTACACCGACCGAGCCCAAGCCGCTGACCGAGATGCTGGTGTTGACCCTGAAACAACCCCTGCTGTGGTGTCTGACCCTGTTTGGCATCCTGGCCGTGGTGCTCCAGAGCCGCTTCTTCACCCCCTTGAAGCGCATAGAAGATGCACTCGCCGAGCAGGACCTGCTCAACCCCCGCCCGCTGGCGCTGGACCCGGCGCGGATGCCCCGCGACGTGCGCCCGCTGGTGACCCAGCTCGACCGGATTCTTGACCAGACCAAGAACCTGCTGGAAGAGCAACGCACCTTCGCCTACGGCGTCGGACATGAGCTGCGCACCCCCCTGGCCGGCTGTCTCAGCCAGGTGCAGGTGGCCCAGCGCATCGAGGACCCTTCCCGCCTCAAGCAATCACTCGCCAAGGCCGAGCGCGCCCTGTTGCAGATGACCCAACTGGTGGATCAATTGCTGCTTCTGGCCCGCACCGACCCGTCTGCACCGCTGGAGAATCCTTCCCGCATCACCCTCAGCGCTCTGGTGCAAGAGAGCATCGAACGGCGCACCGTCACCGCCCAGCGCGAAGGGGTGGTGCTCAAGTGGCGCGTCGACGGCCCTCATGACTCAGAAATAGAGGCAAAGCCTGAGCTGATCCGTACCCTGCTGACCAACCTGATCGACAACGCCATCCGCTACTCGCCCCGCGGTGGAGAGATCCTCACTCGGGTGGACTGCAGCGACGACAGGTGGCTGGTACTCAGCGTGTCCGACCAGGGCTCGGGCATCGATGCCAAAGAAAGCAACCAGATCTTTTCGCCCTTCTACCAGAGCGAGACCGGCAAGAGCAGCGGGCTGGGCCTGGCCATCGTGCGCGCCATCGTCAAGGCCCACGGTGGTGATGTCTCCGCCCACCGCAGGCCGATGCTGGGCACCGAGATCCGCGTGGTCCTGCCCCGGGCCTGAATCCGACCTTCGGCCCCAGGCCTGAGCGCGACACGCTAGAGCTACGTCTTGCGACGTGGGCCTTGGGAGGTGCGCCCTGGGCCTTGTGCTTTCACCCTGCTGGCGGCGCGCTTCGGTATAGGCGCACCGCAGCGGATATTCAGCTTTCCAGGTTTGGCGCGTCCATCAGCAACTGATGCAGGGTCTCGATGGCCAGATCCCCCTCGCCTTCGAGCACGCCGTCGAGCCACAGCAGCGCCGCCTGCTGGTTGGCGGTTTCAAGCCCCCGCGACGCCAGGTAGGCCTTGGCCAGCGCCAGTCGCGCCGAGCCGTGGCCCTCGAGCGCCGCGTCGACCAGATACTCGGCGCCACGCTCGCGATCCTGCTCGAGCGCCTGGCCTCGCAGCAGCTCACGCCCCAGGGTCGCCTTGGCCCCGGCATGGCCGGATTCGGCGGCGGTGGTCAGCCAGCGCCGGCCACGCTCGGCGTCCACCGACAGCGGTCCCTCGCCACGCACCAGGGCGGTGCCCAGGATCTTCTGGGCCGAATCGCTGCCCGCCTCGGCGGCCTGGGTCAGCCAACGGTCGGCCCGCTCGCCATCGGCGCTGACGCCCTGGCCATCGAGAAAGGCACGGCCGATCAACTGGGCCGCGTAGGCGTTGCCGGCGGCGGCTGCATCGCGCAGCAGCGACAGGCCTCGCTGGCTATCGGCCGCCACGGCTTCTCCTTCCAGATAGGCCTTGCCCAGCGCCAGTTGGGCCCCCAGGCGGCCGTGTTCGGCGGCGCGTTCGAGCCAGGCGACGCCCTGTCGCGGATTGGCCGCGACGCCGTCTCCTTCGAGCAGGGCGCGTCCAAGGTCGACCATGGCGTGGCTGTCGCCCGCCTCGGCCGCCTGTCGCCACAGATCCATGGCCCTGGCGGCGTCCCGGGCCACCCCGATGCCCTCCATGTAGATGCGGCCCAGCGGCGCCGCGGCGCTGGTGTCGCCAGCGCTCAGCCCACGGGCAAGCCAGGACCGCGCCTGTACCGGATTGCGGGTGACCCCATTGCCCGCCAGATACGCCTGGCCGAGCTGGGTCATGGCGCCGGCGTGGCCAGCCTCGGCGGCTCGCCTGAGCTGGCGGATATTGCCGGCGTCGCCCTGTGCCAGACGGGTTCTCATCAAGGCCTCGCTGGCGGAGGTGTGGCCGGCCTGCTCGGCACGTTTAAGCCACTCGGCCGAGCGCGCCAGATCAACGCCGACACCGGTGCCTTTGCGGTAGGCGCGCCCGAGCACCAGCATGGCGTAGTCGTCGCCTTGCTCGGCGGCTCGCTCGAGTAGCGAGACGCCCTGGCCTCGACTACCGTCCCCCGGCAGCTGGCCGGTGAGTCGAGCCTGCCCGAGCAGCGTCATGGCGCGCACATCGCCCTGTTCTACCGCCTGCGACAGCAAGCCCTCGGCCCGCGCCGGGTCTGCGTCCAGCACCTCACCCTCGAGCAGCGCCGCACCCAGGGTGCGGCGTGCCGCCGCGTGATCCTTGTCGATGGCATCCTGCAGCAGAGTCATCGCGCGCAGCGGGTCCTGGCCGACGTGATGGCCTTCCAGGTAAGCCTTGCCGAGCTGGTAACTCGCCCAGGGGTGGCCAAGCTGCTGGCCCTGGCGCAGGTGCTCAAGCGCCAGCTGCGGTTGGGCGGGCACCTTGTCCCCGTCCAGGTAGAGGCTCCCGAGCACGGCGTGGGCCAGCGGGTCGCCCTGTTCGGCGGCCCGGTTCAACAGCGCCGTGCCTGCGTCCAGATCCCGATCAAGGCCGTTGCCTTCCACCAGGGCGCGTCCCAGCACCACCATGGCGTTGACGTCCCCGGCGGCCACGGCGCGATCGAGCCAGCGACGGGCAAGCCGCGCATTGCCGTCGCTGGCCCTGAGGTGGTCACGCCCCAGCGCGGTCATCGCCGACACCTCACCGGCGTTTGCCGCCCGCGACAGCCATTGCCGCCGCCGTTCACTGTTGCCTGGATGCCAGCCACCCTCGGCGTATAGCTTAGCCAGGTCGACCATGGCCGCGGGTTCGCCGGCTTCGGCCTCGCGCTCAAGGGCCCTGAGCTGGCGCCGACGATAGTCTTCCACCAGCTCCGGCGCCTCTGCCAGCCAGCCTCCCGGCGCGTGGGCCTCGGCCAGCGCCGCCATGGCCTGGCTGTCGCCGTCGTCGGCCAGTTCCTGGTACAGCGCCCGGGCCCTTGCCGGATCGGCGCGCACGCCGTCTCCCCCTCGGCTGAGCAGCGCCGCCAGCCGAGCCTTGGCGTCTCGCCCGACGTCTTCCTTGATGGCCTGCTGGAGCAGGTAGTAACCCAGCAGCTCATCGCGTTGCACGCCGTCGCCTTCCAGGGTCATTCGCGCCAGGTTCAGCGACGCATGGCCACGAATCCAGGAAGGCGTCGCCACTGCCTTGCGATAAAGTTCGGCCGCGCGCTCGGCATCGCGCGGCACGCCAAGCCCCTGGTCGTAGATCTTGGCCAGCTCGTAGTAGCCCTGGGGCAGTCCCTGATGGGTCAATTGCTCGAGCGCCCTGATGGCCTGCTGTGTATCACCGGCGGCCAGTGCGCGGTCGGCCTCCTCGACGCGGTTCTTGTGCATCCACAGAAGGTTGTTGGCCTGGCCACCGTCGAACAGTGTCTGATCTTCGGCGGCAAGCTCCCGTGTTCCGTGGGGGCCCAGGTCGCTTGCGGTGGTGACGCAACCGGACAGCAGTAGCGCCATGCCAGCGGCGCTGCCCCACTGCCTGGCATTGGTGATCAACGTGGGTGTTGTCATTGTGTGCCTCCGTTATCGGGTATCAGCGAGACGCCATCGGATTCATTCAGTGCCTCCAGGGTCTGCTGCCTGTTCGATTCGTCCTCGAGCTCCAGGTGTTGCTGGGCTCCCGGTGCCATGAAAAAGAGCGTCACGTAGCCACCAGCGCTGCGGTTATAGATAGGCCGGCGTTGCTCGAGAAAGTCGGCGATGCGCGGGTCGTCGAAGCGTGACTGGTAGACCTCCATCCACGCGAAGTACTGGGGATCGGTCAGAAAGCCGCGGTACTGCTCGCTGGGCGCCATATCCCCCAGCACGCCCGGGTCATCGATGGCACTCATGGTGAAGTCCACGGCGTCATGGATCGTCTTGCCGTCCACCTCGAGCGAGAAGATGTCGTAGCCCTGGCGGGCGATCACCTGCATGTTGGTGATCAGGTACAGGAGCGCGTAGTTCTGGTAGTGGGTGGCGCGACGTCCCCGCTCCATCTCCAGCGGAAAGGCGCCTTGCTCGGTCATGTCATTGAGCGCCGAGTGGATGGCGCTGACGCCGAAGCGAAACAGCTCGTCGTTGTCCACCAGCACACCCACCGTGCTGGCATACAGCGCCCGCCGGTAAAAGTGGTTGTTGCAGCAGCTGTTGCCGGCATCACCGGGGATCGCCGAATGCTCAAGCGCCAGATCCTCGAGCCAGCGCTCGACCCTCTGCCTCGGCTCTTCCAGCCCATCCACCTCGGGGCGCACCACTGAGTAGGCCAGCGCCGCGGCGAAGATCATCGATTCGGTGGCAAACCAGGCCTGGGGTTCCTCGGGCTCGTAATGGAAGCGAGTCAGGGCGTCCTGACTGGCCCAGTGATCGAGATAGCGCACCAGACAATCGGCGTAGTAGTCATCGCCGGTGGCGACGTAGGTGCCGGCCAGCAGCGACACGCTGTCCTCGAACTCGAACAGCGGCGCCGAGGCTTCGCGCCACTCCTCGGGGCTCGGGTAGAAGCCGGGGATGCGCATCTGCGAGGTGATGGGCGGCGGCTGCAACAATTGACGACAGCTGACGCCCTCGCCGAGGGAATCCTGTATCTGCGTCAGGATGCTGTTGTCCTGCTCTTCCAGCAGCGCCATGCGCGCCTCGACATCGAAGTAGGACGCCTGCGGGTCAGAGACCCGGTAGTCCTCGAGGTCCAGCGCCTGGCGCTGCTCCAGGGTCAGGGCGCTGGCCACGGGCAGCCAGCCACCCATCAGCAACGCCAGGCCGCCCGCTCGCGCCAGTCGCGGCAGTGTTATCGCTACATTCAGCATCGTGTCTCCTGGCCGGCAGCGGGGCGCTACCGGCGATAAAATTTGAAGTCGGCAAAGTCCAGGTACTGGTCTCGCGGGGTGCGCCAGGACTCGCCGGTGCCACCGAAGAAGGTGGAGAACATCAAACCGTCGATGTGGGCGTCCTGGACGTCGCGAAACTCCACGCCGGATACCTCGAGTCGAGGCTCGCCGTCGATCCACACCCGCATCAGGCCATCCTGACGGTCTGGGTCATTAAGACGGATCTCCTGCTCGACGGTGACCCAGTCGCCACTGGCGAAGTGCCAGCTCCCACGCCCCAGCGAGGCGCCGTAGGCCGTATCCTGATTGACCACGTAGGCGTAGAGCTCACCCTGACCGTCGCGCCGCCACATGAAGCGGGCGCTGAAGCCGTTGTCACCGGTGGCCTGGGTGCCGCCGCTGGGCGCCTCGCCCCCATAGAGCCCGGGCAGCTTGCCGCCCTTGACGAAGTCGAAGCCGTCGGGAAAGTGCAGCCGATAGCGCAGACAGGCGTGCTCAGCGCCGGCCAGCGCCTGGGGCGCAGCGTAGAAGCCCGCACCGCCACGTTTACCATCGCTGGGTGAAGAGGTGCCCGCGGGAAAGAACGCCCGCAACACGGCTCCCGCCTGGGGGTCCTCGACCAGGCTCAGGTTTTCAAGGCCCCAGTCGCGATGGCTACCGAAGCGCTGCTCGATGATGTCGTCGATCTCCCCCTCGACGTCGTCGAGATCCGGCGCGAACACGGGTTGCAGCCGCTGCGAACAGGGCGTCGCCGAAACGTCGCTGGTGACCTCCATGGGGTCGGCCCCTGCCTTCGGCGCCAGGGTGGCCAGCGAAAGCCCCAGGGCGAGCCCGACATACAGCGTCGGTCCGGTCTGTGACTGCGTTGTGTCGATG
This sequence comes from Halomonas halophila, assembly GCA_002433675.1. GTDB lineage: Bacteria > Pseudomonadota > Gammaproteobacteria > Pseudomonadales > Halomonadaceae > Halomonas > Halomonas salina_B. Next base: position 28,406 of record DJIP01000029.1, read on the forward strand.
GTCTTGTCGGGTTGCATCGGTCGCTCCCGTCGGCCCGTTCGGGCCCTCGGTGGCGGTCATCACTGTGGCGGGACCTGGTTGGCCCCGCCACAGGGGCGTCTCGAGCGCTGCGCTAGACGTTCTCGCGCACGCTCTCTTCTACCTGCTCATAGAGGTCCTGGGCCTCGTTGAACACGGCGCGGCCGCCCTGCCAGACACGCTCTACGGTCTCGCCGATGATCGGGGTCTCGTTGAAGCGCACGTCCACCGGGGTACCGACGCTGCTGGCAGGCAGCGGTTTCTCGGGAATCAACAGCACGCTAGCCACGTTCTTCTGCTGGCGGACCCAGCCAGGAAAGCCGGCGCGCGGCTCACGCTCGACATCCAGCGCCACGCTGCGCACCCGGGCGTCGATCATGCCGGACTCGTGGGGCAGCGAGATAAAGGCCTTCTGGTTGGGCTCGATTCGCTCGATATCGCTCATGTGAACCAGTGCCTCGACCATGATCTCGTCGTCGCCGGTGCGCACCAGCGTCATGATCCGCTCGCCCTGGTCGATATAGGTGCCGTCGGCGCTGGACAGCGCCCAGGCCACCAGGCAGTTGCAGGGACTGAAGATCTCGTTCTGGGCCTGCTCGGCCTCGAGCGCGGCCAGGCGCGAGCTCTGATACTCGCGGGCGGTCTCGAACTGGTCGATGCGGGCCCGCGCCACCGCCGGTGACACCGTGTCATAGCTCACCGAACTACGACCTGCCGGTTTCGACGAGTTGGCCACACTGACCGGGCCGGAGCCTGCGGCCTCAAGGCTCTGCTCCAGGTTGTCGATCAGCTGGTCGTTGTACTCCTGGGCGGCCTGGGTCAGGATCAGCCCGGACTGCAGCTCGTGGTTCCTGACACTGGTGAGCTTTTCATCGCGCTCGACGCTATCCCCGGCGCGCAGACCGTGCTCCATCAAGACGCCGGGCCCGGGAGCGCGCACCTCGATACGCGGCGCACTGACCGCGGCAAAGCTCGGCTCGATCAGCATGAAGTTGCGATACAGTGCCGCCGTCAACACCAGACCGAGCGCCGCGATACCGGCAACCAGCAGCAGATAGCGGCCCCAGCGACGACCGCTGCCACCTTTGTGGCTGGCGCCGGCACCTGCGGCGCCCTTGCGCTTGCGCGGTGTCTGGGCATTCTCGCTGCCGACCATCGACTGGGGATCGAGATGGCGGCCGCTCAGACGCGCCCGGACGATGTCCTTCACCAGCGCCAGGTGCTGCGGCTCGATCGAGGTGAATTCCCAGCCGGTCAGCGGCGCTTCGCCCTGGTGGGCTTCGGTCTTGTGGCGGCACACCGCCGAGAAGGGCACGATGAACTCGCGCCCGGCTTCCTGAATCCGCAGTTCCGCCTGGATCCAGTCGCCGGGGGCGTGGCGCTGGTCACCTCGCATGGCCATACCGCCCAGGGAAAGATCGATGCCTCGGGCGTGCTCGCCCTGCGGCATCACCACCTCGAAGTCGGGTGAAACGCGAATATGGTGGCGCTCACTGCGAGCTTCATGGCTGACCTGATCCATCCGGCTCGCGGTGTCGTCACGCCTGTTGCCGTCGTTGTCTGTGGTCATGGTTGATCCGTTGTGCTTGGTGTCCGATGGGCGCGCACTGCCTGTCGAGCAGGTACGCGCTTTGCGTGTTCTGATACCCCGCGTGGGTGGCCGGCACCCTCCGCGAGCGGCGCGACGGTGGCTAGAGCACCTGCACCTCGAGGCGTTCCAGGGCGATCTCCTGCCCGCCCAGGGACAGCGCGCAGCCGGCATCGACCGGGCAGCTCACCCTGGCCTCGCGGCTGGCGGTCAGGCCCGGCAACCTGAGTGCCTGGGCGGCGAATTCGGGACTCAACGACAGCACGGTGGCGTCGCCGTCATCGGCGCCGAGCAGTCGCTCGACGCGCACTTCGTCCTCGCTGCCCAGCTCGCTTGCCAGCTGATGGTCCAGCGCCACCACGCCGGGGGGCAGGCGCAGCGCCGTGCCTTCCGGTGCCCGCACTACCGCCTGGGACAGCCAACGATTGTCGCTGCCGGCGTCGGCCTGGTCGGCGGCCAGCTGCTCGCTCAGCAGGTTGGCGCTGGGCAGATCCGGGGGCTTGAGTGCCCCGGTGACCAGCACCAGTACCAGCACCAATGCGCCCATATGAAAACCATGCAGCAGGTGGCCCATGCGCCGTTGGCGACGTGCCGCCCGGGGGTCCTCGGGCTCGCCGGCGGCGATGCCCTGCCGCGACCAGGCCTGACGGTTGAAGCGAAAGCTGACGTAGGTCTTCAGCAGCGCACCGAAGATCTGGTTGTAGTAGAGCAGCGGCAGCCACAGCACGCTGAAGCGGCGACGCTGCAGGGCCAGTACCAGGGTCGCGATACCGCGGGTGAACAGGATCCACAGCAGGTAGGCGAAGATGAACGAAGGCCGCACGAACAGCGTGACCAGGATCGCCACCGTGGGACCGATCAGGGTGGTCCACATCGACAGCCGCTGATCGACCAGGCACCACCAGGTGAACCAGCCCATGGGCCTGGGGCCAAGCTGAATGGCCCTGCCACTGGTGCGCAGCATGTTGCCGTACCAGCGACGCATCAGATCCGTGGTGGAATGAAAGAAGCGATGACGATCGGGCAGCTCCTCGAAACCACTGACGTAGACGTCCGGCACGTACAGCATCTTCCAGCCGCGCTTGAGCAGGCAGAACCAGGTGGACTTGTCGTCCCCGGACAGAAACTTGAAGGTGCCGAAGCGCCAGTGGTCGATATGGTCGCTTTCGACCGTCTGGATAAACTCCCGCTCCACCGCCACATCGGCGCGAAACACGCTGTAGCGACCGGTCAGCACCAGCTGGCGCTCGGAGATCGACATCGAGCTCATCATCAGGTGACGCTGGGCGTAGCGCAGGTCGTACCACTCACGGGTAGCGTCGCCACCGGTCACCCTGGCGCGGTTGTTGGTGGTGATGGCGCCCAGGTCCGAGCGCATCAGCAGAAATGGCAGCGAGCGCTCGAGGGTGCCGGGTTCCAGCAGGATGTCCCCGTCCATCGACACCAGCAGCGACGAGGGCCCGGGCATCTGGCGCGAGATGGCACGCAGTACCTCGGCCATGGCCGAGCGCTTGCCGTCTCCGCGCTGAAACATGTAACGCACCGACACGTTGGCCGGATGGCCGCATACGTCCATCACGTGCTGGATCACGTCGATGTCGGTGCGATCGGACACCGAGGCGAAGATGGTAGTCGGCACGCCGTAGTCGGCGCACTCTTGCACCAGCGCCTCGTAGACCGGGAAGCTCACCTCCGGCTCGATGCGAAAGGAGGTGCACAGCACGAAGAGCTCGTCCGGCCGCACGGCCTGGGCCGTGGCGTCGGCGTCACGGCGAAGCTGCGGAAAACGCACTCGGTTGTACCACAGCGAGCGCGCCGCATGGATGAACCACCAGCTGTAGCGCCAGGCACCGATGGCCCCGATGGCAAAGAAGAAGCTCTGCGACTCGGGGGAAAAGACGTCGTCGGGCAGCTCCAGTACCAGGATCGTCAACAGCGCCAGCAACAACAACAGGGTCGCAAGCTCGGTGACGCGGCTGGCCCTGGAGGAGGCGAAGGTCGCCTTGCTCATGCCTCCTCCTCAGCCGTTGGCCACGTGGCGGCGGCCGATGGCGTGGTACTGCAGTCCCGCCTCGCGCACTCGGCTCGGCTCGAACAGGTTGCGTCCATCGATGATCACCGGACGATTCAAGCGCTCGCGGATGGTGGCAAACTCGAAGCCACGAAAGCTCTTCCACTCGGTGCAGATCACCAGGGCATCGGCTCCCTCGAGCGCCTGTTCGGCGGAGTCGACCAGCGCCAGGTCGTCACGCTCGCCATACAGACGCTGGCATTCCGTCTGGGCCTCGGGGTCGTAGGCGCGAACTCTGGCGCCGACCTCCCACAGCGACTCCATCAGCAC
>DJIP01000029.1:32669-43269 GCA_002433675.1 Halomonas halophila
CGGCTCGGCGCCTCGCGCATGTCGTCGGTGTTGGGCTTGAAGGCGAGCCCCCACAGGGCGATGGTGCGCCCGGCGACATCGCCGTCCAGGGCCTCGTCGAGCATCCGAAACAGACGATGCTTCTGGCCCTTGTTGACCTGCTCGACGGCCTTGAGCAGCGCCACCGGCTGCTGCACTTCGTTGGCGGTCTGGGCCAGCGCCTTGACGTCCTTGGGGAAGCAGGAGCCACCGTAGCCGCAGCCCGGATAGATGAAGTGATAGCCGATGCGCGGGTCGCTGCCGATGCCGTGACGCACCTGTTCGATGTCGGCGTCCAGCTCCTCGGCCAGATTGGCCATCTCGTTGATAAAGCTGATCTTGGTGGCGAGCATGGCGTTGGCCGCATACTTGGTCAGCTCGGCGCTGCGCACGTCCATGAAGATCATCTTGTCCTGCTGACGGCTGAACGGGCTGTAGCACTCCCGCATCAGGCGGCGGACCTCGTCGGAGTCGGTGCCGACCACGATGCGCGCCCCCCGGCTGAAGTCATCGATGGCCGCCCCTTCCTTGAGAAATTCAGGGTTGGAACAGACATCGAAGGCCTGCTCGGCGCCACGCTCGGCCAGGGTCTCCGCGACGGTCTGACGAACCCGGTCGGCGGTGCCCACCGGCACGGTGGACTTGTCGATGATGACCTTGTAGCCCTCCATGTGTTGACCGATGGTGCGCGCCACGCTCAACACATAGTGCAGGTCGGCGCTGCCATCCTCGTCCGAGGGCGTGCCGACGGCGATGAACTGCAGGGTGGCAAAGGCCACGGCCAGGGCCGGATCGGTGGTGAAGTTCAGACGGCCGGCCTCGACGTTGCTGGCGATCAGGGTTTCCAGGCCAGGCTCGTAGATCGGGATGTCGCCCTGTTCCAGACGCGCGACCTTGTCCTTGTCGACGTCCATGCAGATCACGTTGTGTCCTGCGTCGGCCAGACAGGCGCCTGTCACCAGGCCGACGTAGCCCGATCCAAAGATGGTGATATTCATGCGGTTCTATGCTCCAGCGACGAGCCGCCTCGATGCCTGGCAACGCAGGTCGACGCGTCGGTCGTTGTCGTCGAATGATCTTCCACTGCAGACCGGCGCAAGCCGCGGGCTCGCTTGAACACTGCGCGGTGGGCTCGTCGCCGGGCGCGAAAACGGGTGGTCGGGATGCCTTGCCAGTCCCTTCATCGGGCGCCCCTGGCTTGGGACGCCGAGGGCATCCCGACGCAAGGAGTGGTTCCGTCCAACTCCGAGGGGCACATTAGGCGGCGAAGATTAATCCAGTATTAGCGGGAGGAAATTCTTTGCCGACAACCACTTGCTGACCCCATCGAGGCGCCCCTTGCCGATCAGCGGTACGCCGGACACACTGATGATGAGCGGCGGCGGCGATGGGCCGGCGCCGCGGTACCCCAGCCGACAACCGACTTCCGTCGCCCCCTCCCCCGGACAAGCGAGGCCGCCGTGACCACATCGACTCCCACTTCCACCCTGTCGGCGGCCTGGAGCCTCTGGGCGCTGCTGCTCGGCGTCGGCCTGCTGATGCTCGGCAATGGACTGCAGGGCAGCCTGCTCGGGGTGCGCGCCGCCGAGGAATCCTTCGGCAACACGGTCACCGGCCTGGTGATGTCGGCCTACTTCGTAGGCTTCCTGGCCGGTTCCACCCTGACCCCACGCAAGCTTCGCGACGTCGGCCATATCCGGGTGTTCGCCGCCCTGGCCTCGATCACCTCCATCGCCATCCTGGTCCACGTCATGTTCATCGACCCCTGGGTGTGGGCGGCGATGCGGTTGATGACCGGCTTCGCCTATGCAGGGCTCTACGTGGTGACCGAAAGCTGGCTCAACGGCCACGCCAGCAACCACCTGCGCGGGCGCCTGCTGGCGTTCTACATGGTCATCAGCTATCTCGGCATGGGCGGCGGCCAACTGCTGCTGAACGTGGCCGACCCCAGCGGCATCCTGCTGTTCTTGATCGTCTCGATCCAGATGTCGCTTGCGCTGGTGCCGATCCTGTTGAGCTACACCCCCCAGCCGGACACCAGCCAGCCCGAGGCGATGAACCTGCTGCGCCTGTATCGACTGTCGCCGCTGGGCACCCTCGGTTGCCTGCTGACCGGGATCGCCAACGGCACGGTGTTCGGCATGGGCGCGGTGTTTGCCGCCAACCATGGGCTGGAAACCCACCAAATCGCCGCCTTCATGGGGGCATTCATCCTCGGTGGGGCGCTGTTTCAGTGGCCCCTGGGCAAGCTCTCCGACAAGACCGATCGCCAATGGGTGATCCTCATCGTCGCCGCCCTGGCCACCGCTTTCTCGCTGGCCGGGCTGCTGTTCGACCAGGGCGCAAGCCATGCGCTGACGCTGCTCGGCGTGCTGCTGGGCGGCACCACCCTGACCCTCTATTCGCTGTTTCTCGCCTGCGCCAACGACGTCCTGACGCCGCAGCAGACGGTGTCCGCCAGCAGTAGCCTGGTGCTGGCACTCGGCATCGGCGCCATCCTCGGTCCGTTGAGTACGGGGCTGTTGATGGACCTGCTGGGCTCTGCCGGCTTTCTGTGGGACCTGGCGCTGATCCACGCGCTTATCGTGGTCTTCGGCGGCTACTGCCTGTGGCGCTACCCGAACCAGCCCTCGGACACCCACGGCCACTATGTCGCGGTCCCTGCCGGCACCGCCTCCCTGGGGGCGACCTGGGTCGAGGAAGCGGCCGACGATCCGGTGCAGCTCGACCTGGAACTCATGGAAGGGGACGACGAGGCCACTGAAGAGGAAGGGCCGCCTCCGGCTTGACCCCTTGCGCCAGGTTGCCCGGACGTCTCTGCTTGCCCGGGCAGCCTGGCAGGACGTGGCAGCCCCTGCGCCAGGGACAGGTTTGCCCTCTGTGCCATCTCACCCGAACGCGACTCCTGCTCGGCATCAACGCCGGGATCAAGGCGTGCCTTCGCCAAAAAGTTCTGCCGTTTTGTGCATTTGTGGCATCTCGCATAGACAACTTGGCAGCGCTCATAAACACCCACCAATGGAAACGTGAATAATTTGCATTCTTAAAACATAAACAGGGAACCCCTTTCGTGCCGTACCATTCCGCTCCCCTCGCCTCCCTTGTTCCAAGCCGTCTCGTTCCTGGCCGTCTGGCTATCTCCATCGCCCTGGCCTCCGGTGCCGCCCTGTCGACCCCGGTACTGGCCCAGGACACCGAGCAACTCGCCAGCATGACCGTGGTCGGTGACAACCTGAGCGCTACCACCGAGGCGACCGAGAGCTACCAGGTAGCCTCCAGCACCAGCGCCAACGGCCTGACGCTGACGCCTCGTCAGACGCCCCAGTCGATCAGCTTCCTGACCCGCCAGCAGATGGATGACGAAGCCATCACCAGCACCACCGAGGCGGTGGAACGGTTGCCCGGCGTCTCGGCGATCCGTCTGGACGGTACTCGCACCAGCTTCCAGTCCCGCGGCTACGCCATTCGCAACTTCCAGTTCGATGGCCTGCAGAGCAATACCAGCGCGTTCTGGCCGTTCGGTGACGCCGAGTGGGATACCGCCATCTACGACCGGGTCGAGGTCGTGCGCGGCGCCACCGGTCTGATGACCGGGGTCGGCGATCCTTCCGCCACCGTCAACTTTGTGCGCAAGAAGCCGCTGGACGAGGCGGCGGGTAGCGTAACTGCCGCGGTGGGCCGCTGGGACCGGGGGCGCGGCGTGGTCGATGTCAGCACCCCGCTGGATAGCGAAGGGCGGGTCGGCGTGCGCTTCGTGGCCGCCAAGGACAGCTCTGACAGCTTCATGGATGGCGTCGAGAACGACCGCGAGACGCTCTATGGGGTGATCGCCGCCGAGCTGACCGACAACACCGAGCTCAGCGTGGGCATCGAGTACCAGCACTACGACCAGGACGGCGCCTATATCGGCGTGCCGCAGTACTACCTGGACGGTGGCCGTACCGACTTCGACCGCTCCACCGCCAACAACACCGACTGGGCCAACTTCTTCACCGAGAACACCCGCGCCTTCGTCGACCTGACCCACCACTTCGACAACGGCTGGTCCGCCCGCGCGGCCTACAGCTACGGCGATGCCAACTATGGCCTGACCTACAACTACCGCGGCGGCTATCCGGATCGCGAGACCGGTGTGCTCTACTACACGCCCAGCTACGCCACCGAGTCCTACCTGGTCGACTATCGCGGCGATCGCACCCAGAAGAATCTGCACGTCAGCGCCGAAGGTCCCTTCACCCTGTTCGGCCGCGAGCATCAGCTCGGCTTTGGCTACATGGACCTGCACGAGGACTACCAGATCAACAGTCGCGGCCCGGCCGGCGACGTGCTGGCGCTGGGCAGCTTCAGCGACCGCAATGACCCGGCCCTGGCTGAACCGGTCTGGGGCGAGTGGGGCCTGACCGATGACACCGTGACCGAACAGCAGGGCTACTACGCGGTGTCCCGATTCTCGCTGGCAGACCCGGTGCACTTCATCGTCGGCGCGCGCATGACCGACTGGAAGATCGACCAGGACTACCGCGGCGAGCGTGAATACGAGTACGACAACGAATTCACCCCCTACGCGGGTCTGATCGTCGACATCACCGACGACCTCAGCGCCTACGCCAGCTATACCGAGATCTTCAACACCCAGAGCGAGCGCTCGCCCAGCGGCGCCCTGCTGGACCCGCTGGAAGGCGCCAACTACGAGGCCGGCCTCAAGGCCGAGCTGTTCGACGATCGCGCCGACGTGTCCTTCGCGGTATTCCACAGCCAGCAGGACAATCTGGCGGTGGAGATCCCTGGGGTCTTCGTCGCGGGCACCACCGACCAGGCCTACACCACCACCGACGGCGCCGAGGTGGAAGGCTTCGAGCTGGAGATCGCAGGCGAGGTGGCCGACGGCGTCAACCTGTCCGCCAGCTACGCCCTGGTGGACGCCGAGGACGCCGACGGTGAGCAGCTCAACACCAGCTACGCCCGCCAGCAGGCCAAGCTGTTCGCCAGCTGGCAGCTGCCCGGCCGCTGGTCGAACCTGACCCTCGGCGGTGGCGCCCGCTGGCAGGGTGACACCTACCGCGACAACGACACCCCCAACGGCACCGAGAAGATCGGTCAGGGTGACGTCTTCGTCGCCGATGCCATGGCCCGCTATCGCATCAACGACAGCATGAGCGCCCAGCTCAACGTCACCAACCTGTTCGACGAGGAGTACTACTCGCAGCTCGGCTTCTATAGCCAGGGTATCTATGGCGAGCCGCGCAGTGCGCTGCTGAGCCTGACCTACGACTTCTAGTACCTGGGTCCAGCCGTACCGGGCGACTCACGCAGGCGCCCGGCAGTCGCCACACACAGTCAGGCCGGCTCTCGTGCGAGAGCCGGTCATCGCCTTACAAGGAAGACCTCATGCCCCTGATCCACCCGCGCTGGCCGCTCGGCCTTGTGTTGCTGGCCGCCGGCCAGCCTGTCCTCGCCACCGGCGGCGATGGCTATCCGATCGAAGTCGAGCACGCCCTCGGCGTCACCGTCATCGAGGAAAAGCCCGAACGGGTCGCCACGGTGGCCTGGGCCAACCACGAGGTGCCGCTGGCGCTGGGGGTGGTGCCGGTGGGGTTTCCCGCCACCACCTTCGGCGATGACGATGACGATGGCCTCTGGCCCTGGGTGGAGCAGCGCCTTGACGAGCTCGACGCCGGTTCCCCCAACCTGTTCGACGAGGGCGATGGCATCGACTTCGAGGCGGTGGCCGCGAGCCAGCCCGACGTCATCCTGGCGGCCTACTCGGCCCTCAGCCGCTCCGACTACGACACCCTCAGCAAGATCGCCCCGGTGGTGGCTTACCCCGAAGCCCCCTGGTCGTCGGGCTGGCGCGACATGATCCGCCTCAACAGCGCCGGCATGGGCATGGCCGAGGAAGGCGAGGCCTTGATCGAGCGCCTGGAGGCCCAGGTGGAGCAGCAGATCGCCGAGCACCCGGAACTCGCCGGCAAGAGCGCCATGCTGATCAGCCATATCAAGCCCACCGACCTCAGTCAGATCAACTTCTACAACGACAACGACGCTCGCGTGCGTTTCTTGCACGAGATCGGCCTGACCTCCCCCCAGCTCGTCACCGACAGCTCGGTGGAGGGCCGTTTCGCCGGCTCCATCAGCGCCGAGCGTATCGACGAAATCGCCGATGTCGACATCATCATCACCTACGGTGGCGAGCCGCTGGTGGAGCGACTCAACGAGCATATGCTGACCTCGCGCCTGCCCGCGGTGGAGCAGGGCTCGCTGGTGCTGCTCGGCAACAACCCCACCGGGACCGCGGCCAACCCGACGCCGCTGTCGATTCCCTGGGTACTCGACGACTACGTCGAACGACTGGCCGAGGCCGCTCGCAAGCGTCAGCAACCCTGAGCCGATGAACATGAAGAAATGAGCAGGAACAAATGAGCATAAAGAAATGGGCGTAAAAGGATGGAGATAAAGACAAGGCCACTGGCGCCTGGCAGGACGTGCCATCCGCGCCCGACCGGCGTCTATCTGCTGCTGGCGGCCCTGGCCGCCAGCATCCTGTTGTCGGTGGTCATCGGCGCCAGGCCCACGGACCTGACCGCGCTCATGGGTCTGCTGGATGGGCGCATCGACTCCATCGACGAAGCGGCAATCGCCAGCCGTCTGCCCCGCACCCTGCTGGCGTTGCTGGCGGGGGCCGCGCTGGCGGTGGCCGGGGCGACCATGCAAGGCCTGACCCGCAATCCTCTGGCCGATCCGGGTCTGCTCGGGGTCAACGCCGGCGCCGCGCTGGCGGTGGTCATCGGCATTGCCTGGTTCGATATGCAGCAGGCTTCCCGCTACATCTGGGTGGCCATCGCCGGCGCCGGCGCCAGTGCACTGCTGGTCTACCTGGTGGCCAACCTCGGACGCGGCGGCGCCACCCCTCTCAGGCTGGCGTTGAGCGGCGCGGTGGTGACCGCCGCCCTGACCTCGCTGACCTCCGCGGTGATTCTGCCCCGGGCCGACATCGCCGGGCTGATCCACTCCTGGCTGATCGGCGGCGTCGGCGGCGCTACCCTCGATCGGATCACCCCGGTGCTGCCCTTTCTGGCCCTGGGCCTTGCCGCGTCGCTGCTGGCGGCGCGCAAGCTCAACCTGATGGCGCTGGGCGATGAGGCGGCGACCGGCCTCGGCGAGCGCGTGGCCCTGGCCCGGGCACTGGCCGCGCTGGGGGCCATCCTGCTGTGCGGGGCGACCACCGCGGCCTGTGGTCCCATCGGCTTCGTCGGCCTGGTGGTGCCCCACGCGCTGCGCCTGCTGGTCGGCGCCGACTATCGCCGTCTGCTGCCGCTGTGTGCCCTCGGTGGCGCCCTGCTGGTTATCCTCGCCGACACCCTGGGGCGGGTGCTGGTCCGTCCGGCCGAACTCGACGTCGGCATCGTCACCGCCCTGCTCGGCGGTCCGGTCTTCATCTGGATCGTCCGCCGCCATACGCTGAGGTCACTGTGACAACGACACCGACCACCTCCCCGCGAGCGACGACCACTCAAGCCCTGGCCACTAAAGCGACGTCGTCTCAAGCCATGTCCCCCCGAGCGACGTCCTCTCAAGCAAGGTCCACACCGTCGACCGTCAGACAACTGCGACGGCAGCGCCAACGCCAGCGCCGGCGGACGATTGCCCTGCTGCTGTGCGCGCTGCTTGCCGGGGTCTGCCTCACCCTGATGCTGGGCCAGTCGTGGATCGACCCTGCCACGGTGATCGCGGTGCTGTCCGGCGAGCAGGTGCCCGGCGCCACTTTCACCCTGATGGAGCTGAGGCTGCCCCGGGCGCTGATTGCCGTGCTGGCCGGGGCCTGCTTCGGCCTTGGCGGCGCCGCCTTCCAGACCATGCTGCGCAATCCTCTGGCCAGCCCCGACGTGATCGGTATCAGCGCCGGCGCCAGCGCAGCGGCGGTCTTCGCCATCGTCATGCTGTCGCTGCGTGGCGCTCCGGTGGCACTGGTGGCCATCGTCGGCGGCCTTGGCATCGCCCTGCTGATCTATGCCCTGTCGTGGCGCCGCGGCGTCGCCGATACCCGCCTGATTCTGACCGGCATCGGCCTCGCCGCCATGCTCCAGAGCGCCATCGCCTACCTGCTGACCCAGGCCCCGGCCCGGCCGCTGCAGGAGGCCATGCGCTGGATGACCGGCAGCCTTAACAGCGTGCACCTGGATCAGAGCCTGCCCCTGCTGGTGGCGCTGATCGTGCTTGGCCTGGCGCTACTTCACTTCGCCAGGGATCTGGAGGCGATGCGCCTGGGCGATGACATGGCCCGGGGACTCGGGGTCAGGCTGTCGCTCACCCGCCTGGGCATCGTGGTCGCGGCGGTGGGGCTGGTCGCCTTTGCCACCGCGGTGACCGGGCCGATCGCCTTCGTCGCCTTCCTCAGCGGCCCGGTCGCCGCCTGGTTGACCCGTCACAATGGCTCGGTGCTGATCCCCGCCGCCCTGGTCGGCGCCCTGTTCGTGCTGATGGGTGACTTTATCGGCCAGCATCTGCTGCCGGCCCGCTATCCCGTGGGGGTGGTCACCGGCGTGATCGGCGCCCCCTACCTGATCACCCTCGTCATGCGCGACAACGCCCGAGGATCCACCTGATGACGCCCACCCGACTCAGTGCCCGCGGCCTGACCGCCGGCTACCGTGACCGTGCGGTCCTCGACAACATCGATCTGGAGGTCAAGCCAGCGGGAATCACCGCCATCGTCGGCGCCAACGCCTGCGGCAAGTCGACCCTGCTGCGTTCACTGTCACGCCTGCTGGCACCGCAGCGCGGCCAGGTATTGCTCGACGGCCACGACCTGCACCGGTTACCCGCCAGGCACCTGGCCCAGCGCCTGGGTCTGCTGCCCCAGGCGCCAGTCGCCCCTGAAGGCATCAGCGTACTGGAGCTGGTCAGTCGTGGCCGTCACCCCCACCAGGGCATGTTTCAGCGCTGGAGCCGCGACGACGATGACGCCGTCAGCGAGGCGCTGGAAGCCACCGACACCGCCGGCCTCGCCGAGCGTGTGCTGGAGGAACTGTCGGGAGGCCAGCGCCAGCGGGTGTGGATCGCCATGGCCCTGGCCCAGCGCACCGAGGTGCTGCTGCTCGACGAACCCACCACCTATCTCGATATCCATCACCAGGTCGAGGTGCTCGATCTGCTCGAGGACCTCAACCGCCAGCGCGGCACCACCATCGTCATGGTGCTGCATGAGCTCAACCTTGCCGCGCGCTACGCCGACGAGTTGATCGCCATGGCCGCCGGCAAGGTCTACTCAAGCGGCCCAGCCAGTAAGGTGATGACCACCACCATGGTCAGGGAGGTATTCGGACTGGACAGCCACGTCTTCGCAGACCCGGTCAGCGGCCGCCCGATGATGGTCCCGCTGGGTCGGCAGGAGCGCAGGCCACCCTCGCCGGCAAGCACAATACAAAAGGAGGCTCGATCGACGGTCCCCGACACCGAAGCGTCATCATCGTGACATGACCTCGGCAGCACGCTGGGAATCGCGGTGGCAACCGCCGGCCGACCTGGCCATGATGCAGACCATGATACTGGCCATGATGCAGACCATGATACTGGCCACGATGCCGAAGCGATGCCGACTCGCTGGTTGAGCAGCGCCGCCGCGGCACGTTAGGGTGCCGTGCTGACAAGCGCCAAGAGGCAAACGCCAAGAGGCAAACGCCCAGTGGCCTTGCCAGGCGCTACGCCCAGGCGTGCCGCGACCGTTCCTTTTCCCAGACAGGAGCACGATGATGAAGACCATTCTGATCACCGGCGCCGGCAGCGGACTCGGCGAAGGTACCGCCCTGGCCCTGGCCAAAGCAGGACATAAGGTCATCGCCACCACGGAGATCTGGCCCCAGGTCACCTCGCTCAAGGAAAAGGCCCGGCAGCAGGAACTAACGCTCACCGTCGAAAAGCTCGATATCACCGACAAGCGCGACCGCGACGCGGTGTTTTCCAGCTACGGTCACCAGGTCGATATCGTGGTGGCCAACGCCGCCATCGGCGAGACTGGCCCGCTGGCCGAGATCCCGGTGGACCGGGTACGCCGGGTGTTCGAGACCAACGTCTTCTCGACTTTGGAATTCGTGCAGCCCTACGCCCGCGAGTTCGTCGAGCGAGGCAAGGGCAAGATCGTGCTGATCTCCTCCATCGCCGGTTTCACCACCTTCCCCTACCTCGGTCCCTACGTCGCCTCGAAGCACGCCCTCGAAGGCATGGCGCAACTGCTCTACGAAGAACTCGCCCCGCTGGGTGTCAAGGTGGCCACTATCAACCCCGGCCCCTTCCGCACCGGCTTCAACGACCGCATGTACAACACCCTGGACCAGTGGTACGACCCCGACGCCTGCTTCACCCCTGAAAAACCGATTCGCTCGGTGCAGCAGCAGTTTGCCGGCGACGACCTGCAGCAGGACCCGGCGGCGATGATTGACGAGATGGCGCGACTGATCCCGCTGGACGAACACCGCTTCCGCAATGTCTACCCGGACAGCTTCGAGGCCAGCGCCAGGGAGTATCAGGATGGGCTATGGGATCGCCTCATCTAAGGCTTGTCCGAAAAGTGCCTGCGCTCGGTAAT
>DJIP01000319.1 GCA_002433675.1 Halomonas halophila
GGGAAAGCGGAAAAGCCGCGAGTCGTCCATCTTCGGGGTGTCGACGATCTTGCCGGGGTTGAGCAGGTTGTCCGGGTCGAACAGCCCCTTGACCTCGCGGAAGGCGTCGTTGAGTGTCTCGCCAAACTGCCAGGCCACCCACTCGCCGCGACAGATGCCGTCACCGTGCTCACCGGAGTAGGCGCCCTTGTAGGCCTTGACCAGTGCCGAGGCCTCCTCGGCGATGGCGCGCATCTTCTCGGCGCCGTCCCGGCGCATGTCGAGGATCGGTCGCACGTGCAGGGTGCCGACGCTGGCGTGGGCGTACCAGGTGCCCTCGGTGCCATGACGATGGAACACCTCGGTGAGCTTGTCGGTGTACTCGGCCAGATGCTCGAGCGGCACCGCACAGTCCTCAATAAAGGACACCGGCTTGCCGTCGCCCTTCATGCTCATCATGATGTTGAGCCCCGCCTTGCGCACGTCCCACAGCGCCTTCTGGGCCTTGGGTTCGGGCATGTCGACGACGCAGTCCGGCAGCCCCAGGTCGGCCATCAGCTCGTTCAATCGGGCCAGGCTCGCCATCAGTTCGTCGCGATTCTCGCCGGCGAATTCCACCAGCAGTACCGCCTCGGGCTTGCCGATCAGGGCCTTCTCGATCACCGGGCGGAAGGACGGATTCTCCAGCGACAGCGCGATCATGGTCTGATCGACCAGCTCCACCGCCGTCGGTGACAGGGTCACGATGTGCTGGGTCAGGTCCATGGCCTGATAGAAGGTGGGGAAATTCACCACACCCAGCACCTTGTGCTGCGGCAACGGCGACAGCTTCAGGGTCAACTGGCGGGTCAGCGCCAGGGTGCCCTCGGACCCCACCAGCAGATGGGCCAGGTTGGCACGACCGTCGGCCTCGTAGGGCAACGGGTTCTGACAGTCGAACAGATCAAGGTTGTAGCCCGCCACCCGCCTTAACACCTTGGGATAGTGCTCGCGAATGCGCTCGCCTTCGCGCCGGGCGATGGCCTCGACCTGCTCGGCCAGGCGCGCCGCCCGGGAACCAGCGACCAGCTCGTCGACCAGGCCAAGGTGCGCCTTCTCGCCGTCGGCCAGCAGCACGTCCAGTGCCTGGACGTTGTGCACCATATTGCCGTAGTGGATCGAGCGCGAGCCGCAGGAGTTGTTGCCGGCCATGCCGCCCAGGGTGCACTGGGCGCTGGTGGAAACATCCACCGGGAACCACAGGCCATGGGGCTTGAGCCAGGCGTTGAGGTGATCGAGCACGATGCCGGGCTCGACCACCACCGTGCGCGCCTCCTTGTCGAAGGACACCACACCGTTCAGATGGCGGCTGGCGTCGATCACCAGCGCCTCTCCCACCGTCTGGCCGCACTGACTGGTGCCGCCGCCGCGAGGCAGCACCGGCATGCCTTCCCCGCGAGCGATCTCCAGGGCCGTGGCCAGATCATCCTGATGGCGCGGGATCACCACGCCCACCGGGGTGATCTGATAGATCGAGGCGTCGGTGGAATAGCGGCCGCGACTGGCGGCGTCGAACAGCACCTCGCCCTGGATTTCCCTGGCCAGGCGCGCGGCAAAGTCCGGCAGCGGCTGGATCCGTGCATCCCGCCCCTTGGCGGCAGACGTCAACGAGTTCATCACCCTCTCCTTGATAACCCTGGGTAGCCCGCCGACGACAGCGCCGCCGGCGGGCGGGTGGTGGTTCAATCGCGAGCAAGGCGGGCCACGTGTGGCGCCGGGTTCTCGGAGAAGTACGCCATGGCAGCCTCGACGCCGCTGCCGGCAAGGCTCACCCCGGAAAGCTTCAGCCCCATCTCGCAGCCGGCCAGGGTCGCCATCAGCGTCAAGTCGTTGCAGTCGCCCAGGTGGCCGATACGGAACATGCGTCCCTTGGCCTTGCCAAGCCCGGTGCCGAGCGACAGGTCGAAGCGCTCGTAGATCAGCTTGCGCACGGCATCGGCGTCGACGCCCTCCGGCATCACCACGCCGGTCAGCACCGGCGAGTAGACCTCGGGGTCCTGGCACTGGATCTCGAGTCCCCAGGCGTTCACCGCCGCGCGCACGCCCGCCGCCCAGCGCTGATGACGGGCCAGGACGTGATCCATCCCCTCGTCCAGCAGCATGTCGATGGCCTCGTTGAGGCCGTAGAGCAGATTGGTATTGGGGGTATAGGGCCAGTAGCCTCCCTGGTTGGCCTCGAGGATCTCGTCCCAGGCCCAGAAGCTCTTGGGCAGCCGCGAATCGCGACTGGCGGCCAGGGCCTTGTCGGAGATCGCATTGAAGCTGATCCCCGGAGGCAGCATCAGCCCCTTCTGGGAGCCGGAAATAGTGACGTCGACTCCCCACTCGTCATGGCGATAGTCGGCACTGGCAAGCCCGGAGATGGTGTCGACCAGCAACAGCGCCGGATGGCCGGCGGCGTCGATCGCCCGGCGCACCGCGGCGATGTCGCTGGTGACGCCGGTGGAGGTCTCGTTATGGACCACGCACACCGCCTTGATCCGCTGCTCGGTGTCTTGCTTGAGGCGCGCCTCGATCATGTCGGCCTGAACCCCGTGGCGCCAGCCCTCGGCACCCGGCAGCCCCAGAAACTCGGGCTCGAGGCCAAGACGCAGCGCCAGGCGATGCCACAGCGAGGCGAAGTGGCCGGTCTCGAACATCAGCACCTGATCCCCCGGCGACAGGGTATTGGCCAGGGCGGCCTCCCAGGCCCCGGTACCGGAAGCCGGATAGATGATCACCGGCTTGTCGGTCTTGAAGATCTTGCCGACCTTGCCGAGCAATTCACGCCCGAGGGCACCGAACTCCGGGCCACGGTGATCGATGGTCGGCAGGCTCATGGCGCGCAGGATACGATCCGGCACCGGCGAGGGGCCGGGGATCTGGAGGAAGTGACGTCCGGTGGGATGAAAGTCGAGATTCAGCATGTAAGGCCTCCTGGCCAGGCGTCGCCCTGGGCGACGCCTGGATATCTGTTCGGGCGCCAAGAGCCTGCGCGCCCCTCTTGTAATAATCTGTAATAATGAATGCAATTTTCGTGGTGACACCACTCCACCGATTCGGCGGCCTGCCAGACACTAGCTGCCGATCACGGTGGCGTCGGTATCAGCGCACGGCGCCCTGCTGACGCAGCGCGTCGATCTCGTCCTCTGCCAGCCCGATCTCCCCAAGCACCTCGTCGGTGTGCTGGGCGAACAGCGGCGCCGGCTGGCGAATCGACAGCGGTGTCGCCGAGAACTTGCTGGGAAAGCCCAGGGTCTTCATCCGCCCCATGGTCGGATGATCGACCTCCAGCACCATCTCGCGGGCCAGGTAGTGTTCGTC
>DJIP01000130.1 GCA_002433675.1 Halomonas halophila
GATCGCTATACTAAAGTCCCCCGTCGAAACCGGGCATACAGGGATTGCCGCGTTGCACAAGGCTCCCTATGCTGACGGGACAGCCCCTTAAAGTCAGGAGACACTCCATGCAAGAAGTGGTGATCGTTGCTGCACGCCGTACCGCCGTTGGCGCCTTCGGTGGCTCCCTCGCCGGCATTCCCGCCAGCGACCTTGGCGCCGCTGTGATCAAGGACGTGCTGGCACAGACCGGCGTCAAGCCGGAACAGGTCGACGAGGTCCTGCTGGGGCAGGTGCTGACCGCCGGTGTCGGCCAGAACCCCGCCCGTCAGGCGTCCATCAAGGCAGGCCTGCCCGACTCCGTGCCCGCCATGACCATCAACAAGGTCTGCGGCTCCGGCCTCAAGGCCCTGCATCTGGGCGCCCAGGCGATCATGCTCGGCGACGCCGAGGTGATCATCGCCGGCGGCCAGGAAAACATGTCAGCGTCCCCCCACGTGCTGCCCAATTCACGCAACGGCCAGCGTATGGGTGACTGGAAGGCCATCGATACCATGGTCCATGACGGCCTGTGGGACGCCTTCAACAACTACCACATGGGCATCACTGCCGAGAACCTCGGCGAGAAGTACGGTGTCACCCGCGAGGAGATGGACACCTTCGCCGCCGCCTCTCAGCAGAAGGCCGCCGCCGCGATCAAGGAAGGCCGCTTCAAGGGCCAGATCGTGCCGATCGAGATTCCCCAGCGCAAGGGCGACCCGGTGGTCTTCGACACCGACGAGAACCCGCGCGAAGTGTCCGCAGAAAAACTCGGCACCATGCGTCCAGCGTTCAAGAAGGACGGCAGCGTGACCGCCGGCAACGCCTCCTCGCTCAACGATGGTGCCGCCGTGGTCATGCTGTGTTCCGCCGACAAGGCCAAGGAGCTCGGCCTGGAGCCGCTGGCACGCATCAAGGCCTACTCCAACGCCGGCGTCGACCCGGCGATCATGGGCATCGGCCCGGCCCCGGCCACCCGCCGCTGCCTCGAGAAGGCCGGCTGGAGCATCGATGAGCTGGATCTGGTCGAGGCCAATGAGGCCTTCGCCGCCCAGGCTATCTCGGTCAACAAGGAACTCGGCTGGGATACCGACAAGATCAACGTCAACGGCGGCGCCATCGCCCTTGGCCACCCGATCGGCGCTTCCGGCTGCCGTGTGCTGGTGACCCTGGTCCACGAGATGATCGCCCGCGACGCCAAGAAGGGCCTGGCCACCCTGTGTATCGGTGGCGGCCAGGGCGTGGCACTCGCCATCGAGCGCTGATCAGCGTCAGACGGCACTGAACAAGTGTCATCGCATCTGGGCTAGACGAGCGAAGCCCCCGCACCAGCGGGGGCTTTTTCATGTCACGTCCCATCGACCCAAGAGACGCAGTCGCCGGCCTCCTGCGCCAGGGTTCAGGCCCCGCCGTCCACCGTGCCTTGTTGGCGGCAGCAAGCCTCCTGGGCCTTGTTCCACCGCTCTTGCGACCAGGCCGGTGCCGCCAGGCGAAAGAAGCGCTCCACCACCGCCGACTCGGTGGGTCGGCTTGTCAGGCTGGTCACGACGAACACCGGCAGATTGACCAACAGTCCCCAGAAACCAGCGTGGATACCCAGCGGATGCGGCCACAGGGTGATGCAGGCCACCGTCACCACAAAGCCCGCCAGGATGCCGGCGGTCACGCCACGAGCATTGGCCCGGGGCCAGAAGAACATGCCGATAAAGGCCGGCAGTACCTGGGAGGCGAAGCCGAGGCCGATCAGCAGGATCATCACCAGGCTACCCGGCTCGGCGATCGCCAGCGGCGCGATCACCAGCGCCATCAAGGGCACGATCAGGCGCTTGGCCCAGCGCCCGGCAAGCTCGTCTCTGAAGCCGGCCCAGGGCCCGATCACGTCGCGGCTGAGACTCAGCGCCACCGAGTGGATAAAGGGCTCCGACGAGGACATCGAGGCGGCCAGGGTGCCGGCGCCAAGAAGGCCCACCAGAAGTGCCGGCAGGTTGGCCATGGCGTACTCGAGCACCACGGTATCGGCGCGCTCGAGCCCCGGCAGGGCAAAGACGCCGATAAAGCCCACCGTCACCAGCGGCAGGATCACCAGATAGTAGCTGGGCAGCCAGGTGGCGGAGAGGCGCAGGGTGCGCGCCGAGGTGGCGCTCATCCACTGGGTCCACACCGGCGGCATGAACGACAGCATCGAGACGACGATCGAGGTGGTCCAGAAGGCAAAGCTCATATCGCCGCCGGCCCCTGGCAGGGTCACAAACTCCGGGCGCTCGGCGAGGGCCTGGCGGTATACCTCGTCAAACCCCCACTGGCCGGTAGCGCTGTGGGTGGCCCACAGGCCGACGGTCCAGGCCACCGCGAACATCAGGATGCCCTGGAAGACGTTGGTGCGACCGATGGCCCGCTGTCCGCGCAGGGTGAGGTAGACCGCGATGGCGCCGAGCACGATCAACACCCCCAGCCAGATCGGGATGCGCCCGCCGCTCATCACATTGAGGATGTAGGCCGAGCCGATGGTCTGCAGCACCGCGTAGGCCAGCGAACCAATCGCCATCACCAGCGCCGCCAGGGCGCCGAGCCCCGGGCTCTGGTAGCGATCGGCGATGGCGCTGGCCTGGGTGACATGGCCGAAGTGGGCACCGAAGGCCCACACCCGGGGGCCGAAGTACCAGGCCACCAATGCCAGATAGCCCAGGTAGACCACCACGTAGAACACCGGTACGCCCTTGGCGTAGGCCCAGCCTGGCGCCCCCATGAAGGTGTAGGCGCTGACGCTGCCAGCGGCGATCAGCAGGTACAGCGTCACCGGCCCCATGCTGCGCCCGGCCACGCCCCACTCCTCCAGCGCGTTCGACGAGCGCCCGGCGCGCCCGCCCAGCCCGATGATCAAGGCCAGCAGGACGTAGCCCAGGGTCAGACTCAGCGGCAACCATTCACTCATCGTCGACCTCGCCCTTTCCCACCTTTCCGACCCTTGCGCGCGTATCGCCATTGCCAGCTTGCTCGCCAGCTTCGTGCTGACCTCGATGCAGCAGACGATTACCCAGCAGCATCGTCAGCGTACAGCCGACCAGGATCAGGTAGCTCCAGGCCACCAGCGCAGGCAGGCCCAGCACCAGTCGCGCCTGATTGACCAGCGCGATCACGGGCCACACGCCCGCAGCGAACACGGCGACGGACGCCGCCAGCACCAGCCAGCCACGCAGGCTGGTTGGCACAACAAAAGAAGAAGGCATCGAGGCTCCTCGACTCGTGATACATCCATCATGAAACAACGAAAGCAAAAGCGAGCCGAGGTTACGCTCTGCCACGACTCACGGTAAGGGCTCAAGGCTTGCGCCATGCCCCGGATCAAGACGGCGAAGACGTCACGCCCTGGCCCGCGCCCTGACGACCGACCACCCGAGAAGGTGTCACTGCGATCAGCAGCGCCGCCACCACGAACAGTCCTCCCGCCGCCAGCAGTACCGCCGATAGCCCGAGCGCATCCACCACCTGGCCGCCGGACAGGGCACCAAGACCGATCGACAGGTTGAACACGAAGGCCATCATGGCGGTGGCCGCCTCGGGATTGGTGGCCGAGCGCAGGATCCAGGTCTGCAGGCTGACCGAGATACCGCCGAACACCAGCCCCCACAGCATCAGCAACACCGTGGCGCTGAACGGGCGGGTACCCAGCCAGGGAAAGGCCAGGGTCGTGGCCGCCAGCACCAAGGGTATCAGCAGCACCGTGAGATAGGGCCGGCGACCGGCGAGGCTACCGGCAATGAAGTTGCCGACGAGTCCCGCCGCGCCGAACAGCAGCAGCAGGCGAGAGACGTCACCCAGCTCCACCCCGCCAAGACGCTGCAGGATCGGGCTGACGAAGGTATAGGCGCCAAAGTGGCCGACCACGATCAGCGCGGTCGCCAGGGCGCCGATGCACACGCCAGGCACCCTGAGCTGCCCGCCGAGACTCGCCAGTCGCACCGGCTTATGGGCAGGCAGGCTCGGCAACAGATGCCACAGCCCGATGCACACCACCACACTCAGGCCGCCGAGGGCGGCAAAGGCGGTACGCCAGTCGCTGACATCACCCAGCCAGGTCCCCGCCGGCACCCCCAGCACCGTGGCCGCGGCGACACCGCTGAAGATCAGCGACATCGCCCGCGGCACCTGCTCGAGCGCCACCAGCCTGCCGGCGAGTCCGCCGGCGATGGCCCAGAAGCCACCGATGCAGCAGCCGATCAGCACCCGGGTGGCCAGCAGCCAGCCAAAGCTGTCCATCAACGCACCGAGGACACTGGCCAGGGCCATCAGGGCCATCAGCCCGGTCAGCAGGTAGCGGCGATCGAGCCGCCCCACCGCCACCGGCAACAGCGGCGCGGCGAACGCTGCCACTACCCCGGGCACGGTGATCATCAAGCCCGCCTTGCCCTCGCTGACGCCCAGTGAGGAGGAAAGCTGGGACAGGAGCCCGATGGGAAGCTGCTCGGCGGTCACCAGCAGGAAGATGCCGGCCATCACACTGACCACGGCCCACCAGTCGCGGCGACGGGTGGTGGCCTTGGCGGGCGCGGCCGAAGTGGAATCGAATTGCGTCATGTCCATCTCGTTACCGCCCGGTGGGCGCGCCTACAGGGGCATCACCGGGACACACACAAAAACGCCCCCGTGGCGTCAGCGACGGGGGCGTCAGACACCGAGTGCGATCAGATCTCGGTTTCGGCTTCCTCGGCTTCGAAGGCAGCCTTCTCTTCTTCGGTCATTTCCTTGATCGTCAGCTTGACGCGATTGCGGTTGTCGATGTCGAGCACCTTGACCACGATCTCGTCACCCTCATTGAGGTAGTCACGCACGTCGTTGACACGCTCGGGCACGATCTGGGAGATGTGCACCAGGCCGTCGGTACCCGGCATGATGTTGACGAAGGCGCCGAAGTCGGCGATACGCACCACCTTGCCACGGTACAGCTTGCCGATTTCCGCCTCGGCGGTGATCGCCAGCACGGTATCGATGGCCTTCTTGGCGGCCTTCTTGTCCTCGGCGTAGATGCGCACGGTGCCGTCGTCGTCCAGGTCGATGGAGGCGCCGGTGTCGTCGCAGATCTTGCGGATGGTGGCGCCACCCTTGCCGATGACGTCGCGGATCTTGTCCGGGTCGATCTTGATGGTGGCCATGGAGGGCGCGTTGTCGGAGACCTCGGCGCGGCTCTCGGCGATCACGGTGTTCATCTGCTCGAGGATGCTGATCCGCGCATCATGGGCCTGGTTCAGGGCCGTTTCCATGATCTGCTCGTCGATACCCTCGATCTTGATGTCCATCTGCAGGGCGGTCACACCCTCGGCGCTGCCGGCCACCTTGAAGTCCATGTCGCCGAGGTGATCCTCGTCGCCGAGGATGTCGGTCAGCACGGCGTAGCCGTCAGCGTCCTTGACCAGACCCATGGCGATACCCGCCACCGGTGCCTTGATCGGCACGCCGGCGTCCATCAGTGCCAGCGAGGTGCCGCAGACAGAGGCCATGGAACTGGAGCCGTTGGACTCGGTGATCTCGGAGACCACGCGAATGGTGTAGGGGAAGTCTTCTTCCGCCGGCAGCATGGCCTGGACGCCACGACGGGCCAGACGACCGTGGCCGATCTCGCGACGCTTGGGACCGCCCATGAAGCCGGCCTCGCCCACCGAGTAGGGGGGGAAGTTGTAGTGCAGCAGGAAGCGGTCCTTGCGCTCGCCTTCCAGCGACTCGATCAGTTGGGAGTCACGCAGGGTGCCCAGGGTCGCGACCACCACCGCCTGGGTCTCGCCACGGGTGAAGATGGCGCTGCCGTGGGTCTTGGGCAGGGTGCCGGCTTCGATAGCCAGCGGACGCACGGT
Source organism: Halomonas halophila (assembly GCA_002433675.1). Classification (GTDB taxonomy): domain Bacteria; phylum Pseudomonadota; class Gammaproteobacteria; order Pseudomonadales; family Halomonadaceae; genus Halomonas; species Halomonas salina_B. The sequence goes on from DJIP01000130.1 coordinate 5,865, forward strand.
CTTGTGGTCGCGGCCGTCGATACGCGGCTCACCCTTGATCACGCGGGCACGTACCACACGCTTCTCGAGACCGGCGAAGGCGCCTTCGACCTCGGAGGCCTCGAACTTGCCGTCTTCGTCACCGGCCAGCTTCTCGACGGCCTCGGCCTTGAGCGCGGACAGGGCATCCTGGCGCTGCATCTTGTCGGTGATGCGGTAGGCTTCGCCGACCTTGGCTTCGAAGCCCTGGGCCAGGGCTTCCTTGAGCGCGGTGTTCTCGGCGGCGGGCTGCCACTCCCACTTGGCCTTGCCGGCCTCGGCGGTCAGTTCGTTGATCGCCTGGATGACGGTCTGCATCTCCTGGTGGCCGAACAGCACGGCGCCCAGCATCTCGTCCTCGAGCAGCTCTTCGGCCTCGGACTCGACCATCAGCACGGCCTTCTCGGTGCCGGCCACGACCATGTTCAGCTCGGAACCACCGAGTTCCTCGACGGTCGGGTTGAGGAAGTAGCCACGCTCTTCATTGAAGCCCACACGAGCGGCGCCGATGGGACCATTGAAGGGCACGCCGGAAATCGCCAGCGCCGCCGAGGTGCCGATCATCGCGGCGATGTCCGGATCGTGGTTACGATCGGTGGACAGCACGGTGCAGATGACCTGGACTTCGTTCATGAAGCTCTTGGGGAACAGCGGACGGATCGGACGGTCGATCAGTCGCGAGGTGAGGGTTTCCTTCTCGGTGGGACGCCCTTCACGCTTGAAGAAGCCGCCGGGAATCTTGCCGACCGCGTAGGTCTTTTCCTGGTAGTGGACAGACAACGGGAAGAAAGGCTGGCTCGGGTTGGCTTCCTTTCTCGCCACCACGGTGCACAGCACCACGGTGTCGTCCATGGTGACCATCACGGCACCGGTGGCCTGGCGGGCGATGCGCCCGGTTTCCAGGGTGACGGTGCTGCGACCGTACTGAAACGTCTTCTTGACCGGATTCACGGCGACTTCCTTTACTTTTCGATGTTTGGGTCGTTTTTGACTCGGCGACTATTTTAGGGGGTCAAGCCCGTGAGGGCCACCACAAAGGTCAAGGGAGTTTCAAGTGGCCGCCGCTGCCTGCCGCGACCGCGCACAACGCTGTACCACCAACGACAACGGGCAGCCCCGTGGGGCTGCCCGTTGTCTGACGCCGCTTCCCGAAGGAAGCCTTGTCGCGCTTGCTGCTCGTGCGTCTTAGCGACGCAGACCCAGACGCTGGATCAGCGACTGATAGCGCTCGAAGTCCTTGCGCTTGAGGTAGTCAAGCAGCTTGCGGCGCTGGTTGACCATGCGGATCAGGCCACGACGGGAGTGGTGATCCTGCTTGTTGGTCTTGAAGTGATCCTGCAGGCCATTGATGTTGGCGCTGAGCAGGGCCACCTGAACCTCGGGGGAACCGGTGTCGCTGTCACCACGGCCGTATTCGTTGACGATTTCGGCCTTCTGTTCGGCGGTAAGTGCCATCTGTCTCTCCAGTAAGCAATATGCCTGAATGATGAATGTCGGAGACCACGCATATTTGCAGTCTCCAGCTGCCGCAACCCCTTGAGGGGGTCAGTCTTGCCCCGAGCCCGCGACGAACGTGCTCAGAAGGCGCCGGGGCACGATATCCCCGGTAGGCTCAACCAGACCGAGACCGATAAAGGACTCACCCTGATAGAGGCGATACAACGACTCCTCGGCCGTGGCCGAAGCGCCGCCCTCAAGCTCACCGCGTGCCGGGCGTCCAAAGCGCAGGGCCTGGACACCCGCCTCACTGAGGCGATGAGCCGGGAGGTGTTGAAGCAGACTGTCGATCGGTGCCAGGCGCGCTTGGCGCTGGCCGTCGTCCTGGGCCTCGAGCGTGTCGAAATCGACCATGCCGTCGGCATCGAAGGGGCCGGTCTTCAGCCGTCTGAGCTGCGAGATATGGCCTTCGCAGCCCAGCGCCTTGGCCATGTCCTCGGCCAGCGTGCGCACATAGGTGCCCTTGCTGACCCGGACCTCCAGGTCGAATCCAGGGGACTCGCCCTCGAGGCTGGCGGAAAGTAGCCGAGCATCATACACCCTTATCCGCCGGGTTGCACGATCTACGCTTTTGCCCTCTCGCGCCAGTTCGTAGAGCTTGCGCCCCTGGTGCTTGAGCGCGGAGTACATCGGCGGTAGTTGATCCTGCTCGCCGATAAAATCCGCCACTACCGACGCAACGTCGCTGTGCGCCAGCGCCGGCACCGGTGCCTCGGCGATGACCTCGCCTTCGGCGTCACCGGTATCGGTGCTCTGCCCGAGCTCAACCCGGGTGCGGTACACCTTGTCGGCCTCGAGCAGCTGGTTGGAAAACTTGGTGGCCTCGCCGAACAGCACCGGCAGAAGCCCTGTCGCCATGGGATCCAGGGTACCGGTATGACCGGCCTTCTGGGCCTGGTACAGGCGCCTCGCCCGCTGCAGTGCAAAGTTGCTGGACATGCCCTTGGGCTTGTCCAGCAGCAGTACACCATCGATCGGCAGTCCTCGACGACGACGGCCCATCAGTCCTTGGCCCCGTCCTCGCCGCTGTCGTTCTCGTCATCCCCCTCGGGTTGGCGAGAGCGATCGCTGGCCACCGCCTCTTCGATCAGCGATGACAGGTGCTGACCACGCACCACGCTTTCGTCATAGTGAAAGCGCAGTTCCGGCACGTGACGCAGCTTGATGCGACGCGCCACCTGGCTACGCAGGAAACCGCCGGCGCGCTTGAGCACCTTGAGGTTTTCCTTGATCCGTTCCGGGTCCTGCTCACCCAGCAGGGTGATATGGACGTCGGCGTAGCCGAGGTCACGACTGACCTCGACCCCGCTCACGGTGACCATCCCCAGGCGCGGGTCCTTGACCTCGCGCTGGATCAGGACCGCCAGCTCCTTCTGGAGCTGGTCGGCCACTCGGTCGGTACGATTGAATTCGCGCATGGATGACGACTCCTCGAACGCTTACAGCGTGCGCTCGACCTTGACCTGGTCAAAGACCTCGATCTTGTCGTTGACCTGGACATCGTTGTAGTTCTTCACCCCGATGCCACACTCCATGCCGTTGCGCACTTCCTGGACGTCGTCCTTGAAGCGGCGCAGCGACTCGAGCTCGCCTTCGTAGATGACCACGTTGTCGCGCAGCACGCGGATCTTCTTGTTACGGAAGACCGTACCCTCGACCACCATGCAGCCGGCCACGGCGCCGATCTTGGGCGCGCGGAAGACGTCACGGACCTCGGCGATACCGACGATCTCTTCCTTCCACTCGGGCTCGAGCATGCCGCTCATGGCCTGCTTGACCTCGTCGATCAGGTGGTAGATGACGCTGTAGTAGCGCAGCTCCAGACCTTCACGCTCGATGATCTCGCGGGCGGCCGCATCGGCACGCACGTTGAAGCCGACCACGATGGCCTCACTGGCCAGCGCCAGGTTGGCGTCGGTACCGGTGATACCGCCAACGCCGGAGGACACCACGGACACCTGCACCTCGTCGGTGGACAGCTCCTCGAGGGCGCCCTTGATCGCTTCCAGGGAACCCTGGACGTCGGCCTTGAGCACGATGTTGACCTTGGCGGCCTCGCTCTGGCCCATCTGGGAGAACATGTTCTCCAGCTTGGCCTTCTGCTGGCGTGCCAGGCGAATCTCGCGGTACTTGCCCTGGCGGAAGTTGGCGACTTCACGCGCCTTCTTCTCGTCGGCCACGACCATGAAGTCGTCACCGGCTTCCGGGGTGCCGTCGAGGCCCTGAATCTCCACCGGCATGGCGGGACCCACGGCGTCGACCTGCTTGCCGAGTTCGTTGGTCAGGGCACGCACACGGCCGTAGTGCAGACCGGCCAGCACGATGTCGCCCTTCTTCAGGGTACCGTTCTGGACCAGCACGGTGGCCACCGGGCCACGGCCCTTGTCGAGGCGAGACTCGACCACCACACCCTTGCCGGGTGCGCTCGGCACCGCCTTGAGCTCGAGCACCTCGGAGACCAGGTGAACGGCTTCCAGCAGCTCCTCGATGCCTTCGCCAGACTTGGCGGAGACGTGGACGAACTGGGTGTCACCACCCCACTCCTCGGAGATCACGCCGTGCTGGGACAGCTCGTTCTTGACCCGGTCGGGATCGGCTTCTGGCTTGTCGATCTTGTTGACCGCGACCACCATCGGCACTTCGGCAGCCTTGGAGTGCTCCACCGCCTCGATGGTCTGGGGCATGACGCCGTCGTCGGCCGCCACCACCAGGATGACCACGTCGGTGGCCTTGGCACCACGGGCACGCATGGCGGTAAACGCCGCGTGACCAGGGGTGTCGAGGAAGGTCACACCGTCGCTGTCGTCCTCGACGTGGTAGGCACCGATGTGCTGGGTGATACCGCCGGCTTCACCGGTGGCCACCTTGGCACGACGAATGTAGTCGAGCAGCGAGGTCTTGCCGTGGTCGACGTGACCCATGACCGTGACCACCGGAGAGCGGGTGATTTCCTCGCCCTCGTAGGAGATGGCTTCGAGCACTTCGGTCTCGAGGGCATCGTCCTTGACCAGCTTGGGCGTATGGCCCATTTCTTCCACCACGATGGCCGCGGTGTCCTGGTCGATGGTCTGGTTGATGGTCACCGCGGCGCCCATGGTGAACATGGCCTTGATGACCTCGTTGGCCTTGATCGACATCTTGTCGGCCAGTTCGGCCACCGAAATGGACTCGGGAATCGACACCTCACGCACGATCGGCTGGGTCGGCTTCTGGAAGCCATGCTTGCCGTTGCCCTGGCTGCCGCCACGACGGCTGCCACGACGCTCGGCGCGCTTGGCCTTCTTGCCACCGCCACGACGACGCTCTTCGCGGTCGCTGCGATCGTCGTCATCACGCTCGCCACGGCCTTTCTTGCCGGTCTTGGCGGCGGCCTTCTTGACGGCGGCACGACGTACGTCGCCACGACCTTCCTTGGGCGGTGCCGGCGGCTCGTCGCCGGCCGGGGCCGAGGTGTCGAGCTCGGGCACCGGGATGTCGGGCACAGCGGCGGCCTCTTCGGCCTCGCGCTTGGCCTTGGCGGCCTGCTCGGCGTCCTGGGTCGCCTTCTGCTCAGCGCGCTGCTTGGCCTCTTCGGCCTCCTGGGCCTCGCGACGGGCACGGGAATCGGCCATGTCGCCGACCAGCTGACGCGGACCATGGTCCTCGACCGGCGCCGGGGCTTCTTCCTGGGCCTCGTCACGCTTGACGTAGGTACGCTTCTTGCGGACCTGGACCTCGATGGTCTTGCCGCGCTCGCTGGTCTTGATCTTGCTGCGCGTCTTGCGGGTCAGGGTGATGCGATTGCGCGCAGCCGCGCCCACACCACTGCCACCGCCATGGCTCTTGGTCAGGAAGTCCAACAGCTTGCGCTTGTCTTCCTCGGACACGGCGTCGGCTTCCGACTTGTGCTCGAGTCCGGCTTCTTTCATCTGTTCCAGCAGACGGGGCACTTCACGCCCCACCTTCGCTGCAAAATCCTTAACGGTCATCTCTGACATTACGACCCTCCTCAGCCCGTGACCCTGTTACTGTTCGCTCTCGAACCAAGGCGCACGGGCGGTCATGATCAATGCCGCGGCGCGCTCTTCGTCCACCTCTTCGATGTCCACCAGATCATCGACAGACTGTTCCGCCAGATCTTCCATGGTCTTGATACCACGGCTGGCCAGGATGAAGGCCAGGTGGCGCTCCATTCCGTCCATCTCCAGCAGATCATCCGCCGGCTGGGCTCCGTCCAGTTCCTCCTCGGAGGCAATGGCCAGGTTCAAGAGCTCGTCCTTGGCGCGAGCTCGAAGCTCCTCGATGAGGTCTTCGTCGAACTCTTCGATTTCCAGCATTTCCTCGACCGGTACGTAGGCCACCTCTTCAAGCGAGGTGAAGCCTTCCTCGACCAGCAGCCGAGCGACATCATCATCGATGTCCAGGTGCTGAACGAAGTGCTCGACCAGACTGTCGATTTCCTGGTCGCGCTTGGCCTCGGCGTCGGCTTCGGTCATGACGTTGATACGCCAGCCGGTCAGCTCGGACGCGAGACGCACGTTCTGGCCACTGCGGCCGATGGCCTGGGCCAGGTTGTCCTCGGCGACGGCCACGTCCATGGCGTGGGCATCCTCATCCACCAGGATGGAGGCGACGTCGGCCGGGGCCATGGCGTTGATCACCAGCTG
>DJIP01000371.1:0-1890 GCA_002433675.1 Halomonas halophila
CGCTTTCTGACCATGAGCGAGATGGCGCTGGAAGACGTGGTGGCCTTCACCGGCCTGGACGAACAGGAGGCACGTCTGGCACGCCTGCGCGAGGGCAGCGAGCCGCTGCTGTGGGAAGACGACGAAGCGCTGCTGCAGCGCTTTCGCGAGGGCCTGGCCAGTGACGGTCTGCGGATGACCCGAGGCGGGCGCTTCTGGCACGTGCTCGGCGACACCGACAAGGGCCAGGCGGTGCAATGGCTGTGCGCCCGCTTCGAGGCGCTCAAGGGCCGACGCCCCGAGACCCTGTCGCTGGGCGATGGCCCCAACGATGTCGCCATGCTCGAGGCTACCGATGCGGCGGTGGTGATTCGCGCCCGCCATGGCCTCGACGTTACCCCGTGCCAGCCGCGCCTGTATCGCAGCGAGGCGCTGGGCCCCAGGGGCTGGGCCGAAGGGGTTGCGCACTTCTGGGGAGAGCAGGATTCGGCGGGGCCTTCCGGTAGCGCCGAGGCCGTCGGCGCTGAACCCTGCAGCGCCGACGACAAGGAACACCACAAGCTGGGCGAGGAGGGTGAGGCATGAGCGATTTCCACCAGAACGGTATCATCACCGACTTTCACAACCTGACCCGGCGCACGGTGGAGGATCTCGAGGCGGACCTGGAGCGCTTTGGGCGCCAGCGCCCGCTCGGGCTGATCCTGCCGTCATTGTACTCGGAGCTGGAAGGACCGGCGCTGGATGCCATCGTCGAGTCCTTGGCCAACGCGAGCTATCTGTCGGAGATCGTAATCGGCCTCGATCGTGCCGACCGTGACCAGTTTCTGCAGGCACGCGAGTTCTTTTCGCGCCTGCCCCAGCACCATCGCATCCTGTGGAACGACGGCCCGCGCCTGCGCGAGCTGGACGCGCAGCTGGCCGAGGAAGGCCTGGCGCCACAGCAACCGGGCAAGGGTCGCAATGTGTGGTTCTGTGCGGGCTATGTGCAGGCTTCCGGGCGCACCGCCGCGGTGGGGCTGCATGACTGCGATATCCTGACCTATGACCGTGGCCTGCTGGCGCGGCTGATGTATCCGGTGGCCCACCCACGCTTCAACTACGCCTTCTGCAAGGGCTACTACCCGCGTATCGCCGAGGGCAAGCTCAATGGCCGGGTCTCACGGCTGATGGTGACTCCGCTGCTGCGGGCGCTGAAGATCATGCACGGGCCCTTGCCTTACCTGGACTACCTGGACAGCTATCGCTATCCGCTGTCGGGGGAGTTCTCGATGCGCACCGAGGTGCTGGACAACATCCGTATCCCCGCCGACTGGGGGCTGGAAATCGGAGTGCTGTCCGAGGTCCACCGCGACCACTCCACCAATCGGCTGTGTCAGGTAGATATCGCCGACGTCTACGACCACAAGCACCAACCGGTGTCCGCCGATGACGCGGCCACCGGGCTCAACCGCATGAGCCTGGATATCGCCAAGGCGCTCTATCGCAAGCTGGCCACCCAGGGTGTGGGTTTCTCGTCGGAAGGCTTTCGTACCCTCAAGGCCACCTACTATCGCCTGGCCCTCGACCTGATCGAGGCCTACGACCACGACGCCACCATGAACGGGCTGAGCCTGGACCGACACGCCGAGGAGCAGGCGGTGGAGCTGTTTGCGGCCAATCTGATCGAGGCCGGTAACGCCTTTCTCGACAACCCCAGGGAGAAGCCCTTTATCCCCAGCTGGAACCGCGTGCGTGCGGCCTTGCCGGACCTGCCCGAACAGCTATACAACGCGGTGGAGGCCGATAACGCGGGGGACGTCTAAGGCTTTGACGAAAAGTGCCTGCGCTCGGTAATACGGCGTTAAACATCGGGGCAAAATGCTCATTTACACCACGTAAACTGCGCTTTCTCACCGATTTTTGCCTTGTCTA
>DJIP01000371.1:2203-3920 GCA_002433675.1 Halomonas halophila
CGATTTTTGCCTTGTCTAACCATCGCTCGTCGACTTTTCGTTTAAAGCCTTCATCGCGCTGGCACCAGGCCCCGCCTGGGGCCTGGTGCCAGCGCCTTGATGAACCCTGTCAGTTGGGTTCCGGCCCCATGATGGTTTGGAACAGTTCTTCGCTGGGCAGGCCTTGGCTCATCTCGAGCTTGCCATCGTTGCGATAGACGATGCCCGGGGTCGCCACCATGCCGAAGCTGCGAAACAGTTCATGGTTGCTCTGCAGGCGCTGCTCCAGGTCTCTGGGCAGTTGGCCCATGGGCTCAATCGGATCGCCGCTCTCATGGGCGCGCAGGGCCGCCTGCGGATCGTCGGCGGCCAGCATCGTCACCGCCTGGCGCGGACTCTCGGGGTCGAGGATGCCGACCATCACGTGGCGTAGCTGGACCTGGCCGCTTTCGACGAAGGGCCGGCTCTGCTGCCACAGTCGGGTGCAGTAGGGGCAGTTGGGGTCGGTGAACACATAGACGATGCGCTCGGCGTCGGGATCGCCGTCGGCGATCCAGGCGCTGTCCTCAAGGCTCTGCCAGGTGGTCTCATCCTGGGGGCCTCGTACCAGGCGCTCCAGCGGCGCTTCCGACAGATTATTGGCCTCGGCGTCGATCAGATTGCCGACGATGGCGTGCTCGCCATCCTCGGTGACGAAGATGGTCATTGGTTGTCCGCGATGGCTGGCGGCGAAGCCGCTGAGCCCGCTCGGCGCGTCGAATTCACCGTGCACCTCGAGACCTTCCTCTTCCAGCGCCTCGATGGGGGCGGGGTGGCCCTCGGCTTCCACGCTGGACAGAGGCATCAGGCCGAAGGCCACCGCCGCCAGGGTCATGAAAGAACGCTGATGGCGGGGCAGGTCGGGAAGGCGGGGCAGTCGGGGGCGGCGGGGCATGTTGGTACTCTCCAGCATCTTGTAGGACGAATCTCGCGACAAGCGAGAATTACTCGCACTAGGACAGCGGCAAACGCTTTCGGTTCGCCCGCTGATGCCGCTGGGCCGCCCTGACGCCGGTGTCGCGCTTACCTGCCAGCCACCGTGCAGGCAGCCATGGACCGGGCGCGCGGCGGCTTACCTGTCGGTGCGCACCAGCCACAGTGAACGATAAGGGGCCAGGGTGTCGACGGGCTGCCAGGCGCCACCTTCCAGCAGGTCCTGCCAGCCGGGCTGGTCGAGGCCGGCCAGTGCCAGTGGCTGAGGCCGATCGGTGACGTTGTGAATGGCCAACAGCCGACGGCCGTCGTCCAGGGGACCGCGCTGGATCGCCAGCAGCTCCGGTGGTGTGGGGATGACCGTCTGAGCCGCGTCAGGGTGGAAGCAGGGCTCCCTGCGACGGATCTCGAGGCGCCGGGTGAGGGCGAAAAACACCTCGCGGGTCGGCGTGTGCCGGCTGTCGAGCAGCGGTTCCAGCTCCTGGCGGTCCCAGCGCTTGCGATTGATCGAACGCAGGCGTCCGCTGCGTTCGACCCCGTCGTGGTCGTTCTGGGTGGCGGTCAGGCAGTGCAGGTAGACGCCGGGAATACCCTTCAGCACCAGCATCAGGTGCTGGCTCAACAGGAAACGTTCGACCTGCCACGGGTCGGGACCGCGCCGGGTGCCGCTCATGGCATCGAACCAGGTGATGTTGAGTTCGTAGGGGCTGTCGCTGCCGTCGGCCTGCCGGCGCATGCTGACGAAGCCACCGAAGCGCTGCATCAA
>DJIP01000371.1:4309-6045 GCA_002433675.1 Halomonas halophila
TCGTGGCTGGCGGTGAAGTTCAGATAGCTGCAACCGGCGGGGAGTTCGGGCAGGCTGTCGAGCCAGCGTGCCAGGGTGCCGGCCTCACCGCTGGTCAAGGTGTGTAGCAACAGCGGTGGCAGCGGGAACTGGTAGACCAGATGGGCCTCGTCGGGCGGTGTGTCCTGTCGCTCCAGGCCAAAGTAGCTGATGTTCTCGGCATGGGGCACGTTGGTCTCGGTGATGATCAGGGTGCCGGGGGCGACGTGGTCGACCACCGCCCGCAAAAGCCGCACCACTGCGTGGGTCTCGGGAAGGTGGATACAGCGGGTGCCGGGGCGTTTCCATAGGAAGGCGACGGCGTCCAGCCGCACGATGCGGGCACCCTGCTGCAGGTAGAACAGCAGGATGCCGACGAATTCGATCAAGACGTCGGGGTTGGCGAAGTTGAGGTCGATCTGGTCCTCGGAGAAGGTCGCCCACAGGTGGCGAACACCACGGCGGGTGCTGACCGGGACCAGCAGCGGCGAGCTGCGCGGACGCACCACCTCGCTGAGATCGGTGTCGGGGTCCATCTCGATGAAGTAGTCGCGCCCGGGCAGGTTGCCGCCGAGGTAGTCGGCGAACCACAGCGATTCCCTCGAGACATGGTTGAGCACCAGGTCGACCATCAGATCATGGTGACTGGCCAGGCGCCGGATATCGGTCCAGTCGCCCAGCTTCGGGTCGACCTCGCGGTAGTGGATCACCGAGAAGCCGTCGTCGCTGCTCCAGGGGAAGAAGGGCAGCACATGGACACCGCTGAAGACGGTCTTCAGGCGCTTGCTAAGGAACTCATCGAGCACCGCCAGGGGGCTCTTGTCGGCATCCAGCAGGGAGTCGCCGTAGACGATCAGCCATTGGTCCTGCTCGCTCCAGAGCGTCTGGCGTGCACCATGACGGTGCCTCAATCCGGCCCCTTGCGCTTCGATCAGGCGCAGCAGACGGCGCAGGACCTCTTCGCTGCGTGCACCATAGAGAGGCGCGAGCAGCTGTGCGGCACGCTGGCGAAAGTCGTCGGGTTCCAGGGGGGAGAGGTGGCTTGCCATGGTGTCCTCCGCAGGCGTAGGGGCGCCTTGCCCCGTGAGCGCTCGCCATTTCATTGACGGCTAAAGAGAAAGTATCAAGCACAGGGCGTGCCAACTAGGCTGAAATCGCGGATGACCTGGGCCATTGCGCTGGGCGGGGCAGGCCCTAGCCGTTACACTATGGCGACATATTTTTCCTGCCGGACTGTCCGCTATGCATTGCCCCTTCTGTGGCGCCCAAGAGACCCGAGTGACTGACTCCCGGCTGGTCGCCGAAGGTGATCAGGTGCGCCGTCGGCGGCAGTGTGCTGGCTGCGGTGAGCGCTTTACCACCTACGAGACCGCTGAACTGATCATGCCACGGATCATCAAGGCCGATGGCTCGCGGGAGGTGTTCGACGAGACCAAGTTGCGGGCCGGCATGCTGCGGGCGCTGGAAAAGCGACCGGTCAGCGCCGAGTCGATCGAGGCGGCAGTGGAACGTATCCGCCAGAACCTGCGTGCCCGGGGCGAACGCGAGGTCCAGGCGCGGGTGGTCGGTGAAGAAGTGATGAATGCGCTGAAGCGCCTCGATCAGGTGGCCTATATCCGCTTTGCCTCGGTCTATCGACGGTTTCAGGATATCGACGAATTTCGCGCCGAGATCGACCGCCTGGCCCAGGAGCCGAGTTTCTCGCCCGACACCGGGGA
>DJIP01000082.1:0-25950 GCA_002433675.1 Halomonas halophila
CAGGAACCTCAGCGCGAACAGCACGCCATCGCGGTCCTCGTCGTACAGGGCCAGCAGATGGTCGGCCTGGCGCGACAGGCGCGGGCCATGGATGCAGCCGCCCTGGACCAGTTCCATCGCCTGGGCGTGCAGGTAGCCGGCTACCCGCGACAGCCGCTGGGTCATGACGGTGGGGTAGGTCTCCGCCTCGCGACGGCCAAGGCGCGGGCCGCGGCGCCCTGCCGGTCGCTGGAACAACGGCGAAGGCGGACGCCTGGAATCCACCCCTTCGGCGATGCGCGCGGCCTCACGCTCGACCTCGCGTACCAGCTTCCACAGGGTGCGATCCTGGTGGGCACCGACGCCGACGAAGCGAAAGCCGGCCTCGACCAGGCGCCGCTCGGGGTCGAAGCGATGATGTTGCACGACGGCCTGGAGCGCCAGACGGGTGCCATCGGGAAAGCCCAGCTCCAGCGGCACCGGCAGCTCTCTGTTGGTCAGCACCGGAGCCGCGGTGCGCGGGAGGTCGAGGCGGCAGCCGTCCACCGACAGATCGATCAGGTCGCCATGCAATTCCTGACCATCGTCGATCTTGAGCACCGCCTCGGCGGACATGCCCAGGCGCAGGCGCGCGCGAAAGCTCCGACGGCGCTGCAGCCGCTCCAGCTGGTCCGGATAGGGGCAGCGCCATAGCCGGCGCAGCGGCACGCCCTGGCCGGGGGAGCGGCTGGCTTCCCGCGACAGTTCCGCCTCACTCGGCGCCGTGGTCACCTCACCGTTGGCGGCCGTGAGTGCCGGGGTGCGGGTGATCATGCCCTCGCAGTAGCCGACCAGACGAAAGGACTTGCCCTGCTTTAGCTGGCGGTGAAGGCCCTCCACCGCGGTGATGTCCAGGGTGATGGACTCCCCCGGGGCAACCTCCATCAGCAGCACCGGTGTCGGCGTTCCACTGCCTTCCTCCCACGCCAGCCCTGCCCCCTGGGGGCCGCTCAAGCAGTCCAGCAGCCTGGCGATTTCCTGGGGGGCGCGTACTTCTTCGAATTCTTGTTGGTCCGGCACCAGCGGGACTCCTCGACGACATCTGGCATACGTTGTCTCGGAGTATCGGCAGAATGTGCCGGATCTTTAGGCTGGCAGCCTTGCTCTGGCTAATCAGTCGGCGGGGATGCTGACACAGGTCAAGCGTTGTCAGGCCTGGGAGTGACGCTTGCGCCGGGAGCGGTCGATGGCGTCGCGCTGGCTGGCCAGGCGATGCTCGCCGAGAAAGCGGGTTAAGCGCTCGAAGGGCATGGGGTGGGCCAGATGGAAGCCCTGGAAGGCGTCGCAGTGATGCCGCAGCAGGAACTCGTGCTGGGCCTCGTGCTCGATGCCTTCGGCCACCACCATCAACTCCAGGTGGTGGGCCATGGCGATGATCCCCTGAAGGATGGCGCCATCCTCCTGGTTATCCGGCAGCCCCTGGACGAAGGTGCGATCGATCTTCACCGTGCTGACCGGCAGGTGCTTGAGGTAGCCCAGGCTCGAGAAGCCGGTGCCGAAGTCGTCGATGGCCACCTCGACGCCCATGTCGCGCAGCGACTGCAGCGTCTCGATGGCGTTCGGGGTGTCGTGCATCAGGATGCCCTCGGTCAGCTCGAGGGTGAGCTGGTGGGCCTCGATGCCGGTCTGGTTCAGGGTGTCGCGCACGGTCTCGAGGAAGTTGGCCCGACGGAACTGTAGCGGCGACAGGTTGACCGCCACCGCCAGGCCCTCGAGGCCGGCCTCGTTGAGGAGCTGCAGGTCGCTGCAGGCGCGGGTCAGCACCCAGTGGTTGATGGCGATGACCTGTCCGGTCTCCTCGGCCAGGGCGATAAAGTCCTGGGGCGGTACCTGGCCGCGCACCGGGTGTTCCCAGCGCAGCAGCGCCTCGACCCCGATGATCGCCCGGTGGTTGTCGAACACCGGCTGGTAGTGAAGGCGTAGCTGCTCGCCGTCGATGGCGGCCTGCAGGTCATGGCGCATCGCCACCCGCTCGTTTACCCCCCAGGTGATGTCCTGGCTGAAGTGCTGCAGCGCATTGCGTCCCTGGTGCTTGGCCTGATACATGGCCATGTCGGACTGCTGCAGCAACTGCATCGGTTCGATGGTGACCTCGCTGGACACCGCCACCCCGATGCTGGCGGTGACGTGCAGCTCATGCTCGCCGACCCGGTAGGCCTGGGCCACCTTCGGCAGCAGACGTTCGGCCAGGGTCACCGCCTGCTCGGGCTCGTCGAGGTCCGGCAGCAGCACCACGAACTCGTCGCCGCCGAAGCGGGCCACGGTATCCCCGGGCCTGAGCGCCTCGGTGAGCCGCTGGGCGACCTGGATCAACACCTTGTCGCCGACGTCGTGGCCGAGGCTGTCATTGATCGGCTTGAACTCGTCCAGGTCGATGAACAGCACGCCAAGGTGATGGGACTGGCGCTTGGCCAGGGCGAAGTCGTGGCGCAGGCGATCCTCGAACAGGGCGCGATTGGCCAGGCCCGTCAGGGCATCGTGGCTGGCATGGTAGGCCAGGCTTTCCTCGTAGGCCTTGTGCTCGGAGATGTCGTGCTGGACGCCGACGAAGTGAGAGACCTCGCCTTCGCTGTCCATCACCGGCGAGATGTAGAGGTCGTTCCAGAAGGCCTCGCCGTTCTTGCGATAGTTGAGCAGGGTGGCGCGGACTTCGCTGTGGTTTTTAAGCTGGCGACGAATGCGTCCGACCACCTGGGGGTCGCTCTCCTCGCCCTGGAGGAAGCGACAGTTGCGCCCCAGCACCTCGTCCTCGGGATAGCCGGTCATGCGCATGAAGGCCGGGTTGGCGTAGATGATCGGCAGCTCCGGCGAGCGCGCATCGGCGATCACGATGCCATTGATGCTGGCCTCCACGCTGCGCTGCAGGATGCGCAGCTGGGTCTCCTGGGCGTGACGCTCGGTCACGTCCTTGGCGATGCCGAAGGTGCCGCTGATGTCGCCGTCGATGATGATCGGCAGGTTGGTGATGTCCATCACCCGCCTGCCCAGAGGGGTGATGATGGGCAGGGTGTAGCGGGTCACCTCGCCCTTGAGCGTCTTGCGCACCGCGTCGCGCACCCAGGAGCGATCCGATTCCTTGACGAACACCTCGTAGTGCCGCCCCAGGATGTCACCCAGTGGTACCCCGGTAAGGGTCGAGCAGGTGGTGTTGGCAGCGACGAAGATGCCTTCGTGGTCGAGGGAATAGATGGCGTCGGGGTTGTAGGTGAACAGTGAACGGTAGCGCTGTTCGCTCTGGAACAGCGCCTGGCGGTCCTGGTCGCGTTCCACCGCCAGGGCGACCAGCTCCAGGCAACGCTCGATACGTCGGCTGTGCTCCGCCTGTTGTGCCGGCGTGTGTCGAAAGAACAGGCTGACCACCCCCAGCAGGCGTTCATCGCTGGCGACGACCGGATAGGCCCAGCAAGCCTTCAACTCGCCGTCGCGCAGACGCGGGTGCACGCCGGCGCAGGCCGGGTCGTCGGGGATGTCGTCGCTGGCCCGGGGGGCTCTCGCCTCGGCGGCGCTGGCCCAGGTGCCGAAGGTGCCGCCCACCGGGGTCCTGGCGAGCAGCGGTGCCATCTCAGACGGCAGGCTGCGACCCGCCGCCAGGCTCAGGGTCTCGCCGCCGGGGTCCAGCGTCAGGACCGTGGCGATGGCGTCGGGCAGGTGACCCTCGAACAGCCTGCAGCAGGCCTCCAGGGTCTCGGTCAGTGGCGCCTCCCGGGCGATCATCGACTGGATCCCCTGGTAGCTCTCGAGCTGGTCCTGGGCGGCCACCAGGCTCTGGGTCTGCCACAGCAGGGTGCGCATCAGCGACAGGCTGATGGCCAGGCTGTAGGACATGATCAACCCGATCAGGGTGATCAGCGCCGGCAGGCTGCCGGCCAGCCACCATGCGCTGTCCGGGCCTGGCAGTGCGCGCAGGGACAGGGTGCGGCCGTCCAGCTCCAGAGTGTTCTCGGCCAGCCGGGGAAGGGTCGGGTCCTTGACCTCCCAGGTGTCTTCGCCGAAACCGCACCACCAGACACCCTGGCTGTCGGTGACGGCCAGCAGGGTGCGGTCGGCAACGCTGTGGTTGCTGGGGGCCAGGGTGCCGGGCAGATCGATGCAGGCGACCAGGCGCAGTTCGTCATTGGCCAGGGCCCTGACCATGCGTGCCGACGTCGCCAGCGGGTTGTCGGGCAACTCGAGCTGTAGTTCGCCGCGGGCCGGCCTGGGCAGTGCCTCGCTCAAGCGGCAGACGCTGTCCTGGGCACGCCGCGAGCGCAGCCATAGCCGCTCGTCGCCGCGATACAGCGCCAGGCTCTCGAGGCTCTGCACGTCTCGCAGATAGAAGGTGATGACGTCGGCCAGGGTATTGGCGTCGGTCGTCTGCTCGCCGGCACGGTTGGCCAGGCGGTCGAGCCAGCGCTGGTGTAGCGCCATCTGGCCGCGTGCGCGCTCTTCGATGTTGGTCAGGGTATTGGCGGCGTCCTGCTGGACGTGGCTCTGGCGCACATGGTTGAGCGACAGCCAGGCCAGGCTGCTGAGCAGTACCCCGGCACAGGCCACCGCGATGCTGGCGCGTTGTAGGCGCAGCGGGCGGTTGGGCGGGCGTGAGGCAGCCACCAGCGAGGCCGGGCCGGCGATCAGGTAGAGCAGACACACCGCCATGGGCGAGGTGCTGCGGGTCACCTCCCAGACTTTGGGTGCCTGGCCAGGAATCACCAGCCAGACGGTAAAGATCGCGCCGATCAGCAGCAGCAGCCCCCCCGACAACCGCCACCAGAAGGAGCCCTGGCGATGCTCCACCCCGATCATCAGGGCCACGCAGCCCGGCAGCATCGCCAGGCCCGCCCAGCTGGTCATGCGCGGACCGCCGGTCAGCAGCGACTGCACGTCGGCAGGGCCGCTGGCGACCAGGTCATGGACGATGGCGTACAGCGCCAGCAGCAGCATCATCAGGCCGCAGACGCTGCGGCCACGCGGTCTGCGCAGTACCTGCAGCAGAACGCCGCCGCCGCCAGCGAGGCTTGCCAGCGCCACATCGGGGACCAGCAGCGGCTGTTCCACCGGGTGGATCAACCAGGCGGCGAGACCCGCAGCGCCGACCATCAGCAGTCCGCTGGAGGCCATCAGCAGCCAGGCATCTTCCGCCACATCGCGCAGTCTAAACGGCATCCTACCCACGACCCCCTTGGCGACCCTGCTTCCGGGCGCTCATTTCCTTGTCCTTCCGACGCTATGACGAAGACTCGCCATCCTCACAGCATGGCAGGCGACAGCGTTGATAGCGGCCACCGTGGTGCGTCTACCGCCCGAGGCAAAGGCGCCTTTGGACGATCGGTCCGGTATCCCTGGACGCGTTTGCTCGAAATGGCACCAAAACAGTCTTCAACATACCTCAATCAACCGCGAGTGCTAGCCCCTGATGTCAGCATCCACTACCAGAGTCAGCGTCCAGCAAGGGCGCTAGGGGGACAACCGTAGAGCACATGCTTCAGCGAATAGGCACAAACAAGGCACAGGAAAGCATGCAGAACAGTCACAGTGCCGATGGAGAGCCGGTGAAGGGCGGGTAAAGAGCGGGTGAAGGGCGAGTGCAGACCTGATAAAGAGCAGCCGCAGGCGGCCCAGCAGGCGGTCAAGCCAGAGCCCAGGCAAGAGCCTCCCAAAGAAATTTGCAGGCTAGGGCTAAAGCTTTCCGGCGAGCCACCGATAAAGAGGGTAACGGCCAACGGCGCCGTTGCGGCAGGCCAAGACGGTCCGCCAATGGAGCCCAACTCTTTAAGGAAGGATGACACCATGTCCGTGATCAATACCAATATCACTTCCATGATTGGTCAGCAGAACCTCAACGCGTCCAAGAGCGCCCTGACCACCTCCATGGAGCGCCTGTCCTCCGGCCTGCGCATCAACAGCGCCAAGGACGACGCCGCCGGCCAGGCCATCGCCAACCGTATGAGCGCCACCGTTACTGGTTTGAATCAGGCCAGCCGTAACGCCAACGACGGTATTTCTCTGGCGCAAACCGCTGAAGGCGCCCTGAACCAGATCAACGATAACCTGCAGCGCGTTCGTGAACTGACCGTTCAAGCTGAAAACGGTACGAACTCGCAAAGTGATCTGGACTCAATTCAAGATGAGATCAGCGCCCGTTTATCCGAGATTGATCGGGTATCTGCCCAGACTGATTTTAATGGCACCAAGGTGCTGAATGGTGATAAATCAATCAGCATTCAGGTGGGTTCCGAAGATGGCCAAAGCATTTCCATCGACCTAAAAGATGTTAGCGTTAGCGCTCTTAAGCTTGGTGGATTCAATGTCAATAGTAGTGTAAAAGTAGAAGCTGATCTTTCTGGCCTAGCCACTGGCGGTGCAGGTACTGACGCTGATCCGAAAGATACATTAGTCTCGTACAAAGACAGCAGTGGTAATACTGCCTACGCTGTCAAGACCGAGGATACCACTAATGGCACTACTTACACGTCAGCTCTGATTGACTCTACCGACGGGGCGGTAACCAAAGGCAGTGCGCTCTCCACCGCTCCCACTGGTGCAACTGAAGTTACTGACGGCACATCAGTTCGTAGCAACCGTACTACTGTAGATACGTCTGGTCTTGCTGTACCAGCCTCATCTTTACAGTCCTATACTGCGGATGACGGTAGCACTCAATACGCTGTAGAAGTAGGTACAGGCAAATATCAGAACGCAGAAATTGATGCTTCTACCGGTAAAGTGACCATTGGCGATAATGACATTTCTGCAGCGGTGACTGCCGCAGGCGATGCTGCTGCTGTAGCTGATGATACCCAAATTGAGACATCCGGCACCGTAAATCCTCTTTCACAGCTTGACTCTGCTATAAAGGATATTGATAATTTCCGTTCAGATTTGGGTGCAGTGCAGAACCGTTTCGATTCTGCCATTGAAAACCTTAGCACTACTACTACTAACCTGTCCTCTGCCCGGTCCCGTATCGAAGATGCCGACTACGCGGTGGAAGTGGCCAATATGACTCGCGCCCAGATCCTGCAGCAGGCCGGTACCTCCGTGCTGGCCCAGGCCAACCAGGTGCCGCAGTCTGTGCTGTCTCTGCTGGGCTAAGGCTAGGTGTGTTGTCAGCCCTTGGCTGACTTGCTCCTCCGCGGGTCGCGCATGTGCGTCCCAACCCCGACAGGCGCCTCTGGCGCCTGTCGGCATTTATGCGGCGGCCAGCATTTTTTACAGAAGGTTTAGTCGGCGCAGTCGCGGCAACCTCACATCCGCCAATAGCGTTCATGGCCCCAGGAGTCACGAATGAATAGCACCCACCCGTTAAGTGTTTCGCAGGATGTCCTGGTCGACGATGTCCTGGTCGAAGGCGCCGTGGAGGCTGTCTCCGACGAGGCCCTGTTGGACGCGCTTGCTCGGTATCAGGAGGTGGTGGCCTGGGCGAGTGAGTTACTCGAGCGCTTTGAGGCGACGGGTATGCAGGACGCCATGGGTGAGGACTACCGCCATTTGCTCGATATCCATCGGCAGGCCTTGGTGGGGCAGGCGGAGCTGGCATTGCGACTTGCCTGAAAAGTGCCTGCGCTCCTCGAGCCTTTCCCCGCACTCAGCGTGACGCCTCCGCATCCCTGCTTCTCTTCCATCTCTCAATCCTTTGTCTACCCTCTGTCTTCCTTCTGTACTCCCACTTCCTCTTTTCGCCTCTCTTCTCTCGCTCTCTCTTCTCAGGCCCTCTCTTCTTCCTCCATAGCGATAGCCAGCCAGGCTGACCTATTCATCGTATCTATCTCTCGCGAAGGTCAGTGAGCAATGCCTAAGCCATTCGCCTGGCGCACTTGGTGCTGTTCCCTCGTTGAGCTTTTTTGCTCCACGCCTTAGCGATAAAAACTCGCTTTAAACAGTGAATTGCAATGGTTTTCGCCAAGCCTCCTAAGACGTTTGTCTTATCCGTCATTCCTTGTATTCACGTGGCCCCTCGACTAGTTTCTCCCTCACTAGCTAAATTCATCTGATCAATTGTCTCGATAACCACATACAAATACATACAAGGAGTCACTTGTGGATGCATCCTCTACCGCGGCGGCTGAGCAACAGTCGGCGCCGGAAAAGTCCTCTTTTCTGCACAGGGGCATGACCGTGCCCTTTGTGCTTATCGTCACCTGCTTTGCCGCCTGGGGTCTCGCCGGCAATCTGACCGACCCCCTGGTGTCGGTGTTCGGCTCGGTGTTCTCGATGAGCGCGCTGCAGGCGTCACTGGTGCAGTTCGCCTACTACGGCGCCTATTTTGCCCTGGCGATCCCGGCGGCCTGGATCAATTCGCGCCTGGGTTACAAGGGCGGCGTGCTGATCGGCCTCCTGCTGGCGGCCACCGGCGGGCTTCTGTTCATGCCGGCCTCCCAGATGATGACCTACTCAATGTTCCTGGTGGCGCTGTTCACCCTGGCGGCCGGGCTGTCGATCCTCGAAACCTCCGCCAATCCCTACGTGATGGCGATGGGCCCGCGTGAGAACGCCACACGGCGGCTGAATTTCGCCCAGTCCTTCAACCCGGTGGGGTCGAACCTGGGGGTGCTGCTGGCCGCGGTGTTTATCCTGCCCCACGTCAATCCGGCCACCGCCGAGCAGCGCGCCTCGCTGACCCAGGAGGCGCTGACCGAGATGCAGTCGGCGGAATTGCAGGCGGTGATGGGCCCCTACATCACCCTGGCGCTGGTCTATGTGGTGATCGCGATTGCTATTGCCATGGTGCGGGTGCCGCGCCACGAGGCGCTGATGGCGGACCGCAAGAGCGAGACGGTGGCGCTGTCGGGGAGTCGCCTCGGCCGGCTGGTGCGCAACCGTCGCTACGCCTTCGGGGTGGTGGCGCAGTTCTTCAACGTGGCCGCCCAGACCTGCACCTGGACCTTCACCATCCACTACGTGACCGAGGCGCTGGGCGTCGGCAGCGAAGAGGCCGGCTACTGGCTGCAGGCCTCCTTGCTGGTCTTCCTGGTGTCGCGCTTCGTCATGGTCGGTGTCATGGGTCGGGTGGACCCGCGCAAGCTGATGACCGGGATGTGCGTGCTCGGTGTCGCGCTGTCGCTGGTGGCGGTGTTCAGCGGCAACCTGATCGGGGCGGTGGCCCTGGTGCTGCTGAGCGCCTGTATCTCGCTGCTGTTCCCCACCATCTACGGCATCTCGCTGGAGGGGCTGGGGCAGGACACCAAGTACGGCGCCGCAGGTCTTGTGATGGCGATCGTCGGTGGCGCCCTGGTGCCGCTGGCCCAGGGCTGGCTGATCGATATCACCTCGGCCCAGACCAGCTACCTGGTGGTGGCGGTGTGCTTCGCGGTGATCGTGGCCTTCGGCGTCTATGTGCAGCGTCATCCGCGGCCCGAGACCAGCAACGAGGGTGATCTGGCCTGAGCTGGCGTCTCTTGAACTGGCAGCGCCTTAACGCGAATCGGGGGTGTCCCGCAGCACCACGGCGACCTGAGCGAGGTGAGTCTGCATGGCGGCATGGGCGCCCCTGGGGTCGCCGGCGACAACGGCATTGAGGATGGCCAGGTGCTCCTGGTGGGTGATGGCGATACGACCGCCGAGGTGGATCGATTGCCACAGCCGCATCCGCAGGGTCGGCCGCGACAGTGCCTCGAGCAGGGCGACCAGCACGGGGTTGCGGGAAATCCTCGCCAGGCTGAGGTGGAACTCCAGGTCGGCGGCCATGGCGCCTTCGTGGTCCAGCGCCTGGATGGCGGGCTCGGCCTCGGCCAGTACGGCCTTCAGGCGCTCGATGTCCTCGTCGGTTCGGCGCAGCGCCGCCACCGCCGCGGCCTCCACCTCCAGCGCCTGGCGCACATTGTGCAGGTCGCGGGACGAGGTCCCGGCCTGGATGCCCGCCCAGAACTCCAGGGGCTTCAGCAGCAGCCCCGGGTCCAGCGAGGTAACGGTGGTGCCGGAGCCCTGGCGGGTCTCGAGGATGCCCATGGCGACCAGCGCCCTGACCCCTTCACGCAGTGAGCTGCGCGAGACAGCGAAGCGGGTGGCGAGGATCGACTCGACGGGCAGGCGGTCGCCGGAAGCGATTTCACCGGAGACGATCATCTCCTGGATGCCTTGCACCACCACCTCGTACTGGGAGGGGCGGCGTTGGTCGCTTTCGGACGGGGGCGGCGGCGTCATGGCAGGGGCTCCGGCTCGGAAGGGGTGATCGAATCCCGCCATTCTATCGAAAACTTCGGCAGCACTTTAATACATCTGATGAATCTGGAGGACGATACGTGTCCGTCATCACCTCAATCGAACTGGTGGATCTGCGTTTTCCCACCTCTGACAGCAGCGACGGCTCCGACGCGGTCAACAAGGACGCCGACTACTCGGCGGCCTATCTCAGGCTGGTCACCGATGACAGCGCGCTCTATGGGTGCGGCTTCACCTTCACCATCGGTCGCGGCAACGAGATCTGCCTGCAGGCCATGGAGGCCCTCGCCCAGCCGCTGGTCGGCCGGGACGCGGCCGAGGTCTGCCGGTCTCCGGGGGCGGTCTATCGTGAACTCGCCGCGGATTCGCAGCTTCGCTGGCTGGGCCCGGACAAGGGGGTGGTGCACCTGGCGCGGGCGGCGGTGATGAACGCCGTCTGGGACCTGGCGGCCCGGCATGCGGGAGTGCCGCTGTGGCGTCTTGTCTGCGAGATGGAGCCGGAGGTGCTCGTCGAGCAGTTGGATCTCAGCTACCTGGGTGACGTGCTGAGCGCCGAGGAGGTGGTGGCGATGCTCAAGGAACAGCGGCCCTTCCAGCAGGAGCGCATCGCCGAGCTGAGCGAGCAGGGCTTCCCCTGCTACACCACTTCGGCGGGGTGGCTCGGCTATTCGGACGAGAAGCTGGCCCGCCTGTGCCGGGAAGCGATGGACGATGGCTACCGCCATATCAAGCTCAAGGTCGGCGCCAATCCCGAGGACGACGAGCGTCGCCTGGGGATCGCCCGCTCGGTGATCGGCCCCGACGTGGCGCTGATGATCGACGCCAACCAGGTCTGGGAGGTGCCCGAGGCCATCGAGCGGGTCGAGGCGCTTTCCCATCACGACCTTTTGTGGATCGAAGAGCCCACCAGCCCGGATGACGTGCTGGGGCATCGCAGCATCGGCGATGGCGTGCGTCCGCTCGGCATCGGCGTCGCCACCGGCGAGCATGGCATGAACCGGGTGCTGTTCAAGCAGTTGCTGCAGGCCAACGCGGTCGACTACGTGCAGATCGACTCCTGCCGTCTTGCCAGCGTCAACGAGATCATCCCGGTGCTGCTGATGGCCAGGAAGTTCGGCAAGCCCGTCTGCCCCCACGCCGGCGGGGTGGGGCTGTGCGAGCTGGTCAATCACCTGGTGATGATCGACCACATCGCGGTGTCGGGTCCCGTGGACGGGCGGGTGGCCGAATTCGTCGATCACCTGCACGAACACTTCGTCGACCCCTGCGTCGTGCGAGATGGCGCCTATACATTGCCGCGTGAGCCGGGGTATTCCGCCGAGATCAAGGCCGAGACGCTGGCGGCCTGGGCCTGGCCGAACGGCACCGAGTGGACCCGTCGGCGCCAGGCGGTGCCGGCATGATCCGCGGCCCGCTGCTCAATCCGCCATTGCTCGAGGGCCTGGCCGCCGCCGGACACGGCGCCAGGGTGCTGGTGGCCGACGCGCTCTATCCGCATTCGACCGGTGCGCCGCCAGCGGCGAGCCGGGTCTACCTCAACCTGTGCGAGGGCATGGTGCCGGTGCTGTCGGTGATGGAGACGCTGGCCCAGGCGGTGTTCGTGGAAGAGGTCGCCTACATGGCCGACGCCGAGGGCGGCGCCTCCGAATCGGTGGTCGAGTGCCGCCAGCGGCTGGCCGACCACCGCCATGGGGGAGGCCAGCAGATCGCCTGGTCGAGCCTGGATCGCTGGGCCTTCTATGACGCCTGCCGCGGCCCCGAGGTGTGCCTGGTGGTGGCCACCGGCGAGTGCCGCCCCTACTCCAACTTTCTGCTGACCATAGGCGTTCCGTGATGATCGATACCCACCTTCACGTCTGGGACACCGGTGCGGTGCGGATTCCCTGGCTCGCCGATGCGGGCCTGCCCGCCAGGGCGCCGATTCCCGATGGCCAGGGCCGCCGTTACGTGCTGGTCGAGGCCGACGCCCCGGACCCCGCCGAGGAAGCCGCCTGGCTGATCTCGCTGGCCGAGCAGGACCCGCGGGTCCACGGCGTGGTGGCGAGCGTCGCGCTGGAGCTTCCCCAGGCCGAGCGGGCGCTGGCGAGTCTGGCCGAGGTGCCCCAGGTGGTCGGCGTCAGACGCCTGTTGCAGGACCGCGAGCTGTTTGGCTCGACCGCCCTGGTCGAGGGCCTGAAGCGTCTGGCCGACTGGGGCCTGCCCTTCGATGCCTGCGTCAGGGACCGAGAGCTGCCGCGCCTGTTGGCGTTGCTCGAGCAGGTGCCGGAGCTGACGGTGGTGCTCGACCATATGGGCAAGCCGAACCCGCGTGATGGCGTCGCGCGAGAGGCCTGGCAGCGCAATCTGGCGCGCCTGGCCGAACTCGACAGGGTCCACTGCAAACTGTCCGGTCTGCCGGCGGAGTGCCGCGACGCCGACGAACTCGAGCGCCACGCCGCAGACATCGTCGACGTGGCGCTTGAGACCTTCGGTGCCGAGCGCTGCCTACTTGGCAGCGATAGCCCGATCAGTCAGGACCCCAAGGACTGGTGCGAGCGGGTGCTGGCGCGGGTGCCCGCAGAAAAGCGCCAGGCCGTTGCCGAAGACAACGCCTTGAACATCTATCACAGGAGGGATGCCCGATGACGACATCGCCGATCGCCAGCCGTCTGCCGCCCAAGCTGCGCCGTGCCTTCGAAGGCCTCGGCGTCGGTGCGGCGCAGTTCGGCAACATGGGCAAGGTCACCCCCGAACAGGACTGTCTGGCCGCCGTGGACACCGCCTGGGAGCTGGGGCTGAGGTTTTACGACACGGCCCCCCACTATGGGCTCGGGCTGTCTGAACAGCGCCTGGGCAAGGCGCTCAAGGGGCGCTCGCCGGACGACTACGTCATCTCCACCAAGGTGGGACGCCTGCTGGAGCCCAACCCTTCCCCCCAGGGCAGCGACGAGGCCAACGGTTTCCACGTGGCCGATGACCAGACCCGGCGGCGTGATTACACCGCCGATGGCGTCAGGCAGAGCCTGGAGGCCTCGCTTGCGCGCCTCGACATGACGTCGGTGGACATCCTCTGGATCCATGACCCGGAAGAGCCCACGGATCGCTTCGAGGAAGCCCTGACAGGGGCCGTCCCCGAGCTCGAACGCCTGCGCGAGCAGGGCCGGATCGCGGCCTGGGGCGTGGGCTCCAAGGACGCCGGCATGCTCAAGCGCTTCGTCGATCAGGCAAGGCCCGACCTGATCATGCTGGCCGGTCGCTACACCCTGCTGGAGCAGGAGCAGACTGGGCTGATGAGTGCCTGCCTGGAACACCAGGTCGGAGTGGTCGCCGTCGGCGCCTTCAATTCGGGCCTGCTGGCGCGTGACGAGCCTCCCGCCGATGCCTGGTACGAGTACGGCCAGGCACCGCAGGCGGTGCTCGAACGTGCCCGCGAACTCGCCGCAGTGGCGCGAGCCCACGGCGTCAGCCTGCCGGCGGCGGCGCTGGCCTTCCCGTGGCGCCACCCCGCCGTGGTCAACGTCATGGCCGGAATGCGCTCGCCTGAGCAGGTGAAGCGAAATCATGCACTGGCCTCGTGCGATATCCCCGAGGCCTTCTGGAACGAACTGCAGGCGCGAGGCCTGCTGAAGGAGAACACATGAAGCTGTTGCGCCGTGGAACGATGGGTAACGAGATGCCGCTGGTCGAGGTCGAAGGCGTGCTCTATGACGCCTCGCCGGTGGGCGACTTCGGGCCAGGCTTCTGGAAGGACAACGGCGTGGCGCGTCTTCGCCAGCTGCTGGACGCCGGACGGCTGACCGCCGTCGAGCTTGCCGACGAGGTTCGCCACGGCTCGCCGGTGGCGGCGGTGGGCTCGGTGATCTGCATCGGCCAGAACTACGCCGCCCACGCCGCCGAGTCCGGCGCCGAGTCGCCGAAGCAACCCATCGTCTTCTTCAAGACGCCCAACACCGTCGCCGGCCCCGACGACACCGTCACCATCGCGCGCGGTTCGGAAAAGACCGACTGGGAGGTCGAGCTCGCCATCGTGATCGGCAGCACCGCCAGCTACTGCGACTCGCTGGAGGAAGCGGCCAGCCACATCGGTGGCTATGTGCTCGCCAACGATCTGTCGGAGCGCAAGTTCCAGCTCGAGGTCTCCGGCGGCCAGTGGAGCAAGGGCAAGTGCAGCCCGGGCTATATGCCACTGGGCCCCTGGATCGTGACCGCCGACGCCTTCGATCCCGCCGATGTGGGCCTGCGCTCCTGGGTCAACGGCGAGCCACGCCAGGACTCCCGCACCTCGGACATGATCTTCGGCTGCGCCGAGATCGTTCGCGATCTGTCGCAGTACATGCAGCTCGAGCCCGGCGACGTCATCTCCACCGGAACCCCCGAAGGGGTAGCGGTCTCGGGGCGCTTCGACTACCTCAAGCCGGGCGACGTGGTCGAGGTGGAGATCGACGGCCTGGGCCGCCAGCGTCAGACATTTCGTGCCTGGGAGGGCTAATCCATGACAGCTCGATTCGAAGGACGGGTGGCCATCGTTACCGGTGGCGCCTCGGGCATCGGTGCGGCGATCGCCGAGTGCCTGGCCAGTGAGGGCGCCCGCGTCGCCGTACTGGATCGCGAAGATCCCGCCAATCAACACCACTGGGAAGCGTGCGATGTCGCCAGCAGCGAGCAGGTAGAGCGCGCGGTAACGGCGGTCGCCAGTGCGCTGGGGCGTATCGACATCGTGGTCAACAACGCGGGCATCGGCGCCCAGGGCGACGTCGCGGGCAACCCGGACGAGGAGTGGGCGCGCGCCTGGGAGGTCAACGTCGCCGGCATGGCGCGGGTGTCTCGGGCGGCGCTGCCTCATCTGCGCGAGTCGGACGCCGCCGCCATCGTCAATATGGCGTCCATCGCCGCCACCGCGGGGATTCAGCAGAGGGCCCTGTACTCGGCGACCAAGGGCGCCGTGCTGGCCCTGACCAGAGCCATGGCGGCCGATCACCTGCAACAGGGCATTCGGGTCAACTGTGTCTCGCCCGGCACCGCGGATACCCCCTGGATCGGCCGCTTGCTTGCGCAGGCGCCTGACCCCGAGGCCGAGCGTGCCGCGCTGGAGGCTCGCCAGCCCCACGGACGGCTGGTCGCCGCCGCCGAGGTGGCCCAGGCGGTGGCCTATCTGGCCGATCCCGCCAATCGCTCGACGGTGGGGGTCTGCCTGCCGGTGGACGGTGGCATGGACGCCCTGCGCCTGCGTCCGCGCTAGCCCTGTTCATGTAAAAACCGTTCATGTCGGTCCTCAAGAGTACGCCGGCCTCGCCGATAGTGGTTATATTAGGTAATGCGCACCGCTTACCTCTATCTGGGCAGGGCTCATGGCTAAGGATCGATCAGCGGGCTTGGGCCCGACGTCGCTGTTGCAGGCGGCTTCCGCCGGCAAGGTCGCCCGGCATCCCTCCGTGGTGGCGGGGCTGGTGCTTGACCGCGCCCCGGTGGGGCTGGCGCTGATCGATGCCAATGACCGCCTGTTATGGGCCAACACCGCGCTGACGGAGCTGGCCTGTCCCACCGGTGGCGAGCTGCAGGGCCGCAACCTCAACGAGCTGTTTCGCCCCTTCGTCAATCTGCTGGGGGAGCGGGGCAGCTACCATACCCTGTCACCCGGCGAGGACTGGCAGCAGGCCTGGCTTGCGGTGGATGACAGCGCCAGCGCCCGGCTGGGGCTGATGTCCTGCGTAGCCTTCGACCGAGGCGCCGATGCGTCCCTGGACGCCGGCACCGATCCGCTGATGTGGCTGGTCACCTTCGTCGATCTCGACGCCGACGCCGACGCGGTACTGGATCGCCGCCATGCCGATATCGGCAACGTGGCCAGTACCTGGATCTTCGAGGACCGCCTGTCCCACGCTTTCGATCGCGCCGACCGTCTTGGTCAGCGCCTCGGCGTGATGCTGGTCGAGCTGCACGGCCTGTCGCGCATCCTGGTGGACCATGGTGGCGAGATGGCGTCGCGGGTGTCGCGCCGGGCCGGACGCCGACTGGTCAACGTGCTGCGCCGGGAAGACAGCGTGGTGCAGATCGATCGCGAACGCTGGGGGGTGCTGCTCGAGCATCCGGTCACGCCGGAGACCATGCAACTGGTGGCCGACCGCTGCCTCGAAGCGCTGGAACCGCCCTTTACCCTACCCGGCTATCAGCCCGCCTTGATCGAGCCGCGCATCGGCATCGTCCTGTGTCCGGAAGACGGCGAGGAAACCGGCGAGCTGCTGGCCCACGCCGAAAAGGCGCTGGAAGAGGCCGTGCCCGGAGGTTTCGCCTTCTACGACGGCAGCCTGCAGCGTCTGATGGAGCGCCAGCAGCGCTTCCGTCACGAGCTGCAGGAAGCGCTGATGTTCCCCGATCAGCAGTTCTTCCTGGTGTATCAGCCCCAGTTCGATCTGCTCACCCGGCGCTGCTGCGGGCTCGAGGCGCTGGTGCGCTGGCGCCATCCCCAGCGTGGCGAGGTGGCGCCGGCAGAATTTGTCGCGCTCGCTGCCGATATGCAGCTGGTCGACCGGCTAGATCGCTGGGTGCTCAAGGAGGTGGTGGCCCAGCGCAGGCGCTGGCGCGAGGCCGGCTCCGAGCTGGGTGACTGGGATATCTCGGTGAACATTCACCACCGCCTGCTGGATCAGGCCGGCTTCGATGGCCGCGCCCTGGATCTCTACCTGCGCCAGCTATGCGAGTCTGGCGCGAAGGGGGAGGCGGGTGCCCAGGAAGAGGCGGGCGGCCACTATCGCCACGAGTGCCTCGACTGGTTGTGCCTGGAGGTGGATGGCGCGGGGTTGTTCGAGGTGGGCCACCGCCAGTCCCACCTGTTAAGGCGTATCGTCGCTTTGGGCGTGCGGCTCGGCGTCGATGGGCTGGGCCGCTCCCCGGTGGACCTGTTCGGCATGGCCTCTCTGCCGGTGACCCTGGGCAAGCTGGGGCCGGAGACCCTCAAGACCCTGGCCGATCCCTCCACCAGCATGCGCCAGAGCGTGGCGGCGCTGATGCGCTGCCTCGAGGCGCTGGAGTTCGTCGCGGTGGCGGTGGGGGTCGAGACCGCCGAACAGCTCGATACCATCAAGGCGCTGGGGCTTGTCCGGATTCAGGGGCGTCTTGTCGGTGCGCCGCTGGAAAGCGAGGCCCTGGTGGGCTGGGCGGCCTCCGGCGCGCATCCCGCGATAGCGATCTGAGCCAGCCATTGATGCCGCCAAGGTGGCAGAGCCGGGCAGGTGTTTCCGAGAGGAGGTGTCAGGCCCGATGTCGAGAGTCCAAGCGGCGAGCCCAAGCTGCGAGCCAAGACCTTGAACCAGGAAATCAGGCCGAGACGTTGAGCCGAGAGGGCTGCAGCCGGGTGCGGCCGTCGGGCTGGTAGACGCTGGCGTTGGCGATGCGGTGGATCTGGTCGAGCATGCGCTGGTTGTGCTCCATGCGCAGGGCCAGCAGTTCGCCACAGCGCAGATTGGCGCGGGAGACTTCCCTGGCGAGTGCCATGGTGGTCTGCCAGGCGGCTTCGCAGCCGGCGTCACGGGCGGCTTGCAGGGTGCCCTCGCGGTCATCGGGGTAGCCCAGTCGGCACTGTACCTGATGGCGGCGGGCTTCCGTCTCGGCAAGCCTTTGCTGGATCTCGGACTTCTGGCCGGCGAGCGCCACCAGCGCCTCGCTGTCGACCTGGCCCTGAACCAGGCACTCCTGTTCCTCGCCCAGCAGGGCCAGCAGCTCGGCGAGTCGCTCACGCTGCTGGTCGAGCAGTCGGGCCAGACTCACGACTGCGAGCCCTCTGAGGTATCGCCGAGCATGTCGCGGACGCTGTCGATCAGGCCGTCGGCGATGCGCTCGGGATGGATTTCCAGGCGACCCTCGCGGATGGCGTCACGAATCTGTTCGACCCGGGCGCTGTCGATGTCCTGGCTGGTATCCGCCGCCGGGCGGCTCAGGTGGGCCTGGGCACCGGCTTCGACACCGGCGCCAGCGGCTTTTTGCGTCTCGCTTTGCTGGAGCTTGTCGCTCTGCTGCGGCCCCTCGCTTTGGGCGGGGCGGGTCAGAGGATGTTGCGAATCGATCTTCACGGGCAAGGCCTCACGAGAATGGCGATGGGACCAGGCGCTGGCTGTCGCCGTTGATCCGAATGTCTGCGTCTATGTACATCATCGGCCGCAAGAACAAGAACTTTAGGGCTGGCGCACCAGCCGGTTTTTAACGCCGTATTACCGAGCGCAGGCACTTTTCATCAACGTCCTAGTAGGTTACCGCCAGCCGGCCGTGTTCCACCACCCGGGCGTCGAGGATCTGGCGCCGATCCACCCTTACCCGCACGATATCGCCGAGGCCGCCGGCCTCCAGCGCCTCGCCCTGGCGGCTGATGCGAAAGCCCCGGCCACTGGCTTCCACCGCGACCTGCTCGCCGCGTCTCACCAGCTTGGGTGATGTCAGCTGATGGGCCGACAGCGCTTGACCCTGGCGAATCCCGCGTCGTGCGATCTGACCGATGGCCGCTTGTGGATCGGTCAGCGCCTGGGACGGCAGACGGCTTACGTCGAAGCGCTCGCTGGTCAGCATGTCCGCGCTCAGGCGCTCGCCGGGGGCGATGTCCCGCGCCGCCACCAGTCGCTCGCCCAGTCGGGTGATTTCGGCCTGCAGATAGCGGCTGCGATGGCGCTCTCCCTCGCAGCGAAGCCCCACCGAGACGCGTCCGGCCAGTCGGCTCCCCGCCCGGGGCAGGAAGGGTTCGGGCTGGCGGCAGTCGGCCAGGCTCGCCGCCGGCGGGAATACCTGAATCTCCAGATCGCCCGGCCGGGCGCCGTCGGCCAGGGCCTGCTCGAACAGAAAGCTCTCTACCCGTGTCAGCGCTTCCCCGGTGCCCGCATCGACACCGCCGTCATCGACCGCCTGGCCGCTGGCCTGGGCGGTGCTGGCGGCAAAGCCTGTGCTGACACACAGCACCAGCGCCGCCCGGGCGATGACCCAGGACAGGGAAGCAGTGGCTTGTACAAGAGATGAGGATCGAGACATCGGGATACCGGTGGTCGGTGCGATCTTTAGCGCCCGGGGCCGTTTGAAGGGCGCTTTCCTGGCCTTTCAAGGGCGCTTGCCTGGCCATTCAAGGGCCATGGCACACCAGTGTAGAGAAGCCGGCATCGACGCATGGTCTGAAATGGGCGTGGTAATGGGGGCTGTTCACGGCTTTGTGCAGACAGGGGCCTGGGTATTCTTCATCGTCGAACCCCTTGTCTCTTTGTTCCCTTGCTTACGGAGCGCACCGGGATGATCGATCAGCTCGAGGCCTCGCTCGCTTTTCACCAGCAGGCCCTGTCGCTTAGACAGGAACGCCAGAAGGTCCTGGCCAGCAATATCGCCAATGCCGATACCCCCGGCTACAAGGCACGCGACATGGACTTTTCCCAGGCCCTGGAAGCCGCGACCAAGGGGGCGAATCAGCCCGGTCTGGCCCTGGCGCGGACGTCCAGTCACCACCTGTCGGGTCATGGCCAGGCCATGTCGCTTGGCGGCAGCGAGCTCAAGTACCGCGTACCGGAGCAGGCCAGCCTCGACGGCAACACCGTGGACATGGACCGCGAGCGGGCCGCCTTCACCGACAACTCGGTGCGTTACCAGGCTGCGCTGACGATCCTCAACAGTCGCATCCAGGGCCTCAAGCAGGCCATGCAGCCCGAGCAGTAAGCCCGGTCCATCTCAGTTTCCAAGCAGGGAGAGCGCCCCATGTCGATGTTTTCGATCTTCGATATCTCCGCCTCGGCGATGTCCGCCCAGGCCCAGCGCATGAACGTCACCGCCAGCAATATGGCCAACGCCGACAGCGTGGCCGGCCCCGACGGCGAGGCCTACCGCGCCCGCCAGGCGGTGTTCGAGTCCCGCGCCGCCAGCGACGGCATCGGCGGCGTCGGTGTGCGCGAGGTGGTCGAGGACCCCTCGCCGCTGCGCCAGGAGTATCGCCCCGAGCATCCGCTGGCCGATGACGCCGGCTACGTGGCGATGCCCAACGTCGACCCGGTGGGCGAGATGGTCAACATGATCTCCGCCTCCCGCTCCTATCAAGCCAACGTCGAGGTCATGAACACCAGCAAGCAGCTGATGCTCAAGACCCTGACCCTGGGCGAGGGCTGATCCCATGGCCAACACCATCGATGCAAGCGTTTACCAATCGGTCAACGCCGCCACCGCTCAGGCCAGCTCCAAGCAGGCGTCCGACGAGCTCGGCGACAACTTCATGACCATGCTGGTGACCCAGCTGCAGAACCAGGATCCGCTCAATCCCATGGACAACAGCGAGATGACCTCGCAGTTGGCCCAGATCAACACGGTTTCCGGCATCGAGTCGCTCAACGAGACCATGTCGTCGATCACCGGCCAGATCAACGCCGGCCAGGCGCTGCAGGCCACCGGGCTGATCGGCAAGGGCGTGCTGGTGCCGGGGGATCGCATCGTCATGGCCCACAACGATGAAGGCGCGCCGGTCTCCACGCCCTTTGGCGTCGAGCTGGAAAGCCCCGCCGCCGAGGTCAAGGTGACCATCACCAACGAGTCCGGCGAGGTCATCAACAGCTACAACCTGGGCCCGGCCTCCGCCGGGACCGAGTCGTTCCAGTGGGACGGCATGACAGGTGAAGGCGTGGCGGCCCCCGAAGGTGCCTATCACGTCAGCATCGAGGCCACCGGTGTCGAGGGCGAGGAGCTTGCGGTGACCGCGCTCAACTACGCCCAGGTCGGCGGGGTGTCCCCGGCGGATGACAGCGGCCAGGTGCAACTCGATCTGGGTGCCGTCTACGGGCAGGTGGCGCTGAGCGATATCCGCCAGATTCTGTAGCGAACGCAGGATGACCGTCGGGTCATCGACGCAGGGAAACGTATAAGGAGAGTGACATGGGTTTTTCACAAGCGCTGAGTGGTCTGAACGCCGCCGCCGATAGCCTGGACGTGCTGGGCAACAATATCGCCAACTCCCAGACCGTGGGCTACAAGAGCGGTAGTGCGCAGTTCGCCGACGTCTTCGCCAACTCCCAGATCGGCCTGGGTACCAAGGTCTCCACCGTGCTGCAGGACTTCAGCGGCGGCAACCTGGAGTCCACCAACCGGCCGCTGGATCTGGGCATCAGCGGTGACGGCTTCTTCCGCATGGAACAGAACGGCCAGGTGGTCTACAGCCGCAACGGCCAGCTGACCATGACCCCGGACGGCTACCTGCAGAACGCCCAGGGCGCGCGCATCATGGGTTACGGCGTCAACGCCGCCGGTGCGGTCCAGGTGGGCGGCCAGCCCGAGGTGCTGCAGATCGAGGCCGACGAGATGCCGGCCAGCGCCACCACCGAGGTGTCCACCACCTTCAACCTCGACTCACGCAAGGTCGCCGGCGAAGACCTCAACAGCGTCACCCTGGCGGGCTCCGACGGCTCCACCGGTGTCCCGATCGACTACCACTACTCCAACAACTTCACCGCCTACGACTCGCTGGGTAACCCGCGCAATGTCACCGTCTACTACGAGAAGACCGGCGACAATCAGTGGACCGCCACCACCGCGATGGACGGCATGGTGCTGATGGATGGTGCCACCCCTGCCGAGCCGCAGACCATGGACATGACGTTCAACGAGAACGGCCAGCTGACGACACCGGGTAACGGCCAGTTCGCACTGACCTTTCCCAACGACCCCTTCCTGGGCGGCGCCAACGACATGGCGCTGACCTTCGATATTTCCGGCTCCACCCAGTTCGGCAACAACGCCAGCACCACCTCGCTCAACCAGAACGGCTACACCTCCGGCGCCCTGGTCGGTATCAGCATCGACAGTGACGGCACCGTGGTGCGCAGCTACTCCAACGAGCAGACCCGCCCGGCCGGCCAGATCGCCCTGGCCAGCTTCCGCAACCCCGAGGGCCTGTCACCCGCCGGTGACAACACCTGGGCCGCCACCGACGCCTCCGGCCAGGAGCTGGTCGGTGCCCCGGGTACCGGCCTGCTGGGCGGCATCCAGTCCGGCGCCATCGAGACCTCCAACGTCGACATGGCCAAGGAGCTGGTCAGCATGATCGTCACCCAGCGCGCCTACCAGGCCAATTCGCAGACCATCAAGACCCAGGACGAAGTGCTGCAGACCGCCATCAACCTGCGCTGATGACCACGCCGGCCGCTGCCCCGGGCAGCGGTCCTTCACACCTTTCAGGGGAGTCGTAGATGGATCGCATGCTCTACACCGCCATGAGCGGCGCACGCCAGACCATGGAGCAGCAGTCGGTGGTCAGCCACAACCTGGCCAACGCCTCGACCACGGGCTTCCGGGCCCAGCTTCACGCCATGCGCGCGGTGCCGGTCGAGGGCGAGGCGCGTCTCGACACCCGGGTGTCCACCGCCGCCTCGACCCCAGGGGCGGACTTTTCCCCGGGGGCCATCACCCGCACCGGTCGCACCCTGGACGTGGCCATCGACGGTGACGGCTTCTTCGCGGTGGAAAGCGATGACGGTAGCGAGGCCTACACCCGCCGCGGCGACCTGCAGGTGGATGGCAACGGCCTGCTGACCTCGGTGGGGCGCCCGGTGATCGGCGAGGGTGGGCCGATCCAGGTGCCGCTGGAGGCCGAGCTGTTCCTCGGCGCCGACGGCACCATCAGCGCCATCGGCATGGGCCAGGATCCTGACGCCCTGGCCGAGATCGGCCGGCTCAAGCTGGTCGAGCCGCAGCCCGGCGAGCTGACCCGTGGCGGCGACGGTCTGTTTCGCTCCATCGGAGAGAATGGTGAGCCTGCCGCGCTGGCGGCCTCCGACCAGGTACGGGTAGTCAGCGGGGCGCTGGAGGGCAGCAACGTCAATCCGGTGGAGTCCATGGTGGCGATGATCGATGTGGCGCGGCGCTACGAGCTGCAGACCAAGATGATCAGCACCGCCGACGAGAACGCCCAGAAGGCCAACAGCCTGCTGTCGTTGAACGGCTGACCCCTTCAACCGACGGCCAGGGCCGAATTATTGAGCGGTCAGGGGATCCTCCTGACCGAGGGAGAGAAGAACCATGATCAAGTCGCTGTGGACGGCCAAGACCGGACTCGAATCCCAGCAGGTCCAGCTGGACGTGATTTCCAACAATCTGGCCAACGTCTCGACCAACGGCTTCAAACAGTCCCGGGCGGTGTTCGAGGACCTTCTGTACCAGAACATGCGCCAGCCCGGCGCCCAGAACAACGTCCAGGACCGCCTGCCCTCGGGCATGCAGATCGGTTCCGGCGTGCGTCCGGTGGCCACCGAGCGCCTGCACACCCAGGGTGGGCTCGAGGCCACCGAGAACTCGCGTGATCTGGCGATCAACGGCAAGGGCTTCTTCCAGGTGCTGATGCCCGACGGTACCACCGCCTTCACCCGTGACGGCAGCTTCCAGCTCGACGAGAACGGCCAGATGGTCACCGCCAACGGCTATCCGCTGGAGCCGGCCATCATCATCCCCGACAACGCCCTGTCGGTGGACATCGGCGAGGATGGCGTGGTCTCGGTGACCCAGCCCGGTACCAGCGAGTCCGACGAGGTGGGCCAGATCACCATCTCCACCTTCGTCAACGCCACCGGCCTTCAGTCCATCGGCGGCAACCTGTACCTCGAGACCAGCTCGTCCGGGCCGCGCAACGAACTGATGCCGGGCATGAACGGTGCCGGCCGACTGCTGCAGGGCTATGTGGAGACCTCCAACGTCAATGTGGTGGAGGAGATGGTCAGCATGATCCAGACCCAGCGCGCCTACGAGATCAACTCCAAGGCGGTGCAGACCAGTGATGAGATGCTGGCACGCCTGGCGCAACTCTAGGGCTTGTCTGAAAAGTGCCTGCGCTCATCGACCCTTTTCGGATAGCGCCTAGTCACGACTCTGATAATAAATTCCGCGGTGGCACTGGAGACGGCCATGCACCCTGACACGACCTCATCATCTGGCGCGCCATACGGTGGTATTCACGCAGTGCTGCGCCTGGCGACGCTGGCGCTGGCCCTGGTGCTGCTGACGCTTGCCGGCTGTGCCCAGATTCCCCACGCCTCGGTGGTGGGCGAGCAGGAGCAGATCGAGATTCCCGATCGGCCGCTGCCGGTGGCCAATGGGTCGATCTTCCAGAAGGCCCGGGGCTACCAGCCGCTGTTCGAGGATCGTCGTCCGCGCAGCGTCGGCGACATCCTGACCATCGTGCTGGACGAAGAGGTCAGCGCCAGCAAGAACTCCCGCTCCAACGCCGACCGAGACGGCGGCTCCAGCCTGACCTTCTCCCAGGTGCCGGAAGGCCTGGAGGAACTGATGGACTACGGCTTCGAGATCGACGGCGATACAGATTTCGAGGGCGGCGGTGGCTCCGAGGCCAACAACTCCTTTACCGGCACCATCACCGTCTCGGTGATCGAGGTGATGAACAACGGCAACCTCAGGGTACGCGGCGAGAAGCAGATCGCGATCAACCAGGGCACCGAGTTCATCCGCTTCGGCGGGGTGGTCAATCCGCGTTTCATCACCACCCAGAACACCGTGCCGTCCACGGCGGTGGCCGATGCGCGCATCGAGTACGTGGGCAACGGCTACATCAACGAGGCGCAGCACATGGGCTGGATGCAGCGGTTCTTCCTGAACGTTTCCCCCTTCTAGGCCGAGCATCATGAGAAACCCTGTCTCCCGTCGCCCCACCCTGACCCTCGGCAGCCTGATGCTGGTGCTGCTGATCGCGCTGTCGGCTTTCTCCCACCTGGCCCGCGCCGAGAAGGTCCGCGACCTGGCAAGCTTCGCCGGGGTGCGCGACAACCAGCTGGTGGGCTATGGCCTGGTGGTGGGCCTGGACGGCTCCGGTGACCAGACCATGCAGGCGCCGTTCACCGGCCAGAGTCTCAACAACATGCTGTCCCAGCTCGGCATCACCGTGCCACCGGGGACCAACATGCAGTTGCGCAACGTGGCGGCGGTGATGGTCACCGCGGACCTGCCGCCGTTCGCCCAGCCCGGCCAGCGCCTCGACGTGGTGGTGTCTTCCATCGGTAATGCCCGCAGCCTGCGCGGCGGCACCCTGTTGATGACACCATTGAAGGGTGCCGACGGCGACGTCTACGCCCTGGCCCAGGGCAACCTGTTGATCAACGGTGCCGGCGCCGAGTCCGCCGGCTCCAGCGTGCAGATCAGCCACCAGGCCGCCGGGCGTATCGCCGGCGGCGCCATGGTCGAGCAGACGGTACCGCTGGCGCTGGGCAGCCGTGACGGCGTGCTGGAGCTGCAGCTCAACCAGGCCGATTTCGGTACCGCCGAGCGCGTGGTCCGGGCGATCAACGACACCTTCGACTACCCGGTGGCCTCGGCCAGAAACGGCGGGGTCATCGCCCTGAACGGGCCGACCAACGCCAACTCCCGGGTCAACTTCATGGCCCGTGTCGAGAACGTTGACGTCACCCCGATGCCGGCCCGGGCCAAGGTGGTGCTGAATTCGCGCACCGGCTCCATCGTGCTCAACGGCAGCGTGACGCTCAAGCGCGCCGCCGTGGCTCACGGCAACCTGTCGATTGTCATCGACACCGCCTTCGGCGTCAGCCAGCCGGCGCCCTTCAGCCGTGGCGGCGAGACCACGGTGGTACCGGACTCCGATATCACCATCGACGAGGGCCAGGGCACCCTGCAGGTGGTCGAAGGCGCCAATCTGCTCGACGTGGTGGACGCCCTCAACGCCCTCGGCGCGACCCCCAACGACCTGATGTCGATCCTCGAGGCGCTCAAGGCCGCGGGATCGCTCAGAGCCGAGCTGGAGATCATCTGATGGCTATCTCTGATCTTTCATCTGGGCCCATGACAGGGCTGGCTTCG
>DJIP01000082.1:26287-27509 GCA_002433675.1 Halomonas halophila
TGACAGGGCTGGCTTCGGGGCCCACAACAGGCCTCTCGGGTTCTGCCCTGTCCGGCGCCAGCCGGGCCACCGGCAGCGTCGGCCAGGCCGGCTTCGCGCTGGACATGCAGGGGCTGGCGCGACTCAAGACCAGCGCCCGCCAGCAGGACCCGGCGGCGGCGGCGGAGGCGGCGCGCCAGTTCGAGGCGATGTTCATCAACATGATGATGAAGAGCATGCGCGACGCCGTGCCCTCTTCTGGCCTGACCGACTCGAAGCAGACCCAGTTCTACCAGACGCTGCTCGACCAGCAGTGGTCCCAGACCATGGCCAGCCGCGGCATCGGCCTGGCCGACCAGCTCATGGCCCAGTTGCGTGGCCCCGAGGCCAGCCAGGCCAAGGATGTCGAGGCACTGATCGCGGGGATCCCCCGTGGCACGCCGCGTCCGCTGTCCAACGCCCTGAGAGCGGACGCGCCGGCAGACAGCGAGGTCGAGGCGCCGACCAACTTCCTCGACGAGCTGGGCGCCGTCAGCCAGGGCATGACCACCGCCCAGGCGGAGGAGCGCATCAGCGGGCGCGAGGCCCGCGACACCCCGGCCCACGTCCAGGCCTTCCTCGACAAGCTGGCCGCCCCGGCCCAGGCCGCCAGCCGCGCCTCCGGCGTGCCGGCGGAATTGATCCTGGCCCAGGCGGCGCTGGAGACCGGCTGGGGCCGCCACGAGATCGCCACCGCCGACGGCAACAACAGTCACAACCTGTTCGGCATCAAGGCCGGCAGCAGTTGGGACGGCCCCACCACCCGTATTACCACCCATGAGGTGGAAGACGGCCAGCGCCAGCGTATTCGCGATGACTTCCGGGTCTACGGCTCGTTCGAGGAGGCCTTCACCGACTACGCCAGGCTGATCAGCAACAACGCCCGCTACGCCGAGGTCACCACCGCGCCGGACGCCGAGGCCGCGGCCCACGCGCTACAGCGGGGCGGCTACGCCACCGACCCGGCCTACGCCGCCAAGCTGATCGCGGTGATGCACACCTTCGGCCCGATCGATGACGGCGCAGGCGCCACCCGCGTGGCGGCCGGCGAGGCTCGACCCGCGAATGTCGGCGCATCGCCAGCAGAAGCCGCCAAGAAGGTGGATGCGGGTGCCACCGCGGGTGAGCGTGGCAGCGACTGGCTGGCCAGGGCGGATATAAGCGCCAACCCCACCCAGGTCTTCTAGGGCTTGTCTGAAAAGTG
>DJIP01000333.1 GCA_002433675.1 Halomonas halophila
ATCTCAGGCGCCCGACGCCGCGCCACTATGACTGGCGCCCGGCGCCGCGCCACGGTACCCTGACGCGGTTTCTGGCCGCCGTCGCGAGTGGCCATTTTAGATCCAGGGAGCATACATGTCGCAGTCTTCCAGCGGGGGCCTGGCCCCTATTGCCGAACTCGTCGAGGATATCCGTCAGGGCCGTATGGTGATCCTGATGGACGACGAGGATCGGGAAAACGAAGGTGACATCATCATGGCCGCCGAGAAGGTCGAGGCCTGGCACATCAACTTCATGGCGGTTCACGCCCGTGGTCTGATCTGCATGCCGATGACCCGGGAGCGCTGCGAACAGCTCAAGCTGCCGCTGATGGTGCAGGACAATGGCTCCGGTTTCGGTACCAAGTTCACCCTGTCCATCGAGGCCGCCGAAGGGGTCAGCACCGGCATCTCCGCTGCTGACCGGGCTCGCACGGTGCAGGCCGCCTGCGCGCGCAATGCCAAGGCAGAAGACATCGTCCAGCCGGGCCATATCTTCCCGCTGATGGCCGAGCCCGGCGGCGTGCTCAGGCGCGCCGGCCACACCGAGGCGGCCTGCGACCTGGCTGCCCTGGCCGGTTGCGATCCCAGCGGTGTGATCTGCGAGATCATGAACGACGATGGCAGCATGGCCCGGCGCCCGGAGCTAGAGCGCTTCGCCGAGACCCACGGGATCAAGATGGGCACCATCGCCGACCTGATCCACTACCGGATCCACAACGAGCAGACGGTGGAAGAGGTCGAGCGACTGCCGGTGACCACCGCCTACGGTGAGCTGACCGCCCACGTCTTTCTCGACCGCACCCACAAGGTGCATCACTTGGCGTTGGTGAAGGGCTCGCCGAGTCCGGACAGCGTGACCACGGTGCGTGTGCATCTGGCCAACGAGATGCGCGACCTGATGTGCCTGGTCAAGGGCGAGGACGCCTCCTGGCGCGCCCACCAGGCGCTGGAAGAGGTGGCGCGGGCCGAGCAGGGTGTCTTCGTGCTGCTTGATGATATGCGTCCGCATCAGGACCTCAACGATATGCTGCAGGTGTTTCTGGAGCGCCGCCGCACCGCTCGCGGCAGCGAGTCCGACGGCGCCGGCAACTACCTGACCATCGGCACCGGCTCCCAGATCCTGCGCGAGCTAGGTGTAGGCAGGATGCGTCTGCTGAGCTCGCCGTGGAAGTTCTCCGCGCTATCGGGGTTCGATCTCGAGGTGGTGGACATCGTCTCGCCAGGTGATATCAGCGGTTGATTCACGCCGGGCGAGGCAGTAATGCTGGCGCTCGGTGTTTTTGGTTTTTACCAGGGGAGAGGCCCTTTGACAGGGTCACCCCCGACTACCGGCCCCAGGCCGGTACATTCAGGAAGATTCAAGATGCAACCTATTTCCCAAGTCGAAGGCAGCTTCGTCGACGTCCAGGGCCGCTACGTGATCGTCGTGGGCCGCTTCAATCACCATGTGGTAGATAGCCTGGTCGAGGGCGCGGTGGACAGCCTGGTGCGCCACGGGGTGGACATGGAGATGATCGACATCGTCCACGTCCCGGGTGCCTGGGAACTGCCGCTGGCGGTCAAGCGTGTGCTCGCGGTGGCACGTCCCGATGCCGTGATCGCCCTCGGCGCGGTCATTCGCGGCGGTACCCCGCACTTTGAACACGTGGCCGGCGAGTGCAATTCCGCGCTGTCTCGGCTGCAGCTGGAGTTCGATACCCCGGTGGCCAACGGTGTGCTGACGGTCAATTCCATCGAGCAGGCCATCGAGCGGGCCGGCACCAAGGCCGGCAACAAGGGCGTCGAAGCCGCCATGGCCGCCATGGAGATGGTGTCGCTGCTGCGTCATTTTGGTGACGATGCCGAGGAGACCCCCGCATGAGCCGCGAACAGCGTGCGCCCAGCAAGGCCCAGCAGTCTCGCCGTGCGGCTCGCGAGCTGGCGGTGCAGGGACTTTATCAGTGGCAGATGACCGACAAGTCCATCACCGCGGTCGAGGCCGAATTTCGCAGCCAGGTGCCCGATGACGACCTGGAGGTGCACGAGAACTGGCTCAAGGTCATGGAAATCGCCGATCTGGCGCTGTTCCATGAGCTGCTGCATAACGTTGCACGCTACCGCAAGGAGCTCGACGCCTCCATCTCGCCACTGCTGGACCGCCGCCTCGAGGACATCGATCCGATCGAGCTGGCGATCCTGCGCCTTGGGGCCTACGAGCTGTCCAAGCGTCTGGAAGTGCCTTATCGGGCGGTGATCAACGAAGGGGTCGAGCTGGCCAAGTCCTTTGGCGCCACCGATGGCCACAAGTACATCAACAGCATTCTCGACAAGCTGGCCATCAAGCTAAGAAGCGCCGAGGTCAGTGCCCGTCGCCGCTGAAGGTCGCGCCTGATGTACGGAGAATTCGAACTCATCGAGCGCTGGCTGGCGCCCACGACGGGCGAGCCCGGCAAGGCCTCCGGCGTCTCGCTCGGGGTGGGTGACGACGCCTGCCTGATGCGCCCGTCGCCAGGGCACGAACTGGTCGTCAGCGTCGATACGTCGGTGGAAGGGCAGCATTTCCCCGAGGACGCACCACCGCAGGCGCTGGGGCATCGTGCCCTGGCGGTGAGCCTGAGTGATCTGGCCGCCATGGGCGCTCGGCCGCGCTGGTGTCTGATGGCACTGACGTTGCCCGAGGTCGAAGAGCAGTGGGTGGCAAAGTTCGCCCAAGGCTTCCATGCTGTGTGCGACGAGGCGGGCATGACCCTGGTCGGGGGCGATGTCACCCGGGGCCAGCGTGCCGTCAGCGTCACCGTGATGGGCGAGGTACCTACGGGCGAGGCGCTGCGCCGTGACGGTGCCCGTTCCGGCGACGTGCTGGCGGTCACCGGTGCGCTGGGTGGTGGCGCCGGGGGACTGGCGGCCTGGTACGAGGGTCAGCGAGATCTTGAGTCACCGCTGCTTGCCCGCTACCTGCTGCCCCAGGCGCGCTGGCAGGCGGGGCTGGCGTTGCGGGGGCTGGCCAGCGCCGCCATCGACGTGTCCGACGGGTTGCTTGCCGACCTTGGCCACCTGCTGAAGGCCAGTGGTGTCGGGGCGCGTCTCGACGCCGAAGCGCTGCCTCTGGCCGAAGGGCTCATCGAGGCCCTCGGCCCCCAGGCGGCTCGGGACGCTGCCCTGACCGGCGGCGACGACTACGAACTGGTCGTGGCGCTGCCGGCGGCGGCGTTCGAGCGCGCCCGCCTGGCACTGGCGCAACAGGGGCTCGCGTTCGTTGCCATTGGCCAGGTCACCGCGTCGCCGGGGATTCAAGGGGTGAATGCCTCTTCGCTGCCGGGTTGGCAACATTTCCACGGAGGGACATCGTGAATAAAGCACCGGCTAGCGTGTGGCGTCGCCCGACCCATTTCCTTGCCTTCGGACTGGGCAGCGGCGCGGCACCCTTTGCCCCGGGGACCTTCGGGACCCTGGCGGCCATTCCCTTCTACTGGCTGTTGTCCGAACTGACCCTGGGCTGGTACCTGGTGATGATCGCCATCACCTTCGTCTGGGGTGTGTGGCTATGCGACAAGACGTCTCGGGACCTCGGTGTGCACGACCACTCCGGTATCGTCTGGGACGAGTTTGTCGGCTACTGGCTGACCATGGCGGCGGTGCCCTTTTCCTGGGAAGCGGCGCTGTGGGGCTTCGTTGTCTTTCGTGTATTCGACGTGATCAAGCCCTGGCCCATTCGCTGGGCCGATCGACGCGTCGCCGGCGGCTTCGGCATCATGGTCGATGATGTCATGGCCGGCGTTTACTCCTGGTGCACCATGCACCTGTGGTTCTGGCTACACTGAACAGCGTATCGTCACGCCGACGGGGGCAGGGACGTCCCTCTCGGCAGAGAGGGCAAGGAATGCGCAAGGAACGATGGATCGTACCGGTGGTGGTGGTGCTGGCGCTGGCCTGGGCGGTGGCCCAGTACCTCGCCAGTCTGCTGTTCGAGCGCGAACTGGAAAGGGCGCTTGCCGATCTCGAGGCGCGTGGTGATCTGCGGGTCTCCCGCGACGACGTCGAGCAGGGCTGGTTGCGCTCGTCTGGCGTGTTGCATGTGGCCCCCCTGATCGGTCACGCCTGGCATCTGTCGATTCCCTATGAGGCTCGCCACGGCGTACTCGACACCAGTGTCTTTGGCCGGCTCGATGTGCACGTCGGCCACGCCGATCGGCGCCTGTTCGGCGATGCCATGCCGGCAAGCCCACCCCGCTGGGAGGCCCACTACCGCACCCTGGGAGGCACCCTTCAGGGGGAGTTGCGGCTGGCGCCATTTCTCATCAGTCAGTCGCCGTCCGGCGAAGCACCTCGCTCGCTGCGCTTCTCCGGCGGGCGTATCGGCTTCGACGGCGTCTACGGCGACTGGCGCACCCAGGTGCTGCTGGAGGCGATCGAGTTGCGCGATGGAGACGCCGTGCTGGAAGTCGGCCCGCTTCATCACGAGAGCCGCTATGCCTATACCCCTGGGGCCGTGCACTTTACCCAGCAGGACAAGCTCACCCTGGACGCCGTCAGCCTGCGTCATCCCCAGGTCAATCTGGATGGCACCGAACTGGTGCTCGAGGCCCGCACCCTGCTGGATGACAGCGAGTTGAGGATGCAGGGCACCTTGACCATCGGCGAGGTCCGCTCCGGCGATGACATGCTGGTGGACGGTGAGGTCAGTCTGGAGTTGTCTCGCATCAACGCCGAGGCGCTGCGCTCGGTGGTGGCTCTGGCGCGTCACAAGACCGCGCTCGGCACCGTCTCGCTCGAGGATGCCGAGGCCAACTCGGCGATGGACCGTGCCCTGGCCCAACTACTCAAGGATTCACCGCGTCTGGATCTGAAGGACGTGGATCTCGACAGTCCCATGTTGGGACTGAGTCTAAAGGGCGAGGGCGTGCTGGTGCTGGACCCCCGGGACCTTCCATCGCTGAGCCCGCTGTCGCTGGATCGCCCCGAGATGCGTGAGCGCTTTCGCCAGCGCCTGGACGGTGACTTCGAGTGGCGTGATCCGCCGGCCGTTGTGGCATTGTGGCTGGGGTTGCCGCTGGATACCTCGATGCTCGGTATCGACGTGGTCAAGGGGCGGCTGCGGGTCAACGGACGCCCGGTACCACCGTTGCTGGGTGGTTGAGAAGGCCTGGCAAACACCTTCGAAAGAGCCCCCTGTTCGTCTCCCCGGCTCTGCCTCCCGGCAGGGCCCGCCTTCCTCCCGGATGGCTGCACGCTCCGGCTATCCTCCCGTTACGCCTTGAAGTTGGTCGTGGTCGCCCGCATTGCTGATACCCATACGGGCACGACGCCCCCTACTTCAGGATGAGGACACCATGAGCGATGATCGCGATCCCCGGTCCGACGATCTGGACTGGATTCCCATGAGTGGCGATGCCGGTGACGGAGCCGCAGACGGCCTGGCCGATGGCGAGCAGGTCCAGAGCCATGCGGTGATTCCTGCCAGCGCCTCGCTGCCGGAACGGCTCTACCTGTTGCCGATTCACAATCGTCCCTTCTTTCCTGCCCAGGTGCAGCCGCTGGTGATCAACCGCGAGCGCTGGTCCGAAACCATCGAGCGGGTCGCCAATACGCCCCATGACACCGTCGGTCTCGCCTTCGTCGGAGAAGCCGGTGTCGAGGAGCTGTCCCACGAGGACTTTCCGACCATCGGTACCGCGGTCAAGGCCCACAAGCTGCAGGGCGAGGACAACCAGATCCAGTTCATCGCCCAGGGCGTGCGACGCTTCAAGATTGAGCGCTGGCTGTCGCGCACCCCGCCGTTTCTGGTCGAGGTGTCCTATCCCCGCGAGCCGGTGGACGCGGAGGAAGACGAGACCCGCGCCTACGCCATGGCGTTGATCAACGGCATCAAGGAACTGCTGCCGATCAATCCGCTGTACGGCGAGGAGCTCAAGCACTACCTCAATCGCTTCAGTCCCCACGAGCCGGGTCCGTTGACCGACTTCGCCGCCGCCATCACCTCCGCCCAGGGCCAGGAGCTGCAGGACGTGCTCGCTACGCTGCCGGTGGTGCCGCGGATGCAGAAGGTGCTGCCGCTGCTGCGCAAGGAGATCGAGGTGGCGCAGCTGCAGAGCGAGATCAGCGAGCAGGTCAACGCCCAGATGCAGGAGCGCCAGCGCGAATTCTTCCTGCGCGAGCAGCTCAAGGTGATCCAGCGTGAGTTGGGCATCTCCAAGGACGACCGCGAAAACGACGTCGACACCTTCCGTGCGCGCCTCGAGGGCCGCGAGGTGCCCGAGCGTGTGC
The DNA here is from genome assembly GCA_002433675.1 of Halomonas halophila. Lineage (GTDB taxonomy): Bacteria > Pseudomonadota > Gammaproteobacteria > Pseudomonadales > Halomonadaceae > Halomonas > Halomonas salina_B. The sequence continues at coordinate 6,265 of DJIP01000333.1, forward strand.
AGGAGCGTATCGATGACGAGCTGGCCAAGCTGTCGGTACTCGAGACCGGCTCGCCCGAATATGGTACCACCCGCAACTATCTGGACTGGCTGACGGCCATGCCCTGGGGCCAGCGCAGCCAGGACCAGCTGGACCTGGCCCACGCCAGACAGGTGCTCGACCGCGACCATGACGGACTCACCGACGTCAAGGAACGGATCGTCGAGTTCCTCGCCGAGGGCACCTTCAAGGGCGACGTGGGGGGCTCCATCGTGCTGCTGGTGGGGCCGCCCGGTGTTGGAAAGACCTCCATCGGACGCTCCATCGCCGAGGCGCTGGGCCGCGAGTTCTACCGCTTCTCGGTGGGCGGCATGCGTGACGAGGCCGAGATCAAGGGTCACCGGCGCACCTACGTCGGCGCCATGCCCGGCAAGCTGGTCCAGGCGCTCAAGGAGGTCGAGGTCGAGAATCCGGTGATCATGCTCGACGAGATCGACAAGATGGGCCAGTCCTTCCAGGGTGACCCGGCCTCGGCCTTGCTCGAGGTGCTGGACCCGGAGCAGAACGTCGACTTCCTCGATCACTACCTGGACGTGCGTCTGGACCTGTCCAAGGTGCTGTTCGTGTGCACCGCCAATACCCTGGATTCCATCCCGCCGGCATTGCTCGACCGCATGGAGCAGATTCGCCTGTCGGGCTACATCGCCGAAGAGAAGCAGGCCATCGCCAGGAACCATCTCTGGCCCAAGCTGCTCAAGCGCGACAATATCCCCAAGAAACGCATCAACCTGACCGTCGCGGCCCTGCGCCAGGTGGTCGAGGGCTACGCCAGGGAGGCCGGTGTCCGCCAGCTGGAGAAACAGCTGCACCGGATCGTGCGCAAGGCCGCCGTCAAGCTGCTGGAGAACGACCAGGAGGCGGTCAAGGTCTCGCTCAAGAATCTCGAGGAGTTCCTCGGCGCACCGCTGTTCCGCAAGGAAAAGGTAATGAAAGGGCAGGGCGTGGTCACCGGCCTGGCCTGGACCTCCATGGGCGGCGCCACCCTGTCCATCGAGGCCGGCAAGGTGCATGGGCTTGATCGCGGCTTCAAGCTCACCGGCCAGCTGGGCGACGTGATGAAGGAGTCGGCCAATATCGCCTACAGCTACGTTCAGGGACACCTGACCGAGTACGGCGCCGACGCCGGCTTCTTCGATGCGTCCTTTGTCCACCTGCACGTGCCGGAAGGCGCGACGCCCAAGGATGGCCCCTCGGCGGGGGTCACCATGACCACGGCGTTGCTGTCGCTGGCGCGTCATCAGCCCATCGAGCGCAACCTGGCGATGACCGGCGAGCTGACGCTGACCGGCCAGGTGCTGCCGGTAGGGGGCATTCGCGAGAAGGTCATCGCCGCGCGCCGCAGCGATATCTTCGAGGTGATCCTGCCCGAGGCCAATCGGCGCGACTATGACGAACTTCCGGGGTACCTCAAGGACGGCATGACGGTGCATTTCGCCGACCGCTACAAGGATGTCGCCAAGGTAGTATTCGGCTGACAACGGCATGACGGCGCATTTCGCCGACCGCTCTCGTCGGTCACTGCAGGGATGTTGTCAAGGTGGTATTCGGCTAACACGGTATTTCGCCGAGCGCTCTCGTCGATCACTGCAGGGACGTCGCCAAGGAACGGCAATATGACGGCCATTTGCTCAAGGACGGCATGACGGCGCCTTTCGCCGACAGCGATCGGGCAAGTAGCCCCTGAACGGGCCCGAGGCCGCATGACGCGGTTCTCGGGCCCGTGGCGTGATGGCCTGTGCAAGGCTAGTCAGTGCCGTCTGTGCGTGACAGAATCGACAGTCTGGACACGCGACACCGCCCGGTTGCCTTCTGCATCACGGGTGGACGAAAAATGACGAGGATTCCATGCCTGAGTATCGCTCCCGTACCACCACCGCCGGTCGCAACATGGCCGGCGCTCGCGCCCTGTGGCGCGCCACCGGCATGAAGGATGGCGACTTCCAGAAGCCGATCATCGCGGTGGCGAACTCCTTCACTCAGTTCGTGCCGGGCCACGTTCACCTGAAGGACATGGGCCAGCTGGTCGCCCGTGAAATCGAAAAGGCCGGCGGTGTAGCCAAGGAATTCAACACCATCGCCGTGGACGACGGTATCGCCATGGGCCACGACGGTATGCTCTATTCGCTGCCGAGCCGCGATCTGATCGCCGACAGCGTGGAGTACATGGTCAACGCCCACTGCGCCGACGCCCTGGTGTGTATCTCCAACTGCGACAAGATCACGCCTGGAATGTTGATGGCCGCCATGCGCCTCAACGTGCCGGTGATCTTCGTTTCCGGCGGCCCCATGGAAGCCGGCAAGACCAAGCTGCTGGATCACGGCCTGGACCTGGTGGATGCCATGGTCATGGCCGCCGACGATTCGGTGGACGAGGAAACCCTGAACGAAGTCGAGCGCAGCGCCTGCCCCACCTGTGGCAGCTGCTCCGGCATGTTCACCGCCAACTCCATGAACTGCCTGACCGAGGCGCTGGGCCTGGCGCTGCCGGGCAACGGCACGGTGCTGGCCACCCACGCCGATCGCCGCCGCCTGTTCGAGACAGCCGGCGAGCGCATCGTCGAGCTGGCCAGGCGCTACTACGAAGGTGACGAAGCGCACCTGCTGCCGCGTGCCATCGGCTCCAAGGCGGCGTTCAAGAACGCCATGACCCTGGACATCGCCATGGGTGGCTCCACCAACACCATCCTGCACCTGCTGGCCGCCGCCCAGGAGGCGGGCGTCGACTTCAACATGATGGACATCGACCGGCTGAGCCGCGAAGTTCCTCAGCTGTGCAAGGTGGCGCCCAATACCCAGAAGTATCACATCGAGGACGTGCACCGGGCCGGCGGCATCATGGCGATCCTTGGTGAGCTGGATCGCGCCGGGGTACTGGATACCTCGGTGCCCACGGTCTACGGCGACAGCCTCAAGCTGGCCCTCGACGAGTGGGACATCATGCGCAACCCGTCGGCGGAGGTGGTCAACTTCTTCAAGGCTGGCCCCGGCGGCATCCCGACCCAGACGGCGTTTTCCCAGAGCGCCCGCTGGCCGAGCCTGGACGGTGACCGCGCCACCGGCTGTATCCGCGACTACGAACACGCCTTCTCAAAGGAGGGCGGTCTCGCTGTCCTGAAGGGCAACATCGCCGAGAATGGCTGTGTGGTGAAGACCGCCGGCGTCGATGACAGCATCCTGGTGTTTGAAGGGCCGGCCCACGTGGTCGAGTCTCAGGATCAGGCGGTGGAACACATCCTTGGCGACAAGGTGAAGGAAGGCGACGTGGTGGTGATCCGCTACGAAGGCCCGAAGGGCGGCCCGGGCATGCAGGAGATGCTCTATCCGACGTCCTATCTCAAGTCCAAG
>DJIP01000132.1 GCA_002433675.1 Halomonas halophila
TCGAGTGATCCTCCTCGTGGCCCACCCGGTTGGCGACCAGCACCGGGACACCGTTGGCCACGGCGTGGCTGCGCTGGATCAGCGTCCAGGCGTCCTTCTGGCGCGTCTTCTCGGCGTCGTCGTCGCCCGGCGCCCAGCCGATGGCGGTGGGGTAGAGCAGCAGTTCGGCACCGGCCAAGGCCATCAATCGCGCGGCCTCCGGGTACCACTGGTCCCAGCACACCAGCACCCCGAGGCGACCCACCGAGGTGTCGATGGGGGTGAATCCCTGCTTGAGACCGGCGTCATGATCTCCGGGGGTGAAGTAGAACTTCTCGTAGAAGCCCGGGTCGTCGGGGATATGCATCTTGCGGTAGTGGCCCACCGCGCCCTTGGCGCCGTCGTAGACCACCGCCGTGTTGTGATAGATGCCCGGCGCTCGTCGCTCGAACAGCGAGCCCATCAGTACGATGTCGAGCTCTGCGGCGAGTTCGGCCAGTCGCGTGCCGGTGGGGCCGTCCAGCGGCTCCGCCAGGTCGAACAGCGCAGGATCCTCGTACTGGCAAAAGTAGTGGGTGGCGTGGAGTTCCTGCAGCATCACCAGCCTGGCACCGCGGCCGGCGAGATCGCGGATGCTCGCTTCACTGGCGTCGAGGCTTCTGGCCTTGTCGGGCCAGGCGGGTTGCTGGACCAGGCCTACGGACAATTGGCGCGTCATCGGCGGTCTCCTTCGGCGGTGGTGACGGCGGCGGCGAGAGCCCCCTGGGGCCACTGCATGGTCAGGCAGTGCAGGCTGCCGTGTTGAACGATGGCGGCGCTGGCGTCCACCGGGATGATATCCCTCTCGGGGAAGGCCCCGGCCAGGGCATTGAGCGCTGCCAGGTCGTGACGATCGCCGTAGACCGGCACCAGCACTGCGCCGTTGATGATCAGGAAGTTGGCGTAGGTGGCCGGCAGGCGATGGCCGTCCTCGGCGTCACGGCAGGCGACAGGCCAGGGCAGTGGTACCAGGCGATAGGGGGAGCCGTCGGCGCGGGTCAGTGCCTTGAGTTCACGCTCCATGGCGGCGAGTTCGGCGTAGTGCGCATCGCTCGGGTCGTCGCAGCGTACATAGGCGATGGTCTGGGGGTCACAGAAGCGCGCCAGGGTATCGATATGACTATCGGTGTCATCACCTTCGAGGTGGCCGTGTTGCAGCCACAGCACCCGTTGGATGCCCAGGGTCTCGGCCAGCCAGGCCTCGATATCGGCCCGCGACATCGAAGGGTTTCGGTTGGGGTTGAGCAGACAGGCCTCGGTGGTCAGCAGTGTGCCTTCACCGTCGGTCTCCAGGGCGCCGCCTTCCATGATCACCGCGCTTTCGCTTGTCGGGCAGGCGATCAGGCCGGCGTCATTGAGCTGGCGGGTCAGGGTGTTGTCGCGATCGGCCGGAAACTTGCCGCCCCAGCCGTTGAAGCCGAGGTCATGGAAGGTGACGTCATCGCCGTCACCGGTCGCCAGCGGACCATGGTCCCGGGCCCAGGTGTCGTCGGCGTCGACCACTGTCAGGCGCAGGCGCCCGGGCGCTGCGCCTCGGGCCACCAGGCGGTCTGACAGCGCCTCGCCAGTGGCACGGTCGGGCACCCCGATGATCACGCTCTGATAGCGACTGATGATCAGGGCGAGCTGCTCGAGCATCGCCTCGATGGCGGGCAGCGTCGGCGCCCAGTCGCTGTCGCGGCGGGGCCAGGTCAACTGGACGGCATCCTGAGGGTGCCATTCGGGTAGCAGGCGGGGCATTGGCGATGTCCTGGGACCAAGAAACGGCGAAATGTAGGCGGCTGTGATCGAAGATGCAAGGATCTCGCAATTCCTCTGCCGTGGCGATGCAGACGCTCGCAAAAAACCGTACCATGACGGCCCGCCGACAAGGAACGAGTCCATGCTTGATCGATTGCCCTTTCTGATCGGGTTGCGTTACGTGCGAGCCAAGCGACGCAACCACTTCATTTCGTTCATCTCGCTGACCTCCATGCTGGGCCTGACCCTGGGCGTGGCGGTGCTGATCCTGGTGCTCTCGGTGATGAACGGCTTCGACCGGGAGCTGCGCCAGCGGGTGCTGGGCATGGTGCCCCATACCCAGATCGAACAGGCCGGCGGGATGACCGACTGGCAGCCCCTGGCCGAGCGCCTGACCGAGCGCGAACACGTCATCGGGGCGGCGCCTTATATCCAGCAGCAGGGCATGTTCTCGGTGGCCGGGCGCAATCAGGGCGCCATGGTCAACGGCATCGAGCCCGAGTGGGAAAGCCGGGTGTCGATCGTCGACGAGAACATGTCGCGTGGCTCGCTGGACGACCTCAAGGCAGGGGAGTGGCACATCGTGCTCGGCTCCATTCTCGCCGACAATCTCAACGTCGACGTGGGAGACAGCGTGACCCTGCTGGTGCCGGAGGCCTCGATCACCCCGGCAGGCGTCTTCCCCAGGCTCAAGCGCTTCACCGTCAGCGGCATCTTCAGTGTCGGTGCCGACCTGGACGCCAACCTGGCCTACGCCAATATCGAGGACATGCAGACCCTGGCGCGCATGGGGGACAGCATTGGCGGGTTGCGCCTGGAGCTCGACGATCTGTTCCTGGCCGGTCAGGAGACCCAGGCCATCGTCAATGAGCTGGGCGGCGGCTATCGCGGCTACGACTGGACCTTCACCCGGGGCAACCTGTTCCAGGCGATCCAGATGGAGAAGCGCATGATCGGGCTGCTGCTGACCGTGATCATCGCCGTGGCGGCTTTCAATATCGTTTCGACCCTGGTGATGGTGGTGACCGACAAGCACGCCGACATCGCCATCCTGCGGACCATCGGTGCCACACCGGGTTCGATCATGGGCATCTTCATGGTCCAGGGAATCGCCATCGGGGTGATCGGTATCGTCATCGGGGTGGCGCTGGGTATTCTGCTGGCGCTCACGGTGTCTGACATCATCGCCTTCGTCGAGTCGACCCTGGGCATCCACTTCCTCGATGCGGGGGTCTACTTCATCAGTGAC
>DJIP01000331.1:0-1492 GCA_002433675.1 Halomonas halophila
CCACGCCGAGTTGATCGCCCGGGGCGGGCGCTACGCCGCCCAGTGGCAGGTGCAGACCGGCGAGGCAGCAACGGTGGCAGCCACCTCGCCCTGACCTGGCGCGATGCGTGGGGCTCGGCTGCTGGCTCGGATCACCCCGGAACAGGTCCCGGATGCGGTCCCGGAACCGGTTCCGGTGAACGGGATACGGCTCGCCAGCGCCGTCGCTGCAGTCTAGGGTAAGTAAGTAGTAACTTCCTATGCTGCATGAGGCGTGAAGGATGAGCCGCGTACTGCTCGGGGGCGGGGTCCGTCGCCGAGTGTTTCGTCTACTGCTTGTGAGCCTCCCGCTCCCGGTCTTTCCTGTAATGGCCCGGGGCGCCTTGGCTTGGGCCGCTTTGCTGCTGGGCTGCCTGGCAACGTCGCCGGCCGTTGCCGACCTGCGCATTCTGCATCTCGACGTGGGCATGGGCGACGCCACCCTGGTACTGGATACCGGCAGTGGACAGAGCCTGTTGATCGATGCGGGAAATCGCGGCGATGGTCGCAGGGTGGTGGCGCCGGCCCTGAGCGCGCTGGGGATCGAGCGACTCGACTACTTTCTTGCCAGCCACTATGACGCCGACCACATCGGTGGCTTCGATGAACTCATCGAGGCGGGCGTCACCGTCGAGACGGTGCTGGAGCGACCCGGCATCAAGCCCGAGGTGCTGTCTCCCACCGGCCGCGACACCCAGTACGGCGAGTACCTGGCAGCGGCCCGGGCAGTGGGGGCGCGGCTGGTCGAGCTTATCCCCGACTGTCGTCCCGATCATCCCCAGCTGCGCCTGGGCGCCGACACCCGTATCCAGGTGGCCGCTGCCGGCGGCCGGCACCTGGCCGGGGATATCGGTTTCTGCGAGGTCGGTGAGCAGTCACTTCATCCACGGCGTGAAAACGCCCGCAGCGTGGCCCTGATCATCGAGCACGGGCGCTTTCGCTACTTCACCGGCGGTGACCTCACCGGTGGTGGCGCACGCAGCGTGCCCATGGAGGCCTTCGTGGCCGCCCAGGTGGGCAACGTCGACGTGCTCAAGCTGAATCACCATGGTTCCGACACCAGCACCAGCGACACCTTTGTGCAGACGCTGAGACCCGAGGTCGCGGTCCTCAGCGTCGGTGATGGTGGCGTGAACCTGCGCTATCGCCTGCCGCGTCAGGCTCCGCTGGATCGCCTGGCCAAGCTCAGCCCGGCACCGCTGCTGTTTCAGACACGTCAGGGCGAAGGCGGAAGCTACCTGGGGGCCTACGTCGAGAATCGCCACATCGTCGTTCACACCGATGGCGAGAGCTACACCATCAACGGCCTGATCTGTGTGGTCGACGAGCGCACCCAGGCAAGCGAGGGAGGACACTGTCGATGAGCAGTTCAGAGCAGGAGGGGCCTCGTCGCGATCGCAGGGACGATGATGCCGACGGCGGCAGCGATAGTGACAATGTTAACGGCAACAGCAACGGCAACGGCAACGGCAAC
>DJIP01000331.1:1834-5392 GCA_002433675.1 Halomonas halophila
GGCAACGGCAACGGCAGTGGTATCGGCGATGGCAACGGCAACGGCAGTGGTATCGGCGATGGCAGCGGCAGCGGCAATGGCAACGGAAATGGCAGTGAAGATGGCTGTGGAGAGCGTATCCGCAAGCTGCTCGACGACACCACGGCACTGCTGGATTACGCCCAGGAGTTCGAAGGTTACCCGCCGGAGATCGACCTGACCGCCTACTTCGTGGCCAAGGAAAAGACCGATCGCAAGGAGCTGTTGACCACCGAAGAATTGGCCGGCGTGGTGGATTGCTATCGGCGGCTGTCCCGGCTCTACCCGGGTATCTCGCCGCGTACCCTGGCGGCGACGCGCCCGGACAGCGATGGTCGAATGCGCGACAGCCGCACCGGCAAGTACCTGATTCGCCTCTGGTGGTGGACCGGGGCGGTGGTGCTGGCGGTGATCGGCTCCAACGTGCTGATGTACGCCATCGATACTGGCCGGCCGTCCTCGGGGCTCGACTGGACCCACTGGAATACCGCCCTCGATTTTATCTACGAGGGACTTCGCCACACCGAGCCCTTTCTCTACGGTGCCCTCGGGGCCTTCGCCTTTGTGCTGCGGGTGACCGCGACCCGGCTGTACAGTCGCACCTTCGATCCCGCGCGGATCGGTGAGCATGTCAATCGCATCGTGCTGGGCACACTGTCCGGCGGTGCCATCGTGTTGTTCGTTTCCCAGATCCCCACCGATCAGGGCGCACAGGTCGCATTGAGCGGCGCCGCCCTGGGCTTTCTCGCCGGCTACAGCATCGATTTTCTGTTCGGCACCCTGGACCGGGTGATCTGCGCCCTGCTGGCAAACGACGCGGGCGACAAGACTGGCAAGGCGGCGCGGGCTCGCCGTGACGCCGACGTGGTCCAGGTGCTGGATGATCTGGTCGCAGAGCAACCAGACGGCGAGTCCAGGCGTCGTCTGGGAGAGGTGATCGAGACGCTCAGACAGCGCCACCAGGCCTGATGGGTAGGGCAGTCGTAGGCATCAGCCACTCATCGCCTGGGGCAGATAGGTGGCGATGCCCGGGAACAGGCTCATCAGTACTATGGCCACGATCATCAGCAGGAAGAAGGGCAGCGTGGCGCGAGTGATCGACATGATGTCGCGCCCGGTCAGGCCCTGGATCACGAACAGGTTGAAGCCCACCGGCGGGGTGATCTGAGACATCTCGACCACGATGACCAGGTAGATGCCGAACCAGATCAGATCGAAGCCGGCGGTCTCGATCACCGGCATGATGATCGAGGTCACCAGCAGGATCAGCGAGATACCGTCGAGAAAGCAGCCCAGCACCAGCAAGAAAAGGGTCAGCACCACCAGCAGCCAGGCCGGTGACAGACCCATGGCGCCGATCTTCTCGGCCAGGTCCATGGGCAGCTGGGTGAAGCTCATGGCCGAGGACAGAAACGAGGCCCCGGCGATGATGAAGGCGATCATGCAGGAGGTGCGCACCGCAGCGAACAGGGCGTCTTTGAAGATGGCGGCGTTGAAGTGGCCGTTGGCCCGGGCGATCAGCATCGACAGCACGACACCCGAGGCGGCGGCCTCGGTGGGCGAGGCAAGCCCGCCGTAGATGCTGCCAAGAATACCGCCGATCAACGCCAGCAGCGGCAGCAGTTGCAGGCTTCCCGACAGTTTCTGGCGTAGCGGCATGTCGCTGTCGCGCTTGCCCACCGCGCCGCGACGATTGCCTACCAGCAGCGACCAGCCGATCACGTAGGTCATGAACAGGCCCAGCAGCATCAGGCCCGGCCCGACACCGGCGATGAACAGTCGCGAGATCGACTGCTCGGTGACCACGCCGTAGACGATCATCATGATCGATGGGGGAATCAACAGTCCCAGGGTCGAGGCGCTGGCCAGGGTACCGATGGCCAGGTTGTCATCGTAGCCGCGCTTTTCAAGCTCCGGCAGGGTCATCTTGCCGACGGTGGCGCAGGTCGCCGCCGAGGAGCCGCAGACCGCGGCAAACAGCCCACTGCCGATGATGTTGGAATGCAACAGGCGTCCGGGAATACGCCCCAGCCAGGGCGACAGCGCCTGGAACATGTTATTGGCGAGCCCCGAGCGAAACAGGATCTCGCCCATCCATACGAACATCGGCAGGGCGGTCAGGTCCCAGCCGTAGCTGGCGCCCCAGAAGTCCGAGGCCAGGATCGGGCCGGGTTCCAGCGGAAAGAACAGCGTCAGCACGATAAAGCCGGTGCCGAGCAGGGCGTAGGCGATCCACACGCCGCTGCCGAGCAGCACCGCCAGCGCCAGCAGGGTGACCAGACTGATCGTCAGCATCTCGGCAAGCCCTCCTGGCGAGACAGGCGTTGCAGGCGAACGAGGTTCCTCGGGTCAGTCATGGCTCGGTTCCTCGTCCGGGGCCTCGAAGCGGCGCGGTGCCGTCAGCGCCTGTCTGGCGGTATCGATCAGCGCTTCGGCCAGGGCCAGGCTCATCAGTGCCATGCCGACCAGCAACGCCAGCTGGGGAATCCACAGCGGAACGGCGAGCAGTCCCGAGGAGACGTCGTCGAACTCGAGGCTTTCGTGCATCAGCTGCCACAGCGATACGCACAACAGCGCGTTGAGCGCCGAAGCTACCGCCAGGCAGAACAGTTCGGTGAAGGCGCGCACCGCCGCCGGCAGGCGCTGGATCACCAGCGACATGCGGATGTGGGCGTGGTGGCTGAAGGTGTAGGCCATGCCTAGGAAGGTCGCGCCGACCAGCAGAAAGGACGCCAGTTCCGATACCCCGGTGATCTCGAGGCCGAGGCGCGAGCCGCCGAACAGCACCAGCAGGGCATCCAGCAGGCGAAACAGCACCTGGATGGTGATCAGGGCGCAGATGGCGACCATGGAGGCGGCCGCACCCAGCCCCCCAAGGCGGTAAAGCGGCATCAGGCGAAACTTCATGGGCGATCCTCCGCGTCAGTGGAGCGATACGTTGTCCGTGAGTCGTTGACCGCACCTTTCTTGCATGGCGTCACGGCGGTCTGTGTTGCGAATGACGAGCCGTGAACAGGACAACGAACGAGCGGCGAGGAAGACCCTCACCGCTCGTCCCGAGCGCTATTCGGTATTGGCGCGGTAGTCCTCGATCAGCGCCTTGGCGCGGTCATCGGCGCGGCTCTCCCAGTCCTGGAAGAGCTTGTCGCCGGCCTCGGAAAGGGCGCCGGCCACCGCCTCGTTGGGCTCGCCAATGCTGATGCCGTTTTCCTCGAGCGCCTGGGCGCTGCCTTCCATGTCGGCCTTGCTGGCCTCCCAGCCGCGCTCCTCGGCCTCGGCCGCTGCTTCCATCAGCGCTTGCTGGGTCGCCTCATCCAGGCGATCGAAGGCCTTCTGATTGACGAAGATGATGTTCTTCGGAATCCACAGGTTGGCGTCGGAGAAGTGGGAGACATAGTCCCAGGCCGCCATCGACTCGCCGGTGGACACCGAGGTGATCATGGCGTCGACCCGGCCGGTGGAGAAGGCGGTGGGGATGTCCGACTCCTCGGTCTCGGTGGGCAGGCCGCCGAGGTTCTCGGTCAGGCGCTGGGTATTGAT
>DJIP01000175.1 GCA_002433675.1 Halomonas halophila
GCTCATGACGATGCCATGGATCGACAACAACAACACACTGGGTGCGGCAGACCGAGACCGCACCGATCCACCAGGAGTTATGCCATGTCCCGGCTAGACAAGCCCCAGCACGACCTTGAGACGGCCTCGCCAACGGCCTCCCTGTCCGAACGCATCGCTACCCCGGATCGCCGACGCTTTCTGAAGGCCGCTGCGGTCGGCTCCGCCGCCGCGGTGGCGGCGCCCTGGGTCGGCAACGTCCAGGCTCAGCAGGGTATTCGCATCCGCATGCAGTCGTCCTGGCAGCCCGGCACCACCGGCTACCGCATCTTCGAGGAGTGGGCCGCCGGCGTCGCCGAGGCCACCAGCGGCGAGGTCACCATCGAGCCGTTCCCGGCCGGGGCCGTGGCCGGTGCCTTCGAGGTGGCCGACGCGGTACGTAACGGCGTGCTCGACGGCCAGAACTGGTTCACCGTCTACTGGCCGGGCAAGATGCCTGCCGGCGTCTTTCTCACCGCCTATCCCATGGGCCTGTCGGTACCCCACCAGTGGGACATGATGTTCGGTGCGTACGGCGGTTTTGGCATCGCCAAGGACCTCTACCGCAAGCAGGGCCAGGAGCTGCTGGGCTACGTCCACCACGACCTCAACCTGATCCACTCCAAGGTACCGCTGAGAAGCTTCGATGACTTCGAAGGCGTGAAGATCCGCATGCCCGGCGGCATCGTCGCCGAGACCTTCGCCAAGATCGGTGCGCGTACCACGCTGCTGCCGGGCTCCGAGGTCTACCCGGCGCTGGAGAAGGGCACCATCGACGCCGCCGACTACACCGGTGCGGCGGTCAACTTCGAGCTGGGCTTCTGGCAGGTGACCGACTACATCATCATGGGGCCGCCCTCCACCCCCTGTCTGCACCAGGCGGTCGACCTGATGGATATCGCGGTCAATCGCCGGGTCTACGAGCGCATGTCCGACCAGACCAAGGACCTGATGCATGACCTGGTCGCGGCCTACTCCCGCGAGCACTACGCCGCCATCCAGAAGGCCAACGCCGAAGCCTGGCCCAAGTACCGCGAGAAGGGCGTCGAGATCATCCACCTGTCCGAGGACGACGCCGACCGCTTCCGCGACGCCGCGATCCCGCTGTGGTTCGAATGGGCCAACAAGGATCCGGACGCGGCCAAGCTGTTCCGCGCCCACCTCAACACCATGCTCGATCCGGCGGTGGCACTGATCACCGAAGAGGACATCAAGGACTTCGAGCTCAACGCCTAGGCCTGCACGTGTCGACCGGGGCGACCCGGTCGACGTCGATGAATATTCCGTGGTCGCCTGGCGAAACGCCAGGCGACCAGCGGAGGAGCGTCAATGAATCTACAGATTGATTTCGTTCTGCCGCACTGGCTCTACTGGGCGGTGCTGGCAGGACTGCCGCTGATCGTGATGCTGCTGGTGGACCGAAGCTTCCGCCGAGGCGGTGAGGTGAGCGGTGGCGATACCGCCGAGACCCCCGTCGCGACGAGCGAGCAGGCCTACGCAGCGCCGGGTAATGTCGTGACCCGTGGCATCGACCGAATTTCCGGCTTTGCCGGGCGCTACGTGGCCTACTGGTCGCTGATCGCGCCATTCGTGTTCACCTACGAGGTGGTGCTGCGCTACGCCTTCAACTCGCCGACCAACTGGGCGCATGAGTCGATGACCCTGATGTTCGGCATGCAGTACCTGCTGGCCGGTGCCTTCGCGCTGCGCGAGGGCGGGCATGTACGGGTCGATATCCTCTACCAGCGGGCGGCACCGCTCAACAAGGCCGCGCTGGACCTGGTCACCTCGATCTTCTTCTTCATCTTCACCCTGGCGCTGTTGACCACCGGCTGGCGTTTCTTCTCGCAGTCGGTCAGCGACGTCTGGTGGTTCGGTGACAGCTACGCCAACGAGGTGTCCTTCACCGAATGGGCGGTGCAGTACTTCCCGGTCAAGTTCATGCTGTTCTTCGGTGCCCTGTTGCTGCTGTTGCAGGGGATCGCGCAGTTGATCAAGGACCTCCAGGCTTATCGTCACCACCGCGAGCATCATGAAGGCTCGACGGTATTTGCCAGCATTCTGGTGGTGCTGGCGGTGATCCTCGGCGCCTTCACCATCTATGAGGTCGTCAATATCGCCCTGACCGACTACGAGAGCCTGGCGCTCAGCCTGGAGAACTCGCTGTCCACGGTGGGTATCGGCGCGCTGACCCTGTTGATGTTCGGCACCCTGATGGTGGTGCTGGTAGCGGGACTGCCGCTGGCCTTCGTGACGGGTGGCCTGGGGGTGGTGTTCCTGTACCTGGTGGGCGATCAGCACATGCTGAACCTGATGCCTTCGCGCATCTTCCCGATGATGACCAACTACCAGCTCTCGGCCATTCCGCTGTTCATCTTCATGGCCTCGGTGCTTGAGAAGGCCGGCATCATCGAAGAGCTGTTCGATGTGGTCTACAAGTGGATGGGCGGTCTCAAGGCGGGCCTGGCGATCGCCACCATCATCGCCTCGACGCTGCTGGCCGCCATGGTCGGGGTGATCGGCGCGGCGGTGGTGACCATGGGTCTGATCGCGCTGCCGGCCATGCTCAAGCGCAATTACCAGCCCGAGATCGCGCTGGGGTCGATCATGGCCGGGGGCACCCTGGGCATCCTCATCCCGCCGTCCATCCTGGCCATCATCTACGGCGTCATCGCCCAGCAGTCGGTGGGCGAGCTCTACCTGGGGTCGCTGATTCCCGGCCTGTTGCTGGCCGGCATGTACGCCTTCTACTGCTGGCTAAGGGGCACCCTGAACGTCAAGGTGGCGCCGCCAATGCCGGAGGAAGACCGAGTCTCCACCGCCGAGAAGCTGCGCTTTTTGCGCAATATGCTCGCGCCTATCGCCCTGGTGCTGCTGGTGCTTGGCATCATCTTCACCGGGGTGGCG
>DJIP01000164.1:0-14524 GCA_002433675.1 Halomonas halophila
GGCCTCCTCGCTTGCCGCCTCCAGCTTCAACAGCGCGAGGCGCTGCTGCAGAACCTCGCGCATGCGTGTATTGGTATTGAGCTGGCGCTGGTGCAGCTCTAGCTGGGCCTCGGCCAGAGCCTGGCGCGCCCGCGCCGCCACCCGCAAAGGGGCATCCTCCGGCACGTCGCGACGATTGAGGTCTTCAAGCTGGACCCTCGCCTCGTCCATCTCCCGATTGGCCTCGGTGATGGCCTGTTGCGCCCGCTCCGGGAGCGTCTGGGCACCCAGCAACTGGCTCTGCACACTGGTCAGGGTATCCTGGGTCGACTGCAGCACTCGGGTCGCGTCGCTAAGTCGCTGCTCGACGGCCGGCATCTTCAGCCCTTCAAGCTCAGCCAGATCATGCGACTCGCCTTCTTCGTTCTGGCGCAGCGCTTCCTCCAGCGCCGCCAGCCGTTCCGGTGCCTCCTCGATACGCCGCTCGAGACTCTCCATGTCGCGCTCGACCTCGGCCAATTTTTCTACCGCGTCGATCGCCTCGGACAGTGCATCGATCTCCTCCTGCGCTGCGGCACTTGGCGGATCGCTGGCATTGGCGACGCGCTCGTCCAGGCGCGACTGCAGCTCTTCCTTGTCCGGTAGCCTCTTCTCGGGCGCTTCCTGGGCCACCACCGGGAATACCGACAGCAGCAACACCAGCAAGAGGGGAAGGATTCGAAACAGCGAAGAAGGCGAGCTGGGCATCTTAAGAGAACTTCCTGTCGCGGCGTGGAGGAGGCGAGATTCTCGACCCAGTGTGTCAGTATGGCAATCCAGTGCAAGATTCTTCCACGAAGTTGACTCGCTGCGCCGCCATGGTAGAACAACGCCTCAACCTGTCGAATGGATTCACCCTATGACCCGCCCCGCCGTCCGTTCCTCCCTGCTCCCTTCCCTGCTGGCGCTTGCCATCAGTGGACAGGCCGTCGCCGACGGCGGCCTGACCGACGCCGAGCGCGCGGCCAAGGAGGCGCGTATCGAGGCCCTGAAGGCTGAGCTCGCCAAGCTGGAAAATGAACTCGATGAAGACGAGGCCGAGCGTGAGGGAGCACAGGCTGTAGCCGTCAGTGGTGCCGGCACTTCATCGATGGTCAACGCCGAAGCCCCCGATACCACCGGTCTGCCCGCCTCCGAGGAGATCGTCGCGCGTGCCTCGGGCAAGCCCATCGAGGAGACCGTCGAGCAGCGTCGTCAGCTGGAACAGGAGTCCGAGAGCAACCCGTTCTCGATCACCACCCATCGGCGCAACTACATTCTGCCGATCAGCTACAACACCAACCCGAATTCCGACGCCTTTCGTGCCGGTGAAGACGATGCCGACATGGACAACACCGAACTCAAGTTTCAGTTCAGTGCCAAGTTCAACATCGCCGAGGACGTGCTGTTCGACAACGCCGACCTCTACTTCGCCTACACCCAGAAGAGCTGGTGGCAGGCCTACAACAGCGACGAGTCCTCGCCATTTCGCGAGACCAACTACGAGCCCGAGTTCTTCATCGACTTCCAGAACGACACCAGCCTGTGGGGCTGGACCAACGTCAACAACCGCATCTCGCTCAATCACCAGTCCAATGGCCGCTCGGATCCGCTGTCACGCAGCTGGAACCGGGTCATCGGCACCACTTCCTGGGTCAACGACGAGTGGGCGATGGCGGTCTCGCCGTTCTGGCGTATCCCGGAAGACGATAGTGATGACGACAACCCCGACATCGAGGACTACGTGGGCTATGCCGACATCACCGTGGCCCGGCAGATGTTCGATACCCACGAAGCCAGCCTGCTGATGCGCGGCAATCCCGACGAGGGCAACTACGGCACTCAGTTCGACTATTCTTGGCCGCTGTTCGGCAAGGTGCGTGGACACGTGCAGTACTACTACGGCTACGGCGAGAGCCTTATCGACTACGATGAGCGCGTCAATCGCCTGGGTATCGGTTTCAGCATGAACCCGCTGTTCTCCGCGGGCGGCTTCAATCCCTAAGGGCGACAGCAGCCAACTGTGCATCTTTGCACGGTCGGCCGCGGACCATTGCCGTGACTGCTATTCTGATGCGAGCATGAACGGGTAAAGATTCATCCCCGGTACCGTTAATCCACCTGCGTCAAAGGAAGACAAGATGGCTACACGAAGCTCCAGCACCACCGCCAGCAAGTCCAACGCCAAGAGCGCGGCAAGCGACGCGGACACCAGCAGCTCCAGCGCCTCCACCGAGCAGCTCAGGGACGACCTCAAGCAGCTGTCGAGCACCCTCGAGGATCTGCTGAGCGCTACCGCCGACGACTCCAGCGAGACCGTCAAGGAATGGCGCAGCAAGGCAGAGGCGCGACTGAAGGATACCCGTGCTCGCCTCGAAGCCACCGGTGAGCGCGTCTATCGCCAGACCCGTGACAGCGTCACCGATCAGGTCGATGCCTGCGATCGCTACGTCCACGAGAATCCCTGGAGGAGCATCGGCATCGGTACTGCCGTCGGCTGCATCGTCGGCATGCTGATCGGGCGGCGCTGATGGCAGACAGCCAAGGACCGGCACAACGGCTATTCGGGGCGGGCAAGCGGGTCCTCTCGACCCTGATCGCCACCGGCGAGACGCGCCTGCGTCTCGCCGTTCTGGAACTCGAGGAAGAACGCGCTCGCCTGGTAACCCTGGCCCTGTTGCTGGGACTGAGCATGGTGCTGTTGATGCTCGGCATCGCCACCCTGACGGCCTTCATCGTGGTGCTGTTCTGGAACTCCTTCCGGCTTACCGCCATCGCCGTATGCGCAGCAGTACTGCTGGCAGGAGGCGTCGGGCTGGCCCTGGCGGCGATGCGCCTGGCACGCCGTCGCACGCTGCTGGTCAGCACCTTGAAGCACCTGGCACTGGATCGAGAGCTTGCCGAAGAATCGATGCGGCCGGACGTCGATGAGCCACATCGTCGATGAGCCGACATCCTTCTACCGACACGTCCGGGAAAGTAGCCATGAGCCGTGATGACAGCAATGCGAGCCCCTCTCGCGCCGAGCGCAAGGCCGAACTCGAGGCCACCATCGAACAGCAGCGCCTGGACATCCTGCTGGCCTCGCGCCGCTTCCACCTTGCCGGAGAGCGCATCGACGCCGGCTGGCAAGCCCTCAGCCGCTATCGCACTCCGGCCCTGCTCGCCGCTGGCACAGCACTGATTCCCGTGCTGCGCCACCCAGGCCGACTGGCCCGCTGGGGTCGCAAGCTGGTGGTAACCGGGCTCGCCATCCAGCGTGTCAGGCGCCTGGTCAAACGCTGACAGGACGCCTCCTCCTCACGGTCCAGATCTTCAGCGCCCAGGCCTTCAGTGACGAGAGGTTGGTCGTCGCTGCGACGACCAAGATCGCAGACATAGCAACATCAATATCCCCCGGCCAACAACGCCATTCACTGCACAAAGCTGTGCTAAAGTCGTTGTTCTAGTTCATCAAATTCACGGGGCGAATTGCGATGCGGATGTTGTCGCTTTACAGCATCAAGGGGGGCGTTGGCAAGACGGCGTCGGCGGTCAATCTGGCCTGCGAAGCCGCCCACAGCGGGCACAGGGTGCTGCTGTGGGACCTGGATCCCCAGGCGGCAACGACGTTCTATCTGAAGATCAAGCCCAAGATCCGCGGTGGCGTCGAGAAGCTGGTCAAGGGCAAGGCGGCCTTCAACAAGGTCATCCGCTCGACCAACGTGGAAGGCCTCGATGTACTGCCGGCCTCGCTGGACTCCCGCGAGATGGACCAGCTGCTCGAGCATCAGGGCTCCAGCCATCTGCGTCAGATCCTCGGCAAGGTGCGCGACGAGTACGATCTGGTCATCCTGGACTGCCCGCCGACACTCTCCCACATGTCCGAGAACATGTTCACCAGCGTCGACGCCCTGCTGGTGCCGGTGGTGCCTTCCACCCTTTCACTACGCACCCTGGAGCAGCTCGAGACCTTCCTCGACGACCAGGATCTGGTCTGCCCGTTGTGGCCCTTCATCACCCTGGCCGATCGTCGCCGCACGATGCATCGCGAGGTGATGGAAAGCTTCGGTCAGCGCTGGCCGCTGCGGCTGTCCAGCGTCATTCCGGCGGCCAGCGCGGTCGAGCGCATGGGGCTGGAGCGCGCCCCGCTGCGCCACTTCGCCCCCTACACTCCAGCGTGCCGCGCCTACGCCGGCCTGTGGAAGGAAATCGAACAGCGCCTGGCCTGAACGGAACGGCCCGAGGCTTATCCTGGGGCAGGTGCTCAGGCCCGCCCTGGGTCTAAGGTCGGGGGCTGGTTCCAAGGCTGGTTCCAGGGCTGGTTCGAGGTCTATTTCGAGGCCTGTTGCGGAGCCTTCATCCGTGCAACGGCCTCATTGAGGCGGGCCTCGAGACGTTCCAGGCGCGGCTTGCGACATAGCGCTTGCACTCGCTTGAGGTTCTGCTCTGTCTGCGCCTCGTGGTGCGCGTGCAGCAGCATGAAGCCGCGCAGATGGCGAGGCGCGGTGGCCCTGGGTGAGGCCTGCTCGAGTGCTGCCTCCAGGCGATCCAGTGTTTCTTCCTCGGTATGCAAGAGCGCCGCCGTGGTCAGCACGTCGCCCCTGACCAGGTCGTCATGGAGATCGCCAAAGGCGTCCTGAAAGGTCTTCAGCTCTTCCTCGAGCTCGGCGAAGACCTCGCCCTGTTCCCGCCAGGGTCGCAGCAGGTAGCGCAGTCGCTTGCCGGTGATACGTGGACGGTGCAGCGTCTCTTCTTCCTCGCGCCCTTTTACCGCGGCAAGCTCCTCAAGCCAGCGATCGCCAAGCTGGGTCAGTACCTGCGCCGAGGCGTCACCGAAACGCGGCTGCTTGACGGCCTTGTTGCTGCCTTTTTTCTTGTCCTTCTTCTTGCTGTCTTTGCCCTTGTCCTTGCCAGCGACCTTGCCGGCAGCCTCGCGCAGGCGGGTGTCGAGCAGTGGAAAGCCCGCCACACTGGCGTCGATCGAGGCGTACTCCTGTTCCACCTGCGCCGCCAGGCGCTCCCGCCACCAGCCGATGGCGCCCCGCTCCGGCGCTCCCGTCGACTCGGCCACGCTATCGAGCCAGGCCAGCATCACCTCACCGTCGCGCGCATCATTGGTGGCTCGCGCCAGCGCCGTCAACTGGCGCAACAGCGACTTGTCGATCGCAAACCCCGGCTGATCGCCAAACTCCTTGATGGTGCTGCGCAGGCGCCTCAAGGCCACCCGAAAGTCGTGCAGCCCTTCGCTGTCCTCGGGGTCCTGGATACGCGGATAGGCCTGACGAGCCTCATCGAGCATCTCAAGGATCACGGCTTCAAGCACCGCCCCCAGCCGCCGTTGTCCCAGCGCCTTGGCCATACACTCTCTCCTGAACAAGGAATAGATGATGCATCCAAGAGTAGCGCAGAATCTCAGCGGGCCGACAGTCCGCCGGCCAGGCGCATCAGGCGCACCGCCTCGGCGCGATAGCCATAGGGGTCATTGCCCTTGCTGGCCTCGGCCAGCGCAATGGCCTCATCCCACCCCCAGTCACCCAGGTAGCGGTCGTCACCCAGCAGCTGGCCGAAGCCTGCGATGGCGGCGGCGAAGGACGCCTCGCTGTCGGCTGCCGTCACGCCTGGCGAGATCGGCGTCTCGATCAAGCGGCTTTGCGACTCCCCCGGCACCTTGTAGCGCAGCGATAGATGCCCCAGCTCGTCATGCTGGCCCCCCGTCACTTGCTGTCCCTGCTGATAGCGAGATGGCTGGGTCAGGGCAGCCCTCGAGCCCACCGGGGCAATCTCGTAGAGCGCCGTCACCTGATGACCCGCGCCGATATCGCCGGCATCGACGCGGTCGTTGCCGAAGTCCTCTCGCCTGAGCGCGCGAGTCTCGTAACCGATCAAGCGGTACTCCTGCACCAGCGCCGGATTGAATTCGACCTGCACCTTGACGTCGTTGGCGATGGGCTCGAGCGACGCCGCCAGCTGGTCCACCAGCACCTTCTGCGCCTCGGCCAGACCGTCGATATAGGCGGCCTGGCCATTGCCATGCTGGGCCAGTGACTGCATCACGGCGTCGTCGAGATTGCCACGGCCAAAGCCCAGCACCGACAGATACACGCCCCCCTCACGCCTGTCGGTGATAAAGCGCTCGAGCGCCTCGGGATCACTCAGCCCCAGGTTGAAGTCGCCATCGGTGGCCAGCAGCACCCGAGTCGTCTCGTCCTCGCCGTTCATCTGCCCCGCCAGCCGATAGGCCTGGCTCAGGCCGGCTTCGCCGGCGGTACCACCACCGGGCGCCAGACTCTCGAGCGCTTGCATGATCTCCTCTGTCTTCGATGCAGCGGTCGGTGCCAGTGCCACCCCGGCGCTGCCGGCGTAGGTGACGATGGCGACCTCGTCGTCGTCATTCAGCTCACCCAGCAACAGCGCCATGGAGCGCTTGAGCAAAGGTAGCTTGTCTGGCGAGCGCATCGAGCCGGAGGTGTCGATCAGCAGCACCAGGTTGACCGGCGAACGTGGGCCAGGCGTGGCCGCCCTGCCCTGCAGCGCCACACGCACCAGTTGGCGCTCGGGATTCCAAGGTGAGGCAAAGACATCGACCATCGGGCGAAAGGCCTCGGCGTCCGGCTGGGGGTAGTCGTAGCCGAAGTAGTTGATCATCTCCTCGATGCGAACCGCCTGGGGCGGCGGCAGCTGTCCCTGCATCAGCGAGGAACGCACCACCGCGTAGCTTGCCGTGTCCACGTCCACCGAGAAGGTCGACACCGGCGCCTCGGCGGTCACCCTCACACTCGAGGCGTCGAACTCCGGATAAGCTTCCGAGGTGGCGGTGGGCATCTGGACGGAAGGTGCCAGGCTCGGTAATGGCGCGATCCGTGCAATATCCTGACTCGGCATCAGGCCGCGCATCTCCATCGATGTCGAAGAAGAGAGCGATGTCGATGGTGAAGAAGAAAGCGACGAAGATTGCGACACAGAGAGCCTCGGTGCCTCGGCCAACTGAGTGACGCCCCCCGCGCCCTTGCTTTCCGTCTCGCCGGCCATATCAAGGGGCATGTCACCGGTCATCTGGTCTGCCACCTGTCCTATCTTGCTCGCTACGACCGTCTGGCGTTCACTATCGGCGGCATCCTTTACAACCTCGGGCCTGCTGACAGCTTGGGGTGAAGTGACGGCTGTCTCGACGCCAGGGTCCTGCGCGACCTCAGTCACGGCGTCGAAGTCCTGGCCCTGGGGCCACAGCAGGTAAAGACCCAGTGACAGCGCCGCCAGCGAGGCGGCGGCAGCCACTGATGGTCGACGATGCAAGGGGCAGTGCGTGCGTGGTCGGTTCATGCTGGCATCCCTCCGGGGTGAACGCGGCCGCGACCTGATGTCGTCGCGACCTTCCCCCGAGAGACGTGGCTCGGCCCTGGACTCTTGGTCGGCGGCCTGACGTTGATCGAACCGGTCAAGCGCCGCCTTTAGATGCCCGGACTTCACCTCCGCCTCCGGCGCGGGTGCCGATGACAGGGCCCGTTCGAGGCGCTTCAGCTCATCACTCATCTTCCCTCCTCCGCCTGGGCCAGCGCGCTCAATTGTCGTTTCACCTCGCTCATGCGCCAGGCCACGGTACCCTCTGAAACCTCCAGCACCTCGGCCACCTGGGCCTGGGTCATGCCTTCGCCCAGCGATAACGCCACGGTGTCACGCAGGTCAGTCGACAGCGTCGCCATCGCCCTGGCGAGCCAGCGCTGTTCATCGTCGCGCTGTCGATTGCGCCGATGTCGGTCTTGCTCCCAGGCCTCCCAGCCCTCGGCGGCCTTGCGCCGCGTGGCCTGCTGCCGGCGTCGATCATGGGCGGCGTTGACCGCGACACGATAGAGCCAGGTGGTAAAGGCGGCTCGCCCGTCGAAGCGGATAAGCTTGTCCGGCAACGCAAGACAGACGTCCTGGGTCAGATCCTCGGCCTCGGCGCGGCTGCCGGTCAGCCGCCAGGCCAGCGCAAATAGCCGGTCGTAGTGGCGAGACAGCAGGCACGCAAAAGCCTCACGCTCGCCTCCGGCGGCGCCCTTCACCAGTTCTGCATCCGTTGGCTCCCGGGTTTCGGGCTCTTGAATCGACAAGTGGCCGCTCCTCGCGGTCGGGGTCTCGGAAATACACATCCCCCACAGGGGGTCGTCTTCATGGAAAGACGTCGCTGATACCCGGACCCTTGGGAGACTGAGAAAAAAAGTGGCGGACAGGCATCGCTTGAACAGGAAGCCTCCACATCCGTGAAAGGTAGTAGCACAAAAAGAGGCGGCCCGTAGGCCGCCTCCGCGTGATTTCCCCCCGGGCTTGCGCTCCTCAGGAGGGTTGCGTACCGGCGCTCTTGTGGCGCCAGCGTTGCACGCCCCAGATCGCCGCGCCCAGTCCCAGGCCGATCAGATCGGTGACGAGGCCACCGGAGATCATCGCCAGGGCGGCCGCCCCCAGCACCACACGCTGGAGCAAATTCGCCGGGGCCGCCAGGAAGTAGCCCTGAAGCGCCGCCGCCAGCAGATAGATGCCGATGCCGGCGGTGATCGCCACCCTCAGGATCGCCCACCAGGCCCCCTGCATCAGAAGCTCGGGGCTGTAGAAGAACATGAAGGGCACGATGAACGCCGCCAGGCCGAACTTGAACGAGGTGGCCGCGGTCTTCAGCGCATTGGTGTTGGAGATCGCCGCCGCCGCGTAGCCGGCAAGCGCCACCGGTGGCGTGATCGCCGACAGCACCGCGTAATAGAACACGAAGAAGTGCGACACCAGCGGCGAGATTCCGATCTGCTGAAGCCCAGGCGCCACCACCGACGCTGCCACCGCGTAGGCCGCCGTGGTCGGCATGCCCATGCCAAGCAGAATCGAGATGCACATGGCGAAAAACAGCGCCAGGAAGTGGCTGGTGTCGGCCAGCCCCAGCAGCATGGAGGCAAAACGCGCACCGACGCCGGTCAGCGAGATCACGCCGACGATGATGCCGGCGCAGGCGCACACCGCGATCAAGGGCACCGACATTCGGGCCCCCAGTTCCAGCGCCCGCAGCAAGGCCTTGGGCCCCATCCAGTGCGGCGTCAACCAGGACACCACGGCGGCACTGGCCATCGCCAGGGTACCGGCGCGGATCACCGAATAGCCCATGAACAGGGTAGTGATCAGGATGATGATCGGCAGGAACAGATAGACCCGCTTGAGCATCTCGGTGACCAGCGGCAACTGGTCCTTGGGCAGACCCTGCATGCCGTCGCGCCGGGCTTCCAGGTCCACCATCAGATAGATGGCGAGGAAGTACAGCGCCGCCGGTATCAGCGCGGCGAAGGCGATCTCGGTATAGGGGATGCCGGTGATCTCGGCCATGATAAAGGCGCCGGCGCCCATGATCGGCGGCACGATCTGGCCACCGGTGGAAGCTGCCGCTTCGATGCCGCCCGCGCTGAGCGGATGGTAGCCCACCCGCTTCATCAACGGGATGGTCAGCGAGCCTGTGGCCACCACATTGCCCGCCGAGGTGCCGTTGATCATGCCCATCAGACCCGAGGCAAACACCGCCACCTTGGCCGGGCCACCGCGCGAACGCCCGGCCATGGCGAAGGCGAAGTTGACAAAGTAATCCCCGACCTTGGAAGCCTGCAGAAAAGCGGCGAAGGTGATGAACAGGATGATGTAGGTGGACGACACCGCGGTGGTCGGCCCCAGCACCCCGCTGTCGGTGTACAGGTAAGTGAAGAAGCGCTTGGCCGTGTAGCCGTCGTGTTCGAGGATGCCCGGCAGGTAGGGCCCGGCAAAGGCGTAGAGAAGAAAGACACTGGTGATGGCGATCAGCGCCAGACCGGCGATACGCCGGGTCAGCTCCATGATCAACAGCACCCCACTGGCCGAGACCAGCAGTTCAGGGGTGCCCACCAGCGGGGTGCCCGCCGCCATGCGCCAGCGTCCCAGTACGAAGATCAGAAAGGCCGCCACCACCAGCGCCGATACCATCAGCGCCAGATCCGGCCAGTGAATACGATCACCACGACTGGGAAAGCACCAGCTCGATACCACCCCCGCCACACTGGCGATCGCCAGCGCCACCGCCAGGTGCAGCGGCAGCCAGTTGGTCACCGCCACGCCGGGCCCTTCGCTCAGCCCCCACAGGGCCAGCGCGCAGGCGCCCGCGTAGCCACTGGCGAGTGCCGTGATCAGCGCAGCGAAGCGTTCGATTCCTGCTGGCCTTGAGCCTTTGCCGGCCCCGCCTTCAGGGTCCACCGACATCGCTGCGGTGATGGCGAAGCCGACCATCAGTCCACCGGCGATGTGCAGAATGCGAAAGGTCCAGGTCTCGATCGGCGCGATATTCAGCGCGTAGAGGTGCATCGCGGTAAACAGCACGCAGCCGAGCATTACTGTCCTGCCGACCAGCCCGCCGAGGACGCGCTCGTTGTGGGCACGGGGCAGCTCGTCGGCGCCATCCGCCACCACCGTCTGAAGCGGAGCCACCTCGTCGGCGGGCTCCGGTTGTCTTGTCGTTGTCATCTCGCTGTACCTCAGGTCACGAGGGCCGAGGCCCTGGCGGACCCCGGCTCACGAGCTTCAAGGGCCGACCGTCTCAGACGGCCGGCGCCATAGCACTTCAGCTTTCCAGATCGTCCGGGATGTCGTAGCCGTTCTCCTCGAACCAGCGCACGGCGCCCGGATGCCAAGGCATGAAGCTGTTCTGGGAGAAGTTTTCCGGCAGCGTCTCCTTGGCCGAGCCATGGACCTTGAGCATGCGCTCATGCTCTTCCATCACGGCCTTGGTGACCTCGTAGACCAGACCCTCGGGCATGTCCTTGTGGGTGATGGCGAAGTTCCAGATCGACACCGCCGGTGTCGGCTCGTCCAGCGACTGATAGGCGCTGTCCGGGATCGACGAGGCGCTGAGTGCCGGGAAGTCCTCGAGGAACTGCTCACTCTCCTCCGGCGAGAACGAGAAGATGTTGACGTCGGCCTGGGCTTCCAGCTGACTGAACGCCGATACCGGAATCCCCGAGGCGAAGGCGAACGCATCGAGCAGGCCATCCTGGACCTGACCGGCCTGGTCGGCAGCGCCGCCGTTGCGAGTATCTGCCTCGATCCCGAGCTTGTCGAAGATCTGCGGGAAATACAGATCACCGGTACCACCGGCCGGCCCGATACCGACGGTCTTGCCGTCGAGGTCATCGATGGAGTCGATGCCCGAGTCCTCGAGCGCGATCACCTGCAGCGCCGTCTGGTACATCGGGAAGACCGCGCGCACGTCGGTGTGCTCGACCCCCGGAGCCAGCTTGCTGTTGCCCTGCCAGGCCTGGTAGGCCGGTCCCATGGTGACCATGCCGAACTCGTGCTCGCCCATCTGCACCATGGTGACGTTCTGTACCGGGCCACCGGTGACCTCGGCGCCGAACGAGATGCCCGTGCGCTCACCGACCAGGTTGCCCCAGCCGCTGCCGTAGATGTAGTAGGTAGCGCCCTGGCTACCGGTGCCGATGGTGACACTCTGGGGCCAGTCACTCTGGTCGTCGGCGGCCATGCTCGGGCTCGCCGCCACCGCAGCGATCACTGCACTGAAAAGAAGGGTTTGGGATTTCATGGCGTTGCTCCTTGGCGTTGTGATTGTTACTGCCAAGCCTCTCTATGGGCTCGTGGAGCGGGGAGTCTCTGCTCGAAAGCCGAGCCTCCCCGAATCCCGCGTCGGCGTTTCGGCATCGATGCCATCCGACGGGGACAAGGTCATCGTCTCCTGCCCGCAGGGGCAGGAAACGAAGGGGATCTCTGGCTCAGCCGTGGGCCTCGATGTCGGCGCAGATGGCCGCCGTCACGTCGCGGGTCATGGCGTCGCCGCCCAGGTCCTTGGTCTGCATGCCGGACTCGGTCAGTCGCTCGATGGCTGCCATCAGGCGCTCGGCGGCGGTATTCTCGCCGAGGTATTCGAGCATCATCGCCGCGGTCCAGAACGAGCCCACCGGATTGGCGATCCCCTGGCCCGCGATATCGAAGGCAGAGCCATGGATCGGCTCGAACATGGAGGGGAAGCTGCGCTCGGGGTTGAGGTTGGCGGTAGGCGCAATACCCAGGCTGCCGGACAGCGCCGCCGCAAGATCCGAGAGGATGTCGGCGTGCAGGTTGGTGGCGACCACCACGTCCAAGGTCTCGGGCTTGAGCACCATGCGGGTGGTCACCGCATCGACCAGCTCACGATCGATCTCGACCTCGGGGAAGTCCTTGGCCACCTCGAAGAACACCTCGTCCCACAGCACCATGCCGTGACGCTGGGCGTTGGACTTGGTCACCAGAGTCAACTTCTTGCGCGGGCGGCTCTGGGCCATCTCGAAGGCAAAGCGATGGATCCGCTCGATGCCCTTGCGCGAGAAGATGGAAAGCTCGGTGCCGATCTCGTCGGGCAGCCCCTGATGCACGCGGCCGCCGTTGCCGGAGTACTCACCCTCGCTGTTCTCGCGGATGATCACCCAGTCGATCTTGTCGGCGCCCTCGAGACGACTCTTCACGCCCGGCAGCACCCGGGCGGGGCGCACATTGGCGTACTGATCGAAGCCCTGACAGATGGCCAGGCGCAGATCCCACAGCGACACGTGGTCGGGCACGTCCTGGCTGCCCACGGCGCCGAAGTAGATGGCGTCGAACTTCGCGAGCTTCTCCAGGCCACCCTCGGGGATGTACTCGCCCTGTTCCAGATAGCGCTTCGAGCTCCAGTCGAAGTCCTCGAATTCGAAGTTGAAGTCGCCGCTCTTCTTGGCCAGCGCCTCGATGACCTGCTTGCCTGCCTCGATGACCTCAAGGCCGATACCGTCACCGGGAATCACCGCCACCTTATGCGTTCTCATCTGCTGTCACCTCACTGAAGATTCTGTAAACCGGAGGTCTTGCCGGGTTCACGAAGGCTAGGTGACAGGGACAATTGGCGGCAATAGACTGGCGGTTGAAGCTACCATGACGCCTGGGTTAACCATGAAATCGCTTGCCGACCTCGAATTCTTTGTCATCCTGTGTGAAGCGGGCAGCCTGTCGCGCACCGCAAAGGATCTCGACATCACCCCGGCTGCTGCCAGCAAGCGCTTGGCAAATCTGGAAAAATCCCTGGACACCCAGCTTTTTTACCGCACCCCGAGAGCCATGAGTCTGACCCCGGACGGGGTCGTCATGTTGCGCTACGCGAAGCGCATGCTGGCCGACATGGAAGCGCTTCACCATGCACTAAAGGTGAACGCCGACGAAGCCTCGGGACAGATAAGAATCAACGCCCCCTTCGGATTCGGTCGACGTCATATTGCTCCTTTCGTCGCATCTTTCGTCGAACAATTCCCCGATATCGACTGTCAGCTTCACCTCTCGGATCACCCGCTTAATCTGGTGGCAAATGCCTTCGATATCGGCATCCGATTCGGCACCCTTCCCGACTCGGGACTGCATGCCAGAAAGATCGCCTCCCACCGACGTCTGCTTTGTGCATCACCCGAATATTTGAAGAAACACGGGCATCCCGACACCCCGGAAGCATTGAGCGAACACAACTGCATCGTGCTCAGACAGAACGAGGACACCTACGGCAACTGGCGCTTCACCCGGGGAGAGCGTCACCATCAGGTCAAGGTCCGTGGCAACCTGTCGGCCAACGACGGCGAGAGCGTGCTGACCTGGGCCATTCGCGGCCACGGCATCGCCGTGCGCGCCGAGTGGGACGTGCACGAACATCTGGAGCAGGGACGCCTGGTACGGGTGCTGCCGGACTACCAGCTACCCAACGCCGACATCTACGCGGTCTACCCCTACGCCGATCACCTGCCGATCCGCATCCGCCGCTTTATCGACCATCTGGTCAGCGAGATGGAGGCCTTGCCGTCGCACGAGTAGGCAGGGGGGGACGAAGCGTCTACACCGACTGGCCGCAGGCCACGGCCGACGCCCAGGCCCACTGGAAGTTGTAGCCGCCGAGTTCGCCGGTGACATCGAGCACCTCGCCGATAAAGCGCAGCTGGGGCAGGCCCTGGACCTCGAAGGTCTTCGACGAGATGGCGTCGACGCAGACGCCGCCCATGGTCACCTCGGCGGTGCGCCAGCCTTCGGTGCCGGCGGGCTTGATGCGAAAGCGGTTGAGAAAGTCCGCCCAGGCTTCGAGGCTTGCGTTGGAGCGCTCGGCGAGTACGCCGTCATCGCCCTGCCACTCCACCAGGGACTGGGCCAGGCGCTTGGGGTAGTGCTCGGACAGCCAGGTGGACAAGCGACGCTTGGGGGTAGCGCGGCGGGCCTGACACAGCGCCTCGAAGGCGTCCTTGCCAGGCATCAGGTCGATCTCGAGGTGGTCGCCGGGCTGCCAGTAGCTGGAGATCTGCAGCATGGCGGGACCGGACAGCCCACGGTGGGTAAACAGCAAGGGTTCACGATACTCGCCGCCGCGACATCGAGTGACGACGTCGGTGGACACCCCGGCAAGCGCCGCCGCCCGCTCCTTCCACTGGGAGGTCAGGGTAAAGGGCACCAGCGCCGCCCGGGTCTCGGTGACCTCCAGGCCGAACTGACGGGCGATATCGTAGCCAAAGCCGGT
>DJIP01000164.1:14901-15248 GCA_002433675.1 Halomonas halophila
CGCCCGGCGGAGGTGGCCAGGCGCATGCCCTCGCCCTGGCGTTCGATGCGCTCGACGCTGGTCTTCAGGCGCAGCTCCACGCCGGCCCAGTCGCATTCGGTCAGCAGCACCTGAAGCAGATCCTTGGCGGAGTCCGCGCAGAACAGCTGTCCCGGCGCCTTCTCGACGTACTCGAGGCCGTGGCGTTCGACCAGCTCGACGAAGTGCTCGGGGCGATAGCGCTTGAGCGCCGAGATGCAGAAGTGGGGATTGGCGGAGAAGAAGTTGGCCGGGGTCGTCGCCATATTGGTGAAGTTGCAGCGCCCGCCGCCGGACATCAATATCTTCTTGCCCGGCTTGTTGGCGTG
>DJIP01000055.1 GCA_002433675.1 Halomonas halophila
AAACGGCTGGTCAGCGCCAGCGACACCGACTGCAGCACCGCCGGTGAATCAAGCTGTTCGGGGTTGGCACACAGCGCCGGCAACCAGGCTGCGGCATTGAACCAGGGGTCCCCGAGGAAACCCATCGGTGCATCGGGATCCACGTCGACCTGGAAACCTTCCTGGAAGGCGGCGAACAGCGTGTCCTCCCGCGCCGTGGAGCGATACAGCAACTGCCCGTCCTCCTCCACCACCTTTATCGGCGGCGGCGGCGGCAGCTCCGCCAGCAGGGTCTGCAGGCCGACCAGGGGCTCGCCGAGGTCCTCTTCGGCGCACAGCAGCTGATCGGCCAGGGTAGCGCCGGGGTTGTCGGCCAGGTCCGCCAGGAACTGCAACTGGTCGGGGTCGAGATCACCCTGGCGGGTCAACCGGCGTAGCCAGAAGCGCGAGCGCTCCATGGCCTCCTCGTCGTGGCCTTCGTGGAGCAACAGCATGGCCTCGATATAGGCCAGGGTCGGCGAATCGGGAAGGGCCTGCTGGGCACGCACGAAGGCGGAGCGGGCGCTGTCGAGATCGTCGTTGTCCAGGTGCATCAGGCACAGCCGCTCCAGCGCCACGCCGCGCAGGAACATCGGTCCCCGCTCCAGCACCTCGTCCAGCAGCGCCTCGCGCTTGCGATGGAAACCGCGCTCCTGGAAAAGGTCCAGCAGGATCTCGAAGGCGGGCTCGGCCTGTTCCGGCAGGCGTTCCCAGTCGGCGTTGTCGAACAATGACTCGAGGATCTGCTGGGCACGACCGCGCTGACCCGATTCGGCGGCGATCAGCCCCGCCTCCAGCAACGCCTGAGCGGGGGCGCGACCACTGGCCAGGGCAGCCTTCAGCGTCTCCCCTTTCCACTCCCGCAGCGACAGCATCCACATCAGATGAGGTGGCAGGTGCCCGGGCAGGCTGACGGCGCCGCAGCACTGCTTCATCTTGCGCCCAGAGTCGCACCAGCAAGGCTCGTTGCGTCCAGGGCGTGCCAGGGTTTCACAGGCGAAGTCGAGGCGCGCCAGCGGCGTCTGGGACCACAGTTCGGGAGCCAGCGCCTGGGCCAGGGCCTTGTCACCGCCCACGCAGGCAGGACCCTCCTCGCGCGCCCAGCTCATCAAGCTCGGATAGCGTTCATCCTGCCGAATGGCTGCCAGGGCGCCCGCGGCAAAACCCAGCAGTTGATCCACCCATAACGCCAGCATCGCTATCTCCCCGAAATTGAAAACGGCACAGTCTAACAGTGCATGCCCCGGCTGGGCAGACCCGCGCCTCAGACGGCGTAGGCATCCAGCAACTGTGCACTCCGTGAATGCATGTCCAGGCGCCCTTCGAGCCGCACCAGGTTCCAGTAGTGACCATTGAGCGTACGCGCCAGCAACAGCATGCCGGCAGGGGGCTGCAGGCGGTCCAGCGCGCCCCACACCCGGGGGCTCAGCTCGCGCAGACGCCGATGCACCCGTACATCGCCGAAGTCCTGCTCACCGGGTGCGAACAGCGGCGACACCGCTTCCGCGGATTCGCGATACAGCGCCAGCGGCGCGCCCTCTCCCTGTCGACCGCCGAGCCCGCGCACGGCTTCATCCATGGCCATGGGGTCGCCGTCCAGGGTGGCCCCCAGCAGTGCCACCAGACCGGCCAGCCGCTCTGGCGGGACCGCGATCACCGCGCCCAAGTCGTACACCACCAGCCGGCCCTGATCATCGACGGCGAAATTGCCGGCGTGGGGATCGGCGTGCAGCTCGTGGTGGGTGAACAGCTCCTCGGTGATCCAGTCCGCCAGGGTGCGCGACACCCGCTGGCGCAGGGCATCATCGGCACCTTCGAGATCACGCAAGGGC
Source organism: Halomonas halophila (assembly GCA_002433675.1). Taxonomy (GTDB): domain Bacteria; phylum Pseudomonadota; class Gammaproteobacteria; order Pseudomonadales; family Halomonadaceae; genus Halomonas; species Halomonas salina_B. Next base: position 1,851 of record DJIP01000055.1, read on the forward strand.
CTCCCCGGCAGGTACTCCATCGCCAGCACCCTTGGACCACTGAGTTCCTTTACGGGCTTCGGCATCACCAGATCGGGATGGTCGGCATAGCGCCGCCGGTAGCGCTCCAGTGCGTCCGCTTCGGCGCGATAGTCGAGCTCACGGCGCAGTCCATCGGCGAGTTCGTCGAACAGCGCATCGAGGCGCGCCTGGGACACCTTGAGCCAGCGCCCCAGTCGCAACATCCTTCTGACCTGCACCAGGTCCTGTTCCAGCACCCGATCGAGCCCCGGGTACTGCACCTTGAGCACCAGGGTACGACCGTCCCGAGTCCGGGCCCGATGCACCTGTCCCATGGAGGCGCTGGCAAAGGGCTCGGGCTCTATCTCGTCGAACAGGGCATCGAGGTCACCAAGCTCGGCTTCAAGCGCGACCTTGATCTCGTCCCAGAGCGCCGGCGTGGCGTCCTTCTGCAGACGGGCCAGTTCCTCGGCAAGGGCCGGAGGCAGCAGGTCATCCCACTGGGACATGACCTGCGCGATCTTCATCGCCGGCCCCTTGAGCTCGGACAGGCCTTCAAACAGCGACTCGCCGAGCGCCTGCCAATCGGCCTTGCCGCCGATTCTCGAGCGCAACAGGGTCGAGCCGGTACGAGCGGAGAGCCCGAGCATCCGGCGTGTGCGGCCTGACTGACGCATGCTGCCTCCTGCCCCTACGGGCGCCCTGCAAGATGCTGGCAACGCTGGCCTCACCGGGAGGGCGGCGCGTCATGGGACGGTCACCGTACCCGCATCTGCACACAAAAATGATATAGGACTTGTACACTTTTCACTCCATGGTACACCTGGCATCTCATCACACATACTGGAAGAATATCCAGACGATTCACCCGCACCGGTGCGCTATGCGATTGATCATTGCGGAAAAACCGAGCCTGGCTCGCTCCATCGCCGAGGCGCTGCCCGGAGCAGCACAGAAGAAAGACGGCTACCTGTCCGTCGGAGACACCGAGGTCACCTGGTGTCTTGGACATCTGCTGGAGCAGGCCCCACCGGACGCCTACGACCCGGCATTCAAGCCCTGGCGACGCGACCACCTGCCCATCGTGCCCGGCCAGTGGAAGCTGGTGCCCAGGCCCAAGGCCCGCGGTCAGCTGTCGGTGATTCGTGCACGCCTGAAACAGGCACGCCAGCTGGTACACGCCGGCGACCCCGACCGCGAGGGCCAGCTGCTGGTCCAGGAGGTGATCGAGCACCTGGGCTGGAAGGGCCCCGTCCAGCGCCTGCTGATCAACGACCTCAACCGGCCTGCGGTGGCTCGTGCACTCGGGCGGATCGAGGACAATGCCAGGTATCACGCCCTCTACCGCGCCGCCCAGACCCGCGCCCGCGCCGACTGGCTGTACGGCATCAACCTGACCCGCGCCTGGACCCTGATCGGCCGCCAGGCGGGCCACGATGGCGTGCTGTCGGTGGGACGCGTGCAGACGCCGGTGCTTGGCCTGGTGGTGCGCCGCGATGAGGAGATCCGTCATTTCACGCCCTACCCCTTCTATGTGCTGTGGGCTCACCTGCGCGTCGGCGCCGGCACCTTGAAGGCCTGGTGGGTCCCCGGCGAGTCCCATCGCCTGGACGAGCGCGGTCGGCTGCTCGACCCAGCTCCCGCCCAGACACTGGCAGAGCGCCTGCCCGGTGCCGAAGGCCAGGTGAGCAGCGTGGACTCCCGTCGTCGTCGCCAGCCGCCGCCCTTGCCTTACTCGCTGTCGGCGCTGCAGGTCGATGCGGCACGCCGCCACGGGCTCTCGGCCAAGGCGGTGCTGGACATCTGCCAGCGGCTCTACGAGCGCCATCAGTTGATCACCTATCCACGCTCGGACTGCCGCTACCTGCCGCGTGAACACCTGGCCAGCCTGCCGGGCCAACTGGCCAGCGCCTGTCGCGATGACGCCACCCTGGCCGGCTGGCTGGCCAACGCCGACATGGGGCTTCGCTCGCGCGCCTTCGACGACGCCAAGGTCGGCGCCCACCACGCCCTTGCCCCCACCGGCAAGCCCTTCATTGCCGAGCGCCTGTCGCGTCAGGAAGCCGACGTCTACCGTCTGATCGCCCGTAACGTCCTGGCCCAGTTCTATCCGGCGCTGGAAACCCAGGAGGTGAAGGCCGAGTTCCGCCTGCTGGACGAGCGCTTCCAGGCTTCTGGCCAGACGCTGCTGGTGCCGGGCTGGAAGCCCCTGTTCACCACCCGTGACGAGCCGCCGCCGTTGCCGGCGCTGGTCGAGGGTGAGGCCTGTCAGGCACTGGAGGCCCAGGTCGAACAGCGTGAGACGCGCCCGCCGGAGCCGTTTACCGATGCCAGCCTGATCAAGGCCATGATGAACATCGCCCGCTATGTCGAGGACCCCGAGGTACGCCGTACCCTCAGGGAAACCGACGGTCTGGGTACCGAGGCCACCCGCGCCGGCATCATCGAGACGCTGCTGGAGCGCGGCTATCTGGTGCGCAAGGCCAAGGCGCTGCGCGCCACACGCCTGGGGGTGGGCCTGATCCACTCCCTGCCGGAAGCGGTCAGCCGCCCGGAGCGCACCGCCCTGTGGGAGCAGCGGCTGGAAGGGATCGCCGAGGCCCAGGCCGAACCGGAACCCTTCGTCGCCCAACTGGTCGAGGATCTCCGCTCGCTGGTGGGTAGCGCCGACAGTCAGCGGCTGAGCGCAGCTCTCGGCGCCGCCCAGGGCGAGTCGCCGGAAGCTGGCCCCGCCAACAAGCGAGGCCGTCGCACGAAAGCGCCACGCCGCAGCGCTGGAGGCAAGCGCCGCACTCCCCGCAAAGGCAGCACCACATGACCACACTGATCATTGGTCCCGGGGCCATCGGACGCCTGCTGGCCTGTCGGCTCGCCGCCGGTGGCCAGCGGGTGCGCCTGCTGGGGCGGCGGCCGCTGCCGACGATCCAGACCCTGACTTCACCGGATGGCACGACCCAGCGACTGGAACTTGCCACCACCACCGAGCCACGCCTTGCCTGCGTCGAAGTCGACCGGGTCATGCTGACCACCAAGGCCTACGCGGCCAGCGCGGCCTTCGCTGCGGTGGCCGACCATCTGCCTGCCACCACACCGCTGGTGCTATGGCAGAACGGGCTGCGCGTGCAGCGACCCTTGACCGACACCTGGAGCGGGCCGGTGCTGTGCGCCTCCACCACCGAGGGCGCCTTTATCGAGGCTGACGACAGCGTCGTCCACGCCGGCCAGGGGCAGACCCTCATCGGACACCTCGACGGTGGCCTCGACCGTCCACTGGACGAAGGCAACGGCACGCGTACCCAAGCCCTCCGGACTCACGCTCTCCAGACCCAAGCCCTGGCCAGGTCGCTGGCCACCACCCTGAGCGCCGCCGGCCTGGCCACCGAGGCGGTGGACGACATCGCCACCCGGCTATGGCACAAGCTGGCGGTGAACGCCGCTATCAACCCGCTGGTGGCGCGCTACCGGCTTCGCAATGGCGAATTACGCGCGCATCCTTACCGCGACATGGTCGACGCCACCGTCGATGAAGTGGCGCAGATCCTGGCGGCGCTGGGGATCCCCGCGCCCGCCATCGACGTTCGCTCCAGCGACGTTGCGGCCAGCGACGTCAACGATGGCACCCGCGCCTGGCACGCCCTGGTCTGGCAGGTCATCGAGCGGACCGCCGCCAACCGTGCCTCGATGCTGCAGGATATCGAGGCCGGCCGACCCACCGAACACGACGCCATCCTCGGCCCGCTGCGCGAGGCCGCCGCTCGCATGGGCCTCCCTTGCCCCCAGCTCGATGCGCATTGGCGCTTTCTGAATGCCTGAAACGAACAAGCCCAGGCTGGCGGTACACAAAAGCGATTGCTATTTTAACGGTTGGCAGTGATTCGCCCCCCACCTGAATTTCGACGCGGATCGCCTAGCCGGGCCGGCCCTCGAACAAGTCCGTCTCTCCACATACGGTCTTGCCTCGGTGAGCCATGTTCACTACGAACTGCGTTCACAACGCGCCGTGCTCTCGATCAACTGCGCTCAATGTGAGTCGCGTTCAGCATTGAGAGACGCGTCTGGCATTGAGAGACGCGTTAAAAGTTGAGAGGCACGTTAAAAGTTGAGAGACGCGTTTGAATGTGAGCGCCGAGGTCAATTTTTGAGAGCCGAGCCCTTGAATAAAACCGAAGCATGATCGATCAGGTGCCACCCGCGGAGGCTATTCCGCCAGGACAGCCATGATGACTGCTTGTCGCTTGCCCTCTCTCACCGCTCGACGCCCGACGTCGCACACCTTGCTGGCGGGCCTGCTTGCGGCCCTGTCCGTTGCCGCCCTGTCCCTTGCCGCCTTCTCGGCCCCTGTCCTGGCGAGCGAAGACGCTGCCGACCCCCTGGCCGACAACGACGCTGCCCACTCGGCCACCCCGGCCTTCTCCGGCATGGGCCAGGAAATCGTCAGGCTCGACAGTGGCGTCCTGGTGCAGGGCGACAAGGTCCACACCCCCGACGGCTACACCTCCGGCTTCCGCCTGACCGCCGGCATGGCGCCACAGCAGGAAAGCGGCTGGGACCTGGGGGCCGAGCTGCGCTATCGACAAAGCGATGACGTACCCATGTCGTCCAGCGACAGCCAGCATGTTCAGGACGTGACCAGCCTGGGAGGCAGCCTGGTCGCCGGCTTCCGTGTCGGCCACTTCGGCGTCTACGGCAAGACCGGCATGGCCCAGTGGGTCAGCGATCCGGTCACCGGTCGCAACACCTTTGATTCCACCAGTGGCTCCACCCGGGTCCAGGGTCTCGGGGCCCGCTGGATGACCCGCAGCTGGATCGGCCAGGTCGAGTTCGAGGAGGTCAACGACCCCGAACTTGAGCATCTGAATATGATTACGGCCTCGTTCCACCTCCCCTTCTAGGGCTCGTCTGAAAAGTGCCTGCGCTCGGTAATACGGCGTTAA
>DJIP01000352.1:0-993 GCA_002433675.1 Halomonas halophila
CCGGCCCGTCGCGAGATGACCTCGAGCGAGGCGCGCGAGACGCCGCGCTCGAGGAACACTTCCTCGGCGGCATCGAGCAGTGCGGCTCGGGTGGCGGCGGCTTCTTGCTTGGTACGGCGGGCCATGGGGGCGGGGCGCTCCGGCGGTGGGTCAGTCCGCGTATTCTACCGGACTGGCCCCGCGAGATCAGCGGCATCGATACGCGCACTGAGGTAAATTGGGCTCGTTTTGGCGACGTCACAAAGGTATAAGGACGACAGGTGCTGTCGAGTTTTCGACGGCACGGCATGGCGACTAAGGAACTTCCATGGCAAGAGCCCCCTTCGAACTGGCCGGCATTACCGTCAAGCCGGGCACGCGTGCCCAGATCGACGTGCCGGTGGCCAAACTTTACACCCATGCACCGCTGGATATTCCGGTGGAGGTCGTTCACGGACGCCAGCCTGGCCCCACCTTGCTGGTGTGCAGCGCCATCCACGGCGACGAGATCAACGGCGTCGAGATCGTCAGGCGTCTGCTGCGTTCGCGCCAGATCAACCGTCTGCGCGGCACCCTGATCGCGGTGCCGATCGTCAATATCTTCGGCTTCGTTCAGCACTCTCGCTATCTGCCGGACCGGCGCGATCTCAATCGCTGCTTTCCCGGCAGTGAGTCGGGCTCGCTAGGGGGGCGTATCGCGGCGCTGTTTCGCGAGCAGATCGTCGATCACGCGACCCACATCATCGACCTTCACACTGGCGCCATTCACCGCACCAATCTGCCGCAGATCCGGGCCCAGCTGGGCGATGCCGGCGAGGAGACCCGGCGTATGGCCGATGCCTTCGGCGCGCCGGTGATCCTCAACGCCGAGCTGCGCGAAGGCAGCCTTCGCCACTACGCCCAGACGCGCGGTACGCCAGTACTCACTTACGAGGCCGGCGAGGCGCTGCGCTTCGACGAATGGGCCATCACCGCCGGTGTCCGAGGGGTGCTGCGGGTGATGCGCCGGCTCGA
>DJIP01000352.1:1376-10584 GCA_002433675.1 Halomonas halophila
TCGAGCTGGGCGCGTGCGCCCATCGACGGCATCCTGAGGCCCAAGGTGCGCCTGGGGGCCCGGGTCGCCAAGGGGCAGGTGCTGGGCAAGGTCGCCGATCCCTTCGGCGAGACCGAAGGCGAGATCCTGTCCATGGCCGATGGCATCGTCATCGGCATGAGCCGGCTGCCCCTGGCCAACGAAGGCGAGGCGTTGTTCCATATCGCCCGCTTTGACGCCATCGAAGAAGCCGAAAGCGCCATCGAGACCTTCCATTCAAGCCTGGAGCCGCCGCCCGATTCGCTCTACTAGGCCTCAAGGCGTGAAGCGGTTCACCCAGGAGCCAAGGTTGCACATACGGGTGAACGCTCGCTGACCTGGAGGCGTGTGGGTAGCGGTAGGGGGCGCGGTAGAGCTAGAGGAAGCGGCAGGGGTAGCGAGACAGATGGCCAGAGGGCTTGATGAGGATCGAGACCCTAACCCCGGGCCCGAAACAGAACGGCCGAGCAGATCGCCGGCCGTTGTCTTTTTTGCAGGGCAGGTTTGCCCGTGCAGCGGAGTGTGGTGCAGCCATTTGTCAGACGGTGGCGGGCTCCGGCACCAGGCCCAGGGCGTCGTCGAACACCGCCAGGCCCGCGCCGTCGCGATGAGCGTTCTCCGACAGATGGCGACGGAAGCGGCGCCCGCCGGGACAGCCCTGAAACAGGCCGAGCAGATGGCGGGTGATGTGGTTGAGCTTGGCCCCTTCTTCCAGGCGACGCTGGATGTAGGGGCGTAGCGCCATGGCAGCGGCGTGGCGACTCTCAGCCGGCCCCGGCTCGCCGTAGATCGCGCGGTCCACCTGGGCCAGCAGCCAGGGATTCTGGTAGGCCTCGCGACCCACCATCACGCTGTCGACGTGATCAAGCTGCGTCTGGCACTCCTCGAGGCTCTTGATGCCGCCGTTGATTCCGATATGCAGATCGGGGCGACTGGTCTTCAAGCGATGCACCCGAGGATAGTTCAGCGGCGGCACGTCGCGGTTTTCCTTGGGGGAAAGCCCCTGCAGCCAGGCCTTTCGCGCGTGCACGATAAACACCTCGCAGCCGGCGTCGGCCACCTGGGTGATAAAGCGCTCGAGATCGGCGTCCTCGTCCTGATCGTCGATCCCGATGCGGCACTTCACCGTCACTGGAATCGACACCGCCTCGCGCATCGTCGCCACCGCCAGCGCCACCTTGTCCGGATGCCCCATCAGGCAGGCCCCGATCAGGTTGTTCTGGACCCTGTCGCTGGGACAACCCACGTTGAGATTGACCTCGTCGTAGCCCCATTCCTCGGCGATCGCCGCGCACTCGGCGAGTTCCCCCGGATCGCTGCCCCCCAGCTGCAACGCCAGTGGATGCTCCACCTCGTCGTAGCCGAGGAAGCGCTCGCGCGGACGCCCGTGAAGGATCGCACCAGTGGTCACCATCTCGGTGTACAAGAGCGTCCGGCGCGTCAGGGTGCGTGCGAACACGCGGTAGTCGCGGGTAGTCCAGTCCATCATCGGCGCCACGGAAAAGCGGCGGGCCAGGGCCAGGGGATCTCGGTCAGTCATCGGCATCAAGAGGTCGGGCAGGAGAGGGCGCGTAGTGTACCAGCCCCAAGGGGGCGTTTTCATTGTTGGTGTGGTGACGGTGCGGCGGGTACGAGCCGGAGCAGAGGTGCTTCGCAGTCTGCCCCTGGCCTTGCGTTCTACCGCCAAATTGGAGCAGCGAGGAAAACTTTGCAGATGGAGGTCCGTGCCACTTTTTCTTGCTGGTACATTTTTGGTACACGACCCCGGGCAAGCCCGTGATTGTGGGCTTTATCTCCGACCGATCGTCGGCGCCACGGAAAAGCGGAGGGCCTGGGCCGGAGGATCTCGGTCAGTCATCGGCATCAAGAGGTCGGGTAGGAGAGGGCGCGTAGTGTACCAGCCCCAAGGGGGGCGTTTAGGTCATTGGGAGAAGGCAGTGGTACGCCGAGCAAAAAATTTGTCAAGGTGTTAGCTATGGTTAACACTTGATGGTATGAATATGATCCGCGAGACGCAGACCTATGCTGCCTGGTTCGCCAAGATGCGAGATCCCAGGGCCAAGGCCAGGATACTGGCTCGGCTACGGCGCGTTGAACTGGGTAACGTCGGTGACTGTGAGGCTGTCGGTGAGGGGATCTCGGAACTGAGGATCCATTACGGGCCTGGTTACCGAGTGTATTTCGTTCAGAAGGGGCACGAACTGATCATTTTGCTGGTAGGCGGCGACAAGTCCAGTCAGGCCAGAGATATCGAACTCGCCAAGCGATTGGCGAGGGAGCTGACGGAGGCACCATGAGCACACTTCAGAAGTGGGATGTCGTTGACCATCTGCAGACGGAAGAAGACATGGCCTTGTATCTTGAGGCTTGCCTTGAAGAAGGAGATCCCGCACTCGTCGTGGCGGCGCTTGGCGATATCGCTCGAGCGCGAGGCATGACGCAACTGGCGCGCGATACCGGCCTGACCCGCGAAGGGCTTTACAAGGCGCTTTCGGCCGATGGGAACCCAAGTTTTGCGACAGTCATGAAGGTCATGAAAGCCCTTGGCTTCACGCTGCGAGCCGACGCTCCCTGACGCTTTCTGCGAGTCAGACAAGCTATCGTCTTTTCCAAGCGCTGCCCCCCGGTGCTTGTGCTGCGGCTTTCAGGGCCTGAGGGCTGGAGAATCCAGCGCCCAGGCCGTCTGGTTTCATTGGTTGGCTCGGTTAGTGCCTACCACCGGTCGTAGTCGCTTCTCTGTCCCATGTATTGCCTTTGCACAGCCCCGTGCTTCGCCCTTGCTTCGCTCCTTGTTTCATTGCCCCGGGCGGCACCGGGTTCAAGCACTTTTTCGTTCTTACTGCTCCAGCGTCTCCAGTATCCGCCAGGCGGCTTCGACGCGCTCGCCGTTGGGGTAGCGCTTGTTGGCGAGGATGACGATGCCCTGCTGGCGCGCCGGCATAAAGGCGGCGTAGGCGCCGAAGCCGCCGGTGGAGCCGGTCTTGTGGTACCAGCGCTGTGGCTGTGGCTCGCCTGACGGCTCGAGCATGGTGACGGGCTGGGGCTCCAGCGCCATCTCTGCGGTGGTGCCGTTTTGCAGCGTATCGAGGGTCGTCGGCAGGGCGTAGCTTTCCCAGCCGAGTCCCTGCTGCATCTCGCCGACGGCGGCGTAGCCCTGGTGGGTGGCCAGCAGGGCTTGCGCCATGCGCTGGTCGTCCTGATTGCCTTCGTTGCCCTGATGGGCGTCGATGTTGGCCTGAACGAAGCGTGCCATGTCCCGTGCCGTGGTCTTGATGCCGTAGGCCTGGGCGTCCAGCGGGCCGGGGTTGACGCGCACCGGCTGGTCGTCGCCGTTGTAGCCCTGGGCGTAGCGGCTGGCCTGGTCGTCGGGCACCGCAAGCCAGGTGGCGTCGAGGCCAAGCGTGGGCAGCACGCTGTCCTGCATCAGCTCAGCAAAGCTCACGCCTTCACTTTGGGCCGCGAGCAGGCCGAACAGGCCGATGCTGGGGTTCGAGTAAAGTCGCTTGGTGCCGGCGGCAAAGTCCGGCTGCCAATTCAAGAAGTAGTCATGGATGTTGGCGTCGTCGACGCCTGCGGGAAACTGCAGCGGGAAGCCTCCGGCGGTGTAGGTGGCAAGCTCTAGCATGCTGACTTCGCCGACCGGTCGACCCTCGAAGTCGGGCTCGATGCTGGCCGCGCTGTCGCTCAGGGAAAAGGCTCCGCCTTGCTGGACCCAGGCGCCCAGCGCCGCGGTGAAGGTCTTGCTGACCGAGCCGATCTCGAACAGGGTGTCGTCGTTCACGGCGGCGTCGGTCGAGGACTCCCTGCTGGCGACGCCGTAGTGGCTCAGGCAGATGTTGCCGTGGTCGACCAGTGCCACCGACACGCCTGGGATGCCGTGGTGATCCATCAGTGCCTCGATCTGCTGGTCCATGGTCGGGTTTTCGCAGGATCGGCTACTCTGCTGCTCGACGGTAGTCCGGTCGGCGTCTTTTGGCGCGGAGGCCGCCTGAGCGGAGGTGCTCCCCACGGCGAGGACGAGGGGCAGAAGATGAACGGGGCGAACGGGCATGAGCGGTGATTCCGTCGGGTGGGGGTGTTGCCCGAGGCCGTGGGGCCACGGGGCAGGCGGACAGGCACAGGACGGCGTGCCTTGCAGGCTCGCCGAGTCTGCTGTGCCGGCACAATCATCGCCTGAACCCGGCGGCGAGTCACCCGTGGGATGAGGGGCGATCGTGCGGCTCTCACCTCATTTCATCTCGCTCTACCTTCACCGATTGACACATTCACCGATCGCCACCTTCACCCTGGTGGCGCCTTCTAGAATGCCTCAGGCCAGCACCTTGAGGCCTCGTTGTACGGCGGGGCGCTCGAGAAACGCCTGAAGGGTGCGGTCGACGTGGGGGAAGTTGGCAAACTCGACCAGATCCCCGGCGTCGTAGCGGTAGACCAGGTTACGTACCCAGGGAAGGATGGCGATATCCACCACCGAGTAGTCCTCACCCATGATCCACTCGCGCTGCTCCAGGCGCTTGTCCAGCACGCCCAGCAAGCGTTTGGCTTCATCCACGTAGCGCTGAAGAGGGCGCTTGTCCTCGAGTTCCTTGCCGGCGAAGAAGTGGAAGTAGCCGATCTGGCCGAACATCGGCCCTACGCCGCCGACCTGGAACATCAGCCATTGCAGGGCCTGGTAGTACGCCTGGGGCGTCTGGGGCACCAACTGGCCGGTCTTGTCGGCCAGGTACAGCAGAATCGTGCCTGACTCGAACAGCCCGATCGGCTGGCCTTCGGGGCCGTCCGGGTCGAGGATCGCGGGAATCTTGTTGTTGGGACTGAGCGAGAGAAACTCGGGGGAGTGCTGGTCCCTGGTGTCGAAGTTGACCCGGTGCGCTTCGTAGTCCAGCCCGACCTCCTCCAGCATGATCGAGACCTTGACCCCATTGGGCGTCGGCAGCGAGTAAAGCTGCAGGCGCTCGGGGTGTGCCGCCGGCCACTTGGCGGTGATGGGGAAGCGGGATAGGTCGGTCATGGGAGCATTCCTTGTTCGTGATATCGAAAGGTTTTCCGTTTGAGCCACCCTGTGCGCGTCGTCATACGGGAGGCCGTTACGACCAGGGGCTGGGGTGACTGGCCGGCGGGTAGGCCGCAACTGCGCATAGGCAAGCGCGAGAAACCTCCGTCGGCCAACGTCTGGATGGTAGCACCGGGAGACAGCGCCGAGCGTCGACAGGCGCAGAAAGGCGTAGCTCTGGTGCATTTGACGCTGCCGTCCAAGCAGCTTCGGGCGGCTAGTCAGCAGGTCCGGGCGCCTATCAGTTGCTCTGGGCACCTGCCCGTGGGGTCTGCCCCGGGCTGACTTATGCCCTGGGTCTTGTACGAAGAGCCACCGAGCGCAGGCACTCTTCCTACAAGCCTCACTCAGGGCGGTTGGGCCAGACGCTCTCCAGGGTGGCAAGCGCGGCCTGCAGCGGCGGCTCGCGGGTGCGTTCCTTCTTCCAAACAAAGCACAGGGCGCAGTCCAGCGTCACCCCCTCGACGATGGTCAGGCCGCTGCGCTGGCGCTCGGTCAGGGCCAGCGAATCCCGGGCCAGGCTAAGCCCCACCCCGGCGCGTACCAGGTCGAGCATGCAGGCTTCCTGGTCGACCTGGGCGACCCGCCGGGGCGTCTCGCCGCTGTCCTGCATGGCGCGCTTGAGCAGTCGATGGTGGACCGAGTCGGGCGGGGTGACGATCCAGGGCAGGGTGGCCAGCGTCGACCAGCGGGTGTCCTCCACCCGTGACTCCCAGCCGGAGGGCGCCACCACGTAGTAGCGAAAGTGGGTCAGCTCGACGAAGGCGAGTTCGCCGGCGCCGTCGGCGTGGGTGCTGCCTGTCCCCGGGGGCGCCAGATAGAAGCCTGCATCCAGTTCGCCGCGCTCCACTCGCGACAGGGCGTAGCCGCTCATGCCGTGGTGCAGCTCGGTCTCGAGTTCGGGGGCACGCTCGACCAGCACCTTGAGAAAGCTGCCCAGACGGATGAATTCGGGATCGATGATGGTGCCGATCCTCAACAGTCCACGCACCGTCGAGTGCAGCGAACGAGCCATCTGATCGAACACCCGGGCGCTCTCCAGGGCCTTCTCGGCGGTGGGCAGAAGTGCTTGACCGTGGGCCGTCAGCTCCAGTCCCTGGGGGCGGCGGTGGAACAGCGTCAGTCCCAGCGTTGCCTGCAGCTGCTTCAACTTTAGGCTAACCGCCGGCTGGGTGAGATGCAGCGCCTCGGCGGCGCGGGAGACGCTGCCAAGGTGCGCCACCGTGACGAATGCTCGCAGCGTGGGGTAGTCCTGCATGGCGCCTTCCTTCAACAGAGTGCGTTATTTGAGAACTTTATATCTGGGTTTCAAATAACTCAATTGCTCAGATCACCTGCAGAGATAGGCTGTACAGCGAAAAGACGAGCAGGCTGGGCACCTTTCTTCATACGGCCACGCTTGAATGACTTAAACAACGCTTATAAAGGAGCACCCCATGACCTCGACGATTCCTCACTTCATCGGCGGCCAGATCGACGAAGGCGCCTCCCTGGGTCATCAGGACGTCTACAACCCGGCGACCGGCCAGGTCAGTGGCCGCGTGGCGCTGGCCTCCGCCAGCGAGATCGACAAGGCGGTAGAGGTGGCCAAGGCGGCTTTCCCGAGCTGGGCCGACACTCCGCCTATCCGCCGCGCCCGGGTGATGTTTCGCTTCCTCGAGTTGCTAAACGCCAACAAGGATGCCCTGGCCGAGGCGATCACCCGTGAGCACGGCAAGGTCTTCACCGACGCCCAGGGCGAGGTGGCACGGGGTATCGATATCGTCGAGTTTGCCTGCGGAATCCCGCAGCTGCTCAAGGGCGACTTCACCGACCAGGTCAGCACCGGCATCGACAACTGGACCCTGCGCCAGCCGCTTGGTGTGGTCGCCGGCATCACCCCGTTCAACTTCCCGGCCATGGTGCCGATGTGGATGTTCCCGGTCGCCATCGCCGCCGGCAACAGCTTTATCCTCAAGCCCAGCCCCACCGACCCCAGCGCCTCGCTGATGATGGCGGACCTGCTCAAGCAGGCCGGGCTGCCCGACGGCGTGTTCAACGTGGTCCAGGGCGGCAAGGAAACGGTGGAGGCGCTGATCGACCACCCCGACGTCAAGGCGCTGTCCTTCGTCGGCTCCACCCCCATCGCCAACCTGATCTACCAGCGTGGTGCGGCGCTGGGCAAGCGTGTGCAAGCCCTCGGCGGCGCCAAGAACCACATGGTGGTGATGCCTGATGCCGATCTCGACAAGGCGGTGGACGCGCTGATCGGTGCCGCCTATGGCTCCGCCGGTGAGCGCTGCATGGCCATCAGTGTGGCGGTGCTGGTCGGCGACGTGGCCGAGGACGTGGTGGCCCGGATCGCCGAGCGCGCACGCAACCTCAAGGTCAAGGACGGCATGCAGCTGGACGCCGAGATGGGACCGATCGTCACCGCCCAGGCCCATCAGCGTATTACCGGCTACATCGACAAGGGCGTCGAGGAGGGGGCCGAACTGGTGGTCGACGGTCGTGGCTTCGACAGCAGCAACACCGGTGAAGGCTGCAGCGAGGGCTTCTGGATGGGCGGCACCCTGTTCGATCACGTCACCCCGGAAATGACGATCTACCGCGAGGAGATCTTCGGCCCGGTGCTGGCTTGCGTGCGCGTACCCGACGTGGCCACCGCCATCGAGCTGATCAACGACCACGAGTTCGGCAACGGTGTCAGCTGCTTCACCGAGAGCGGCAAGGTCGCCCGTGAGTTCGGCCGTCGCATCCAGGTGGGCATGGTCGGTATCAACGTGCCGATCCCGGTGCCCATGGCGTGGCACGGCTTCGGCGGCTGGAAGCGCTCGCTGTTCGGCGACATGCACGCCTACGGCGAAGAGGGCGTGCGCTTCTACACCAAGCAGAAGTCGATCATGCAGCGCTGGTCCGACTCCATCGAGGCGGGCGCGGAGTTTGTGATGCCGACCGCCAAATAACGCCCTGAATCGAGGGACCTGCGATGACAACCGCACAACAATACGACAGCGAGTTTGACTATATCGTGGTCGGAGCAGGCACCGCCGGGTGCCTGCTGGCCAATCGCTTGAGCGCCGACCCCAACAACCGGGTGTTGCTGATCGAGGCCGGTGGTCGCGACAACTACCACTGGATCCACGTGCCGGTGGGCTACCTGTACTGCATCGACAACCCGCGCACCGACTGGCGCTTTCGTACCGATCCGGACGCGGGCCTCAACGGGCGCTCGCTGCTCTACCCGCGCGGCAAGACCCTCGGCGGCTGCTCGAGCATCAACGGCATGATCTACATGCGCGGCCAGGCCCGGGACTACAACCACTGGGCCGAGGTCACCGGAGACGACCAGTGGCGCTGGGAGCACTGCCTGCCGGCCTTTATCCAGCACGAGGATCACTATCGTCTGGACGAGGGCGGCGACGGTGACGCCGCCCACCGGGATTTTCACGGTCACGGCGGCGAGTGGCGCATCGAGAAGCAGCGGCTCAAGTGGGAGGTGCTGGACGACTTCGCCGAGGCGGCGGTCCAGGCGGGTATTCCGCGGACTCAGGACTTCAACCGTGGCAGCAACGAGGGGGTCGACTACTTCGAGGTCAACCAGCGTTCCGGCTGGCGCTGGAATACCGCCAAGGCGTTCCTGCGTCCGGCGCTCAAGCGGCCGAACCTGACGCTGTGGCACTCCACCCAGGTCAACCGGCTGATCGTCGCCGTCGGCGAGCCCGACGGCGAGAAGCGCTGTGAAGGCGTCGAGGTCAAGCGCGAGGGCACCACCCAGCTGGCCAGGGCGCACCGTGAGGTGGTGCTGTCCGCCGGCGCCATCGGCTCGCCCCAGATCCTGCAGCTCTCCGGCATCGGGCCTGGTGAACTGCTCAAGCAGCACGGCATCGACGTCGTCCACGAACTGCCGGGGGTCGGCGAGAACCTGCAGGACCATCTGCAGATTCGCTCGGTGTACAAGGTCAAGGGCGCCAAGACCCTCAACACCATGGCCAGCACCCTGTGGGGCAAGGCCGGCATCGGGATGGAGTACCTGCTCAAGCGCACAGGCCCAATGAGCATGGCGCCGTCGCAGCTCGGCATCTTCACCCGCAGCAGCGACGAGCACGAGCACCCCAACATCCAGTACCACGTCCAGCCCCTGAGTCTGGAGGCCTTCGG
>DJIP01000058.1 GCA_002433675.1 Halomonas halophila
CGCTGGCAAAGCGGGCGGTCGCCGAGGCGTTGAAGCCCATGGCGAGGGCGCCATCCCCCCCAGTGGTGGTAAAGGTACCAAAGGCGGTGACCGCAAAGTTCGCCGCGCCGCCCTGGTTGGCGTTGCAGCCCGCCACGGTGGAATAGTTACCGTTACCGTCCGTCGGGCCCTGGCTCACCGAGGTGGCCTCACCACGCCCCACATAATAGGAACCGCTGGCATTTCCAAAGCCACAATCCCGATTATCAGTCGCTATGTAGTTGGCCTGGGCCGCGGTCGGCGCACCTAGCATCACCAACAACCCCAGGCTCGATACCAGGGCACTGCCGGCCAGTACCCGGCCAGCGCTGGCGACCGCCTGCGACAGTGGATGACGCCGCACCATTGGCATCAAGCCGCTGGCCGCCCCGTTGCTACACTCGTTTGTGAGATTCCCTGCCATGTCCCGCCTCCTTGGCTGAAACTATCGCCATTCGCGCCAACTGATGACCACCTGCGACACTGCGCTGGCTATCAGGCCCCTGAACAGTGAAGAGACAAGCCGGGCGACGCGATACGATCAATCGATTAGCTCACTGAGAGCCACCTATCGCTATCCACCGAGACAGTACGCCCATGTAACCATTGGTAACAAGGGCGGGTAACAGACAAAAATGCACAGTTAATCTTTCGGTTATTATTTGCCGTTTCGAGGCTTTCCAAGCGATGTGGCGCCACCTTTAGACGCCAGCAACTATCAAATTCTCAGGCTCTCCCGCTCCAACACACACAGAATAAGGAATTATATATATTCAACACACATCCATAATCAGGGCGGGAATTAACTTGTATCTGGCATTGAACGGAAATGGTGATATGGATACAGGAAAGAAGGACAGGTAAGACGCAAAAGAGCGCAGCATTTAGCACAAAAAAAGCAGACTGATAGTCAGACATGAACGCTATATCACTTACCTTATTACCACGATATTCTGACGACATTCACTTTCGTCGTTACCAAATCAAGAAGAAAGTTCGTATTACCCCGCTCGGGGCTCCATGACGTGATCCGAATTCGACAGTGTTTTCGACACCCTGACGCAGATCGCCCGGGCCAGGCCCGGGCGATCCACTTCTACTTGCATTCGGAATTAGCATCGCTTCCGTTGCATCATGCCCATGCGGCAGTCAGCGCGAAACAGTGACGGCAATCGATATCAGCTGAAATCGATGCCGATACGACGGCCGACTTCCTCGTAGGACTCGATGACGCTGCCCAACCCCTGGCGGAAGCGGTCCTTGTCGAGCTTTTCGCGCGTCTTGGCGTCCCACAAACGGCAGCCGTCAGGTGAGAATTCGTCGCCCAGCACGATCTTGCCGTGGAATACCCCGAACTCGAGCTTGTAGTCCACCAGCAGCATGCCGCCGTCGGCGAACAGCTGCTTGAGTACCTCGTTGACCTTGAAGGTCAGTGCCTTCATCTCGGCCAGCTGCTCGGCGCTCGCCCAACCGAAGCTTTCGGCCAGGGACTCGTTGACCATAGGGTCATGGAGTTCGTCGTTTTTCAGAAACAGCTCGAAGGTCGGCGGTGTCAGCGGCTCGCCTTCCTTGACGCCGAGACGCTTGACCAGGCTACCGGCGGCGATGTTGCGCACCACACACTCCACCGGAATCATGTCCAGCTTCTTGACCACACACTCGGTGGGCGACAGCAGCTCTTCCACGTGGGTGGGGATGCCGGCCTCTTCCAGCTTGGCCATGATGAAGGCATTGAAACGGTTGTTGACCATGCCCTTGCGCTCGAGCGACTCCATGCGACGGCCGTCGAAGGCGCTGGTGTCGTCACGGAAGTGCAGGATCAGACGATCCGGGTCATCGGTGGCATAGACCGACTTGGCCTTGCCGGCATAGAGTTCTTCGCGCTTTTCCATGGGTGCCTCCACAGGCAAATCAAAAAAAGGGGTTCAAGCAGGACCAGGGTCCTGAATCAGTGAATCGCTTGCCAATCCAGGCCGTCATCCTGGGCAGCCACGGTCAGGCGGGTCTCGTCGCCGTCCAGCAGAGGCGTCAATGCCTCCAGAGCGAGTTCGGGGCGGTTATTATGCTCCGACAGGTGGGAGCAGACGATACGCTGCAGCCTATCCAGCCCCAGTTCGGCCAACAGTGCCGCCGCCTGGCCATTGGCCAGGTGCCCCCAGCGTCCGCCGACACGACGCTTGAGACTGGGCGGATAGGGACCTTCGGCCAGCATGCGCACGTCGTGATTGCACTCGAGCACGAGGGCGTCGCAGCCACGAAAGGCCTGACGCACGTGTTCGCTGGGGTGGCCCAGGTCGGTCAGCAACCCCAGTTTCACCTCGCCGGCAGCGATACGAAACTGCACCGGCTCTCGGGCGTCATGGGGCACCGTGATGGCATCGACGTCCAGTCCCTTGATGGCAAAGCGCGACTGCGGGGTGATCCAGTGGGTCCGGGGCAGCCGGCCGAGCTTACCGGATAGCCAGGTGCCCGGGGTCAGGTGTACCGGCAGATCATAGCGACGGGCCAGGGGGCCGATGCCGCGCACATGGTCGCCATGTTCGTGGGTGACCAGCAAGGCGTCGAGCTGACGCGGATGCACCCCCAGCCGCGCCAGCCGGCGTTCGGCCTCCTTGAGACCGAAACCACAGTCCACCAGCAGCATCGACTCGCCGTCGCTGACCAGGGTGGCGTTGCCCTTGCTTCCACTGCCCAGGGAGGCGAAACGCAAGCCTCCCCGGGAACCATTGGCATGCCCGACGCTCATCAGCGCAGCAAGCCCTCCATACGCTGCAGCAGCTCACGCTGGTCATCGCCGGAGAGCGGCTCGTCGTCGGCGCTACGCGCCTCCATCAGGGTTTCCTGGCCCTGCGGCGACAACCTGAGTTCGATGCGCTGCATCGACTCAAGCAGGTCCATCGAGGTCAAGGAGTCGATGAAGCCGCGGGTACGCTCGCTTTCGGTGATGTAGTCGATCACGAAGCGCTTGCCGCTCTCATCCACTGAGACCAGTTCGCGGCGGTCTTCCATCTCGAAGTTGTTCTCGAGCTGGAAGGCGAGCTCGGCGTAGGCCCGCTCGATGTCGAAGGGCATCACCATCACCCAGTCATCGCCGCGGGGCTCGAAGCGAACGCTGTCGGCTTCAGGCGCCTGCTGGGCCGACGCCGAGGCGATGCTGGCCGAGGCGCTACGCGCTTCAAAGTGACGCTGGAGGGAGTTCAGGCACAGCCGGTTGAGCTGACCCGCGGTATCACAGCGCACCTCACTGGTGCCCGCCCTGAGGCCCTGGCGCAGTACCAGGCTGGCGTCGGAGGTCTCGATCACACCGCTGGCGCTGTCGCTGCGGGTGATCTCCAGCCCACGCTGTTCGACGAAGCGCTCGAGCTCCGGCCACACCACGGAAGGCGCGGCCCCCACCACCAGCCAGCGATCGGCGTCGGTCTCGCGTACTGCCACGTCTCCGGCGGCCACCGCGGTGCTGGCAGACAGCGTCTGGGGCAAGGGCGCGGCGAAGTCCCCCTCGCGGGCGTAGAAGTCCCCGCGGGCCTGGGGCACCGGCATGATATCGCGATAACGGCTCTGGTCGCGGCTGCCGGGGAGCGTCAGCGGAGCCGCCTGACGGGCGTCCGCGTAATCCTCGTTGCGATCGTGATAGTGACCGTCCTTGGCACAGCCGGCCAGGGTCAGGGCCGCGATCATCGCCAGCGGCAGTCCTTTAAGCGCAGAATTCATGCATCCACCTTGGTTGAAAATTGGGTCCACGACATCACGACCGGAGGCACGGTTCAGGCGTCAGTCCTCGATCAGTCCTGCCAGCTGCAGGGCTTCGCTGATGGTGGAGTGATACTTCTCGCTCAGCCAGGTCAACGGCAGGCGGATGCCGGGCTCGATGATGCCCATGCGGTTGAGCGCCCACTTGACGGGGATGGGATTGGCCTCGATGCCCAGGTTGGTGTGCAGAGGCAGAAGCCGGGTGTTGATCTGGTGGGCCTTGTCGCTTTCGCCGGCCACAGCGGCGGCACACAGCTCGTGCATGGCCTTCGGCGCCACATTGGCGGTCACCGAGATATCACCATGACCGCCCATCAGCATGAAGTCGCAGGCGGTGGCGTCATCGCCGGAATAGAGCATGAAGTCGCTGCCCTTGAGACGATCGATCAGGTCCTCGGCGCGCTCCAGGTTGCCGGTGGCATCCTTGAGGCCGATGATGTTGTCGACCTCGGCCAGACGCAGCACGGTCTCGTTGTAGATGTCCGAACAGGTGCGTCCCGGCACGTTGTACAGGATCACCGGCAGATCACTGGTCTCGGCGATCACCTTGAAATGCTGGTACAAGCCTTCCTGGGTCGGCTTGTTGTAGTAAGGCGCCACGGTCAGGCAGTAGTCGGCCCCCACTTCCTTGGCGTAGCGTGTCAGCTCCACCGCCTCGGTGGTGTTGTTGGAGCCGGTGCCGGCGATGACGGGAATGCGGCCATTGACCTCTTCGACCACGCTGCGAATCACGTCGAAGTGCTCGGCGAAGGTCATGGTGGTGGGCTCACCGGTGGTACCCGCCGCCACGATGGCGTCGGTGCCATTGTCGAGGTGGAAGTTCACCAGTTTGCGCAACACTTCCCAGTCGATATCGCCGTTGGCCTTCATCGGTGTCGCCAAGGCGACAATACTGCCCGTGATCATCCTCGTTGTTCCTCTGTTGTCTGCCCTCCCGCGACCCTGACGATGGCGGTCGGGGTGAACGAATGTGGCCAAGGGGGTCGCGACCCGGGGAAGCGTGGTCGTGACCAGAGCACAAATGGTACTCAGGCGGCCATATCCTGTACAGCCGCGTCTTTACATCAAGAGCGTCTTTGCGTGTAATCGGACGCCCATTTTCGCGATTCTGGAGCCCCCATGACAGTGTCCATCGGCGAGCCGGTCCCTGACTTCAGTGCCAGCGCCACCGGCGACAACACCATCACCCTGTCACAGCTGCGCGGTCGCCAGGTGGTGATCTACTTCTACCCCAAGGCCAGTACCCCCGGCTGCACCACCGAGGGTGGCGACTTTCGCGATCACAAGGCGGACTTCGACGACGCCAACACCGTGATCATCGGCGTCTCCCGGGATGGCATCCGTGCCCAGGAAAACTTCAAGGCCAAGCAGGCCTTCAACTTCGAGCTGATATCGGACAAGGACGAAGCCGTGTGTCAGCTGTTCGACGTCATCAAGCTCAAGAAGCTCTACGGCAAGGAGCACCTGGGCATCGAGCGCAGCACCTTCCTGATCGACAGCGAAGGCCGCCTGGCCAGGGAGTGGCGCAAGGTCAAGGTCAAGGGCCACGTGGAAGAAGTCCTGGAAGCCGCGCGCGAACTGCACGCCCAGTCCTGAGGCGCCTTGTCCACGATCCCAGGCCTCGCCCTCCCCGCCAACAGACGAATGCCCGGCCATTGGCCGGGCATTGCGTTTCGCCTCGAAAGAAGCCCTCAGCCGTCGGTGCCGGTCCCTGTGCCTGCGTCAGAGTGGGGCGGCAACCGGGCCATGCTGCGCTCCTTGATCCCGCGCGGCCAGGCGTAGACCAGCGCCTTCAACAGGGTCGCCAGCGGGATCGCGAAGAACACCCCCCAGAAGCCCCAGACGCCGCCGAAGAACAGCACCGCAAGAATGATCGACACAGGGTGCAGGTTGACCGCCTCGGAGAACAGCACCGGCACCAGCACGTTGCCGTCCAGCGCCTGGATCACCCCGTAGGCGACGATCACATAGAGGAACTGGTCGCCCAGTCCGAAGTGAAAGCCCGCTACCGCCGCCACCGGCAGTGTCGCCACTGCGGCACCGATGTAGGGCACCAGCACCGAAAAGCCCACCAGCACCGCCAGCAGCGCCGAGTAGGGAAGGCCAAAGAAGGCGAAGGTGAAGAAGGTCACGGTGCCGACGATGACGATCTCGGTGGCCTTGCCGCGCACATAGTTGGCGATCTGGCAGTCCATTTCCTTCCACACCCGGGTCATCAGGTCACGCTTGGCCGGCAGCAGCGATACGGTAAAGCCCACCAGGCGGTCACGGTCCTTGAGCATGAACAGCACCAGGATCGGCACCAGCACCAGATAGATGATCAGCCCCAGCACATTGCCGAGCGACGCCAGCGACAGCGTCAGTGCACGCTGGCTCAATTGGGTCGCCTCGCGGCTGAGCACGCCGATCCAGTCCTGGACCAGGTCCGGGGTAATCAGCTGGGGGTAGCTCATCTGCAGGTCATCCAGCATCTGCTGACCGGCGGCAAACATCCGCGGCGCCTCCTGGATCAGGCTGGCCAGCTGGTTCCAGATCAACGGCAGCAGGATCAGCGCCAAGGCCAGCAGCACGCCGACAAAGGCCAGAAAGACCGTCATGACCGCCACCAGATGTGGCACCTTGCGTCGCGTCAGGGCGTTGACCGCGCCCTGCAACAGGAAGGCGACCACCAGAGCGGTGAGAAAGGGCGCCAGCATCTGGCCGAGCCAGATGACCACCGCCAGCCCCACCACCAGCAACACCAGCAGCAGCACCGCCTCCTCATCGGAGAAGTAGTGATCGACCCAGCCGCGAAACACGCTACGCAGACTCATGCATCACCCGCCTTGCGCAACCAGTAGACGTAGACCTTGCCACGCTCTTCGCGCCCCTCCAGCACGTGGGCGCTGTGCTCGGCAAAGCTTTCAAAGTCTCGCCAGGAACCGGCGTCGGTGGCCCTGACCTCCAGCACCTGCCCGGGCGACAGGCGCGACAGCGCCTGCTTGGCCTTGAGCAGCGGCAGCGGACACGGAAGTCCGCACGCATCTAGCACATCGTCAGGTTGCACTGCCATGATCTCTCCCGAGAGAATGCGATATCGGATCGCTGCACATCGCAGCGCCGTTGCCCCGAGGGGCGAGCCCTTGCGATTTAAAGGCACTTTTCCGGCTGAATCAATGTCCCAAGGCAACCCCCTCCAACGCTATCGACGAGGATCCCGATGCCCAAGCGCACGCTGTTTGCCGCCATCGCTCGCCCCGCGCGGGCACGCCGTCAGGCATCGCCTTGGCATCGCGGCCGCTGGCACCCGATGCTGGGCCTGACCCTGGCGTCGACGCTTGCGTTGAGCCTGAGTACCACCGCGGTCCAGGCCCAGTATCTGGACCAGGGCACCCTGCTCGATCAGCCACGGGAGCTGAACCTGCCATCGCTGATGTCCACCGGCAGCAACGCCATCAGCGGTGAGGAAACCCGCCTTGGACGGGCCTGGCTACGCCAGTTTCGCGCCCACGTGCCGGAATGGCGCGACCCCCTGGCCCAGCACTATGTGGAGACGCTGGTCGGCCGCCTGGTGCCCTACAGCGACCTGGGAGGCATCAACACCACCATCACCCTGGTCGACAACAAGACCTTGAACGCCTTCGCCGTCCCCGGCGGCGTGGTCGGCGTCAACACCGGCCTGTTCGCCTTCGCCGACCAGGAAGCCGAGGTTGCCTCGGTACTGGCCCACGAGCTCGGCCACCTGTCGCAGCGCCACTACGCCCGCAGCAAGGCCCGCGCCGAGCAGACCCAGGTGCCGGCCATGGCCACCATGCTGGCAGGCCTGATCCTGGCCGCCAGCGGCGCCGGTGACGCCGGCATCGCGGCCCTGGCCGGCAGTCAGGCGGCGATGATCCAGGACCAGCTGCGCTACTCGCGTCGCTACGAGGAAGAGGCCGATCGTATCGGCCTGCAGGCCATGGCCAGCGC
Organism: Halomonas halophila; assembly: GCA_002433675.1. GTDB lineage: Bacteria > Pseudomonadota > Gammaproteobacteria > Pseudomonadales > Halomonadaceae > Halomonas > Halomonas salina_B. The sequence goes on from DJIP01000058.1 coordinate 7,717, forward strand.
CGGCTACGAACCCCAGGCGATGGTCGACATGTTTCGCTCCATGCAGCGTCTGATGAGTCTCCAGGGCGGCACCCCGCCGGAATTCCTGCTGACCCACCCGATCACCGAATCACGCATCAGTGACACCCAGGCCAGGGTCAATCAGACCCGGGTGACGGGCTCGGCACCGGATGAACTGCAGTACCAGTTCATCCGTGCCCGGGCGCTGCTGGCGATCCACGAGCGGGCGCCCAGCCAGGCGATGACGGTGATGCGCCAGGACCAGGCACCGGCGGACGCCCAACGCTATCTGCAGGCGCTGATCGACGCCCGAGCCGGCCAGACCGGCTCGGCATTGAACACCCTCGACGGCCTGGCCCGAGCCCACCCGGATACCGCCCTGCTGCCCGCCAGTGCCGTCCAGGTGGCGCTGGAAGGCGGACGCGTCGACGAGGCCATCGAGCGCGCCCGGCGCCAGTTGCGACTGATGCCGGGCTACCCACCGACCACCCAGCTGCTGGGCGAGGCACTGCTGCAGCGCGATCCCGACGCGGCCTACCGGGAACTCCACGCACTGGCCCAGCGCCGTCCCGAGGATCCCACCGTGTTCGGCCTGCTGGCGGAAGCCGCCGGGCGCAGCGGGCGTGAAGCCTGGGGCCATCTGGCCAGAGCCGAGCAACTGCAGTTGACCGGTGAGATCGATCGCGCCATTCGCCAGCTGGAGGTCGCCGAGGCGATGGCCGAGCGCGAAGGCGACCTCAACGCCAGGTCCAGTATTCAGCGTCGCCGCGACGCCTTCCTCGACTACCGCCGAACCATGGAGAAGTTTCGCTGAGCCCAGCGGCTCAGCACTCCGCTGGCACAGCGCTCAGGTGACCTGCACTTGGGCGCCTTGGCGCTCCGACGACGTAACCCATAGACAAAAACGCCCACGAGACTCTCTCGTGGGCGCGGGATGTCGCCTGATACAGCTTAACGGCTGGCCTCAGGCCTGAAACTCCAGCATACGCGTCAGCGGCTTGAGCGCCTGGGTACGCAGGGTGTCGCTGACCTGGATTTCACCGCTGCCCTCTCGCAGCGCGGTGGCCAGATTGTCCAGGGCGTTCATCGCCATCCACGGGCAGTGGGCGCAGCTTCGACAGGTCGC
>DJIP01000061.1 GCA_002433675.1 Halomonas halophila
TCCCAGAACCACCAGCCGCCCCAGCCCAGTTCGTAGTAGGCCCACCAGCTGCCGAGTGCGATGCCGACGGTGAGAAAGGCCCAGGCGATATTGGTCCAGGGGCGCACCCAACGGGTCCAGGCGCTATCCAGGCGTCCGCCCAGCAGCGCGGCGATGGCAAAGGCGAAGACCACGCTGAAGCCCACGTAGCCCATGTACAGCATCGGTGGATGGATGATCAGGCCGACGTCCTGCAGCAGCGGATTGAGATCGGCGCCGTCGGCGGGAATATTGGGCAGCGACCGCTCGAAGGGGTTGGAAGTGATCAGGACAAAGGCCAGAAAGCCCACGCTGACCAGCCCCATCACGCCGAGCACCCGCGCCACCATGTCCGGCGGAAGACCTCGCGAGAAACAGCCCACGGCGAAGGTCCAGACACCGAGGATCAGGCTCCACAGCAGCACCGAGCCCTCGTGGTTGCCCCACACCGCGCTGAACTTGTAGTACCAGGGCAACAGTGAGTTGGCGTTGTTGGCGACGTTGACCACGCTGAAGTCGTCGAGCAGGTAGCTCGCCGTCAGACAGCCGTACGCGATCAACAGAAAGGCCAGCTGGCCTGCCGCCATCGGCCGTGCGTAGGCCATCCACAGCGGTCGCCGGGTAGCGGCCCCGGCCAGCGGCAGCACCGCCTGCACACAGGCCATCAGCAGCGCCACGATCAGCGCGTAGTGTCCGATTTCCGGAATCATCTTGATCAGCATGGATTCACCTTGGCCCGCCTTCCGTCCGCGTCAATCCCCTGGCGCCTGGCTCAGGGACTGAATCGCGCGGGCCCATGGGCCCGGAATGCCTGCGTTATGGTCGATTGACCCTGTCCCGGCAGTGCCCGAAGAAGCGCCTTTGGCCCAGTCCCCTCGGGCAAACGAGGCCCCGCACCATGGAGCCCCGTTGTCGGGATACCTTTCTTCGTCGATGCACGCCTCTTACTGCGACGTGCCGGGGCCCGCCTGCTTGTAGTCTGCCGGCGAATAGCCAGCGTCTTCCAATGCCTCGGCGACCTCGGGCGGCATATAGTTCTCGTCGTGCTTGGCCAGCACCTTGTCGGCGGCGATATAGCCGTCACCGGTCAGTTCGCCGACCACCACCACACCCTGCCCCTCGCGGAACAGGTCCGGCAGGATACCGCTGTAGCGCACCTCGACGTCGTCGACGTAGTCGGTGACCACGAAGCTGACGTCCAGGCTGTCGCTGTCACGATGGACGCTGCCTTCCTTGACCATCCCGCCGGCACGCAGCTGCCGGTCCACGGGGGCTTCACCTGCGGCGATCTGTACCGGGCTGAAGAACAGATTGATGTTGGAGCGCAGGGCATACAGGGTCAGCCCCACCGCCACCGCGCACAGCGCCACCAGCCCAAGCACCAGCAGCATTCGATTTCGGCGTTTAGCCCTCATCTTGATCCTCCGAGGGGGAACTTGCGACCGCGGCGTCACGCCTCAGCCGGCGGCGCAAGGTGCGCCGAACACCGCGGCTCTCGCCGCGAACCAGAATCACGCTCAACAGCAGAAAGCCCAGGGTCGCCCCCCAGGCGGTCCACACATAGGGGCCGTGGCTGCCCATGCTGACCAGCTCGGCCAGCGATTCGAAAGCCATCATGGACGCTCCTCGAACAGCTCTTTCACCCAGCGCTTGTGGCCTTCACGGCGCAGGATCTCGGTACGGGTGCGGGTCAGGGTGAAGGCCGCGAAGAAGGCGTAGAAGCCCAGCACCATGATCAACAGCGGCATCCACATTTCCAGCGGCATCGCCGGGCGTTCGGTGATGGTGAAGCTGGCGGGCTGGTGCAGGGTGTTCCACCACTCCACCGAGTACTTGATGATGGGAATGTTGATCACCCCCACCATGGCCAGCACCGAAGCCGCCTTGGCGCCGCTCTGGGGGCGGGCGAAGGCACGCCGGATCAGCATCACCCCAAGATACAGAAACAGCAGGATCAGCATCGAGGTCAGGCGGGCATCCCACTGCCACCAGGTGCCCCAGGTAGGCTTGCCCCAGACCGATCCCGACAGCAGCGCGATAGCCGTCATGGCGGCACCCAGCGGCGCCATCATCGCTGCCGCCATGTCGGCAATCTTGATCTTCCAGACCATGAACACGAAGCCGGACGCGGCCAGCGCCATGAAGATCGACTGGGCCAGGAAGGCCGCAGGCACGTGAACATAGATGATGCGAAAGCTGTTGCCCTGCTGGTAGTCCGCCGGAGCGAAGGCCAGCCCCCAGACGCTGCCGATCAGGATCAACGCCAGCGCCAGCGCCCAGCACCAGGGAGAAAGACGCGCCGCTATGCCGTAGAACCAGCGCGGCGATCCCAGCTTGTGAAAGAAGGCCCACATGAGCGTTGTACCTCGATCAACCTTGAATTCGTGAAGGCCACGACGGCCCGATCAACCATGGATACTGATACGCAGCGACGCGGCGATGGCAATAGGAGCCGCCATCAGCGACACCGACAACAGCGCGCCGATCACCGCCAGGTGCCCCAGCCATTCCCCACCGCCCAGCGCCGCGCCCATGGCGCCGGTGCCGAAGATCAGCACCGGCATGAAAAGTGGCAATACCAAAAGCGACAACAGCATGCCGCCACGCGCCAGCCCCACCGTCAGGCCAGCGCCGATGGCACCGATCAAGCTGATGCAGCCACTGCCCAGCGCCAGGGTCGCGCTCAGCGCCAGGTAGCTGCCCTGTGGCAATGCCAGCAGCACCCCCAGCAGCGGCGCCATCAGCGCCAGCGGCAGCCCGGTGGTCAACCAGTGCACGGCAACCTTGGCCAGCACCAGCAGCGACAGCGGGTGCGGCGCCAGCAACAGTTGCTCGAGAGTGCCGTCCTCGAAGTCGCCGCGAAACAACCCGTCCAGCGACAACAGCGCCGACAGCAGGGCGGCCACCCACAGCACGCCAGGGGCGATCAGCGCCAGGCGTTCGGGATCCGGAGAGATGCCCAGCGGAAACAGGGTGATCACCATGGCGAAGAACACCAGCGGGGTCAGGGCGTCGCCCGGTCGACGGGCGACCGCCGTCAAGTCACGGCGGAAGGTGGCAACCACCGCGCGGCCAAGCCCTTCACCGGCCTCTCTGACCGGCTCGGCGGCCTCGGTCAGCCCAGACGTCGTCGTCTTCATGAAGCCACCTGTCGATGTCCGTCCAGGGTCAACCGGCGCAAGCCAGGCACATTGGACAGCGGATGGTGGGTGGTGACCAGCACGGCGCCGCCCCTGGCGGCGTGGTCGGACAGACGGTGCTCCAGGGCGGCCACGCCGGCCACATCGATGGCGGTGAAAGGTTCGTCCAGCACCCACAGGGCACGCCGACTCAACGCCAGACGAGCCAGGGTCACCCGGCGCTTCTGGCCGGCCGATAACTGGGCGGTGGGAACGTCCTCGAAGCCGGCCAGGCCGACCTCGGCCAAGGCCGCCTCGAGCTGGGCATCGGGGCAGCCGTCCCCACTCAGCGCTTGATACCAGCGCAGGTTCTCGATGGCGGTGAGGTTGGCCTTGATGCCCGGGGCATGCCCCAGATACAGCAGGTTGGCCAGCAGGTCGGCACGGGCTCGAGGCAACGCTCGCCCCTGCCAGCGCACCTCTCCATCGACGTCGGCGATCTGGCCGCACAGGATCTTCAACAGCGTGGTCTTGCCACTGCCGTTGGGTCCCTCGACTCGGAGCACTTCCCCCGCCTTGAGGGCCACATCCAATCCTCGAAACAACCAGCGGCCATCGCGCTCACAGGCCAGTTGTCGGGCTTCAAGACACAGACGCAAAGGGCACTCCACAACCAGGGACGGGGCGGCAAATCACGCACAGACTTTACACCGATTGCCCTACCCGAACCAGACAGCCAGCGCAGCTGACAGCCGCAATCGCACAGCTAATGCACCTTTCGTTGATCCATGGCACTTGCACGAGTGGCGAGGCCTGCTATCTTTCACATACTGTATGAATCGACAGTACCCATATTCCTCGACGTTGACGTCATTCGACACCCGCTACTCCATCCCGTGACAGCCCGACCCTCACAACAAGGGAGACCCCGCGCCATGGATATCGCGACCTGCCAGTTCCTCGAACGCCTGCCCAACCTGCCCATCGCCGACAGCTGGGCGCCCGTCGATGCCACCTCGAATGCCCTGGTGGAAGTCCCCCTGCTGGGGCAGGTATCCGCCGGCATGCCGATCGAGGCCTGCCTGGACAGCGCCACCCTGCAGGTGCCGTCACGCATGGTGAGGCGCAACACCTACGCCCTCAAGGTGTGCGGCAACTCGATGATCGATTGCAATATCTTCGACGGCGATGTGATCATCATCGAGCGTCAGGAAAGCGCCGAGAACGGAGAAACGGCGGTGGTGATGATCAATGACCAGGAGGTCACCCTGAAAAAGCTCTATATCGAGAAGAATGGCGTGCGCCTGCAACCCGCCAACGAGACCATGCCCCCGATCTTCCTGAAGAACAGCGACATCCGTGTGCTGGGCCTGGTCATGGGCGTCGCCCGCCAGGAAGAAATGGCCGCCTGATGCGCTACCCGATACCCGAGCTTGCCCCCGGCGAGTGGCACGAAAGCGAGATCGAGGTGGAGAAGAGCCGCTTCATCACCTGGCTGGCCCACACCCCCAGCGTGGCGGACTTCGAGGCGCTGTTGGCCGAGGCCCGCAGGCAGCATCCCAATGCCAGCCATCATTGCAGCGCCTACATCGCAGGGCCACCCGGGGAGCAGGTGCACATCGGCTTCTCCGATGACGGCGAGCCGGGTGGCACCGCCGGCCGACCGATGTTTCAGGCGCTTGATGGCGACGGCATCGGCCAGGTGGGTGCGGTGGTGATCCGCTACTTCGGCGGCACCAAGCTGGGTACCGGCGGCCTTGCCCGCGCCTACACCCAGGCGCTGGTCACGGCGCTGGAGAGCCTGCCCAGGGGCGAATGCATCGAGCGTCACCCGCTCAAGATACGGGTCGACTTCGCCGGCGAGGCCGACGCCCGCCAGTGGTGCCTGGGCCAGGATATCCCGGTGCAGGCGGTGGACTACGGCGCCGACGGTGTCACCCTGACGCTGGGCTGGCCCAGTGAACGGACCACCGACCTGAGCGAGCTGAGCACTCGCCTGAAAGGCCGCATCGAGGCCCTGGACAACCCACCAAGCTGAGCCTGCGTCACTCCATGCGCTCTGGCCAGCGCCATCCGCCCCGCCGCCGGCCCTCGTCTGTTCAGACGTCCTGGTCGGGTCGACACCTCGCTACAACGGCCCCAAGGCGACAGCGTCTTCGCCCATCGTGTCGGCGTCCTTTCCCGCCGTGACAGCATCTTCCCCGATATAGCGTCTGCGCTTGTCGGCCTTGAGCCGCGCCACGTCCACCACCACCAGGCCGTCGATGCAGTAGCCAAAGGCGGTATCCACGCCGAAGGCCTTGAAGCTGACGCCACCAGGCTCGGCCACCTCCACGTACTGCTTGTAGAGCGCGGGCACCCCCGCCCCCATGGCCTGCAAGGCGCCTTTCAAGCGCTGAAAGTCCTCGCCGGCGTCATTGCCGGCGAACAGCCGATCCGCCTCCTCGCGCCCGGCACGCGACATCGTGCACACCGCCTTGGCCCGGATCGGGCTGTCGCCGTCCCCGTAGTAGTGGCGGTAGTAACTGACCAGCAGGTCCTTGGCCAGGGGCGGCAGATGATTGGGAATGGTCACTGGCCCGAACAGCCAGCGAACCTCGGGATGATGTCGCAGGTAGGCACCGAGACCATGCCAGAGATAGTCGAGGCTGCGTCGTCCCCAGTAGCGCGGCTGAACAAAGCTACGGCCCAGCTCCAGTCCGTGGCGCCAGCGATCCATCGGTGCCTGATCGAGATGAAAGATGGTGGCGCTGTATAGCCCTTCGATGCCCTGGCCATCGAGGATGCGACCGACCTCACCGAGACGGTAGGCCCCGGCGATTTCCAGGTCACGATCATCCCACAGCACTAGATGACGATAGTGCTCGTCGTACTCGTCCATATCTCGCTTCTTGCCAGTGCCCTCGCCGACCCGGCGGAAGGCAATCTCGCGCAGTCGCCCGATCTCGCGCATCACCGCGGAGTCGGGACGATGGTCAAACAGCAGGATCTGCTTGCCGTCAGGCGTCCTGCCCAGCACCTCGGCGTCGACCAGTTCTTCACGCAGGTGCTGGCGATTTTCCGGATGGGCGATGCCGGCCTCGGAGACAAACACGCCCTTGCGTCCCCGCCCCAGGCGGTAGACATGCTTGCGCAACAGCTTGAGCTTGGCGGCGGTGGCCAGGTCCTCGCGGTCGAAGCGCGCCAGAGGAATCTCGCCCCCCACCTTGAGGGTGATGTGCCGCCCTTGCTGGCGAAACATCTCGTGGGGCAGCAGCAGCGTGCCCAGCGGCGAGTACAGCGAGGCCAACGAATAGAACAGCGATGAATTGCGACCGCCCACGTGCACCGGCAGGATCGGCGCGTTGGTACGCCGGGCCGCGTGCAGGAAGCCCGACAGCCAGTTGCCGTCCTTTACGCCCTTGGGTCCCGCCCGCGACACCTCGCCGGCGGGAAAGACGATCACCGCCTGTTCATCGTCGAGGGCATCGACGATGCCCTGGAGGCTCTTGCGAAAGCCCCGGCGCGACAGGTTGTCCACCGGCAGCAGCAGCGGCGCCAGCGGCGACAGCTGCATCAACAGATCATTGGCGACAATCTTCACGTCCGGGCGCACATCCGCCACCATGCGCACCAGCGCCAGCCCATCCAGGGCACCGAGGGGATGATTGGCGACGATCACTACCCTGCCGGCGACCGGAATGTTGTCGCGATCACGAGACGACAGCGAATAGCCGAAGTTCAGATGATCGAGCACCGCGTCGATGAACTCGAGCCCTCCGGCGCGCCGATGACGCTCGAGAAAGGCGTTGATCTCGCGCTCGTGCACCAGGCGCTTGAGGCCGGCGCTCAACAGGCGGCGGCACCAGGCTGGCCAGCTCTGTGCCTTCGGCACCTTGGCCATCAAGGCCTTTTCGACATCGATCATGCCCGTCCTCCGTCGGTGGCAATAGCCGCCAGACTAGAAAGCGCGCATGACAGCACCGTGGCGATCGCGTGTAAGCGGGATGACGGGCTCGACCAGAGTCAGCTACAAAAACAGCGCCCCCACCTTGCGGCGGGGGCGCTGCGATCGATCAAAGCCGGGCTGCGGGCCCGGAAGACTTTACTACCGAGTCTTGATCACCATCCCGGGACCATCATGCCGGGTACTTGATCATCACCCCGGGACCATCATCCCAGGTACTTGATCATCACCCCGGCGGCTACCGCCGAGCCGATAACGCCGGCGGACGCCTGTGGCTCATAGGAAGCGGCCCCAGGGCCCGGATGACCCTAGCCCAGGTACTTGATCATCACCCCGGCGGCGACAGCCGAACCGATGACGCCTGTGGCTCATAGGGAGCGGGCCCATCGCCCAAGCTTAGCCCAGGTACTTGATCATCACCCCGGCGGCCACTGCCGAGCCGATGACACCAGCGGACGCCTGTGGCTCATAGGGAGCGGCCCCATCGCTCGGATGCCCTTAGCCCAGGTACTTGATCATCACCCCGGCGGCCACTGCCGAGCCGATAACGCCCGCAACATTGGGCCCCATCGCGTGCATCAGCAGGAAGTTGTGGGGATTGGACTCGAGCCCCACCTTGTTGGACACCCGCGCCGCCATGGGCACCGCCGAGACACCGGCGGAGCCGATCAGTGGATTGATCGGATGCTTGCTGATGAGGTTGAGCAGCTTGGCCATCAGCACACCGCAGGCGGTGCCGATGGCAAAGGCCACCATGCCGAGCCCAAGGATGCCCAGGGTTTCCACCGCCAGGAAGCGGTCGGCCATCAGCTTGGAGCCCACCGACAGCCCGAGGAAGATGGTCACGATGTTGATCAGGGCGTTCTGCGCCGTGTCCGAGAGCCGTTCGACCACCCCGCACTCGCGCATCAGGTTGCCAAAGCAGAACATCCCGAGCAGTGGCGCCGCATCCGGCAGGAACAACACCACCAGGATCAGCAGTGCCAGCGGAAACACGATCTTCTCGAGCTTCGACACCGGGCGCAGCTGGGTCATGGCGATGCTGCGCTCCTTCTGGGTGGTCAACGCCTTCATGATTGGTGGCTGGATCAGCGGCACCAGAGCCATATAGGAGTAGGACGCCACCGCGATGGCACCCAGCAGCTCGGGGGCCAGAATGCTCGAGACATAGATCGAGGTCGGGCCGTCGGCACCACCGATGATGCCGATGGCCGCAGCCTGGTTGAGGCTGAAGTCCATCCACCCCATGGCGGTCATGCCCACCGCCCCGATCAGGGTGGCGAAGATGCCGAACTGGGCGGCGGCACCGAGGAACAGGGTGCGCGGGTTGGCCAGCAGCGGACCGAAATCGGTCATCGCGCCGACCCCCATGAAGATCACCAGCGGCGCGATACCGGAGGCGATGGCCACACTGTAGAACTGATACAGCATGCCATGGGAATAGCCCCCATCCATGGCCAGGTCATTGGCGGTGCGAAGCAGCGCCGGCGAGATATCGCCGTGCAGCGTCTCGCTGATGGCGTAGCGCCAGGTATCCACATCGGCGCCCGCCGGCAGGCTGGTGCCTAGCGCCTGGGCCATCTGCGCCAGCAGCTCGGGGCGGCCCAGGTGGGCCGCCTGCTCCGCCGCCGACAGCGCCAGCCCTGCCTCGGGGATATTGGCCAGGATGCCGCCGAAGCCGATCGGCACCAGCAACAGCGGTTCGAACTTCTTGGCGATGGCCAGCCACAAGAGCAGCAGGCCCACCACCAGCATCACCGCCTGGCCCAGGGTCAGGTTGTACAGCCCGGAGCCGTACCATAGGGTCAGAATCTTCTCCATGGGAGGTCCTTAAAGCACGATCAGGGTGTCGCCGACGGAGACGCTGTCGCCCTCGGCGACCTGGACGTCGGACACGGTGCCGGCAGCGGCAGCGCGGACCTCGGTCTCCATCTTCATCGCCTCGAGGATAACCACCACGTCGCCCTCGGCCACGCTGTCGCCGGGCTTGACGTTGACCTTGAAGATGTTGCCGGCCAGCGGTGCATCGATGGTCTCGCCAGAGGAGGCTGCCGGCGCCGCCGGTGCAGCAGCAGGAGAGCCATCAGCGGGCGCTTCCTTGACCTGGGAAATATCGCCACCCTCGGCGACCTCGACCACGTAGGCGGTGCCGTTGACCTTGACGGTGTAGGTCTCGGGTCCGGCGGTACCAGCCTTGGTCGCCGGCGCCTTGGCGGGGGCAGCGGGCGTCGCCGCCTCAACGCTGGGCGCAGGTTCGAAGGCGTCGGGGTTGTCGCGGTTCTTGAGGAACTTGAGCCCGATCTGCGGGAACAGTGCGTAGGTCAGAACGTCGTCCACCTGACGCTCGCCTTCAGCCAGACGGATGCCGTCATCCTTGGCCTTGGCCGCGAGTTCATCGGTCAGCCGCGACATCTCGGGATCCAGCCGATCCGCGGGACGCTCGGTGATCGGTGAGGCACCGTCCAGCACCCGGCTCTGCAATTCGCTGTCGAAGTCCGCTGGCGCAGCGCCGTACTCGCCCTTGAGCAGCGCCTGCACCTCCTTGGAGATGGACTTGTAGCGCTCGCCCATCATCACGTTCATCACCGCCTGGGTGCCGACGATCTGGGAGGTGGGCGTCACCAGCGGGATATAGCCGAGGTCTTCACGGACCCGGGGTATCTCCTTGAGCACCTCGTCGAGACGGTCACCTGCGCCCTGCTCCTTCAACTGGCCTTCCATGTTGGTGAGCATGCCGCCCGGCACCTGGGCCACCAGGATGCGCGAGTCGATGCCCTTGAGCGAGCCCTCGAAAGCAGCGTACTTCTTGCGCACCTCGCGGAAATAGGCGGCAATGTCTTCCAGCGCTTCCAGGTCCAGGCCCGTGTCGCGCTCGGTGTCCTTGAGCATCGCCACCAGCGACTCGGTGGGACTGTGACCGTAGGTCATCGACATCGAGGAGATGGCGGTATCGACGTTGTCGACGCCAGCCTCGGCGGCCTTCAGTGCCGTCGCCGACGAAAGCCCGGTGGTGGCGTGGCAATGCAGATGGATGCGAATATTCAGCGCCGACTTAAGCTTGGTGACCAGCTCGAAGGCGTCATAGGGGGTAAGAAGCCCCGCCATGTCCTTGATCGCCAGAGAGTCGGCGCCCATGTCGGCGATGGACTTGGCCAGCTCCACCCAGCTATCCAGGGTATGCACCGGGCTCTTGGTGTAGGAGATGGTACCCTGAGCGTGGCCATCGTTGGCCTTGACCGCCTGGATCGCACGCTCGAGGTTGCGCGGATCATTCATCGCGTCGAACACGCGGAAGACGTCGACGCCGTTGGTCTTGGCGCGCTCGACGAAGCGGTCGACCACGTCATCGGCATAGTGGCGATAACCCAACAGGTTCTGGCCGCGCAGCAGCATCTGCTGCGGCGTATTGGGCATGGCTTCCTTCAACGCCCGTATCCGCTCCCACGGATCTTCGCCGAGGTAGCGGATACAGGCGTCAAAGGTGGCGCCGCCCCAGGATTCCAGCGACCAGAAGCCGATCTTGTCGAGCTTCTCGGCGATGGGCAGCATGTCGTCGATACGCATGCGGGTGGCGAACAGAGACTGATGGGCGTCGCGTAGCACGACATCGGTGATGCCTAGCGGGCGTGCAGATTCGCTCATGGCTGGGTCCTTATCGTTATGAAGCGCTTTGTCGAAATTCACGGTCAGGGTCGTCGCCTGGTACGGACGACCTCAGCGACGCTGGCGGTAACGGTGAACCGCGGCGGAGATCGCCGCCATCACCGCATCGTCCTGGCCTGGCGCGACGTGTGCCGCCCCGCGCCTGGGCGCCTCGACCGGCACCGGCTCGGGAAAGTAGCGACCGATGATGCGAGACATCAGCGTGGTGGTGATCACCAGCACCGTAAGAAAAACAAAAACAAAACCCATGCCGAGCGCCATCAGGCTGAGGCCCTCGTTGAGCAACTGAGTGTCTTGCATGCGGGATCCTCCGCGTTGTAGCGCCAAAGTTGCCTTGATCTTTCTGGATCGTACGGCTTGCGCAAAAATTTTGATGCTATACCCTGCCACATCCCCGGCACAGCACCATGGTCTAAAGGTAGCAGTTTTGGTTGTTAAATTACTACATAAACAGGAGTTAGACGAAGGTCGCATTGGGCTCGCGCCCATGGAGGGCGTGATCGACGCTCACACCCGCGACCTGCTGACCCGTGACGCCGGCTTCGACTGGACGGTCACCGAGTTCGTGCGGGTCGTGGACGCGCGCCTGCCGCCTCGAGTGTTCTATAAGCACTGCCCGGAACTGGCGACCGAGGGCGTCATCACCCCCAACCGTATCCCGGTGCACCTGCAGCTGCTCGGCTCCGACCCCGATGCCCTGGCCGCCAATGCCCGCCAGGCGCTGCGCCTCGGCGCCATCAGCCTGGACCTGAACTTCGGCTGCCCGGCCAAACTGGTCAATCGCCACGACGGCGGCGCCTCATTGTTGCGCGACCCACGACGCCTGGAGCGTGCCGTGGACGCCGTCCACCGTGCCGTGGGCGACAGCATCCCGGTCACCGCCAAGATCCGCCTCGGCTTCTCCGATCGCCTCCGGGCACTGGACTGCGCCCTGGCCGCCGAGGCCGCCGGCGCCACCCAACTGGTGGTGCATGCCCGCACCCGGGACGAGGGCTATCGCCCGCCGGCCCATTGGGAGTGGATCGGACGCATCAACCAGCGCCTGCGCATCCCGGTCGTCGCCAATGGCGACATCTGGAGCCTCGAGGACTACTGGAAGGCACGCACCCTGTCCGGCTGTCGCGACGTCATGCTGGGCCGCGGCGCCCTGGCAGACCCTAGACTCGCCCCGCGCATCCGCCACTGGCAGCGCACCGGAGAGCGCCTGCCGGCCACCTCCTGGACGGAGCGCTCCGACATCCTGACATCCTATGCTGCAATGCAGCGTACCACACTCCCGGCAAAAGTGGTGGTGTCCCTACTAAAGCAGTGGATGAACCACATGAAGGCGCGCGATCGCGAGGCCGCCTCCCGCTTTCAGGCCCTGCGACGCATCACCGACCTCGATGAATTCCTTGCGGGGCTCGGCGCCCAGCACCCTGAACCAGCCCCCGTCACGGCTCCAGGCGCCACACTGCGCCAGAATCTCGTCTCCCCCAAGCACCAAGGCGAGGCAGTCGCCGCCACCCAATAGGGATAGGCAGGTCAACCTCCCCTCCCGGTGCAGGATCCGATCGGAGCAGGGGCTAGCTCTTGTCCTTGAGGGCGGCCCAGTCGATATCGGGATCACGCCGCCCATGGGCGCCGGCGTAGGGCGGAGATTCGGGCGGCTGCCACTGCGCCAGCCGCTCGGGCGCCACCTCGAACACCTCCACCGCCAGCGGGTGACAGGTGGACAGCGGATCCCTGGCGTCAGGCCCCCATAGATCCACCGACAGGTCGCCACCCGGGCAGCAGGACAGCGCGCACAACAGGTCGATCTCGGCGAACAACTCGAGATAGTCCCCCGGCCGCGCCGGGCAGGCCTTCATGAAGTACTGGTCATCGTCGTTGAGCCCGGTGCACTGGAAGACGTTGAGCACGTCATGCACGTCGAACTCGGTCAGCCCCCAAGGTGCGACCGCCCGCACCAGATTGGAATGGCAGTGAAAGTCGAAGTCCTCGCCAGTCAACAGGCGATTGACGTAGGGGTCACAGCGGGTTCCCAGCAGGTCATGCACACGCCCGCCTTCGGCGTCTTCACCGTAGCCGGCCATGGTATCGTCGATGATGGTGGCCATCGGACGCAGGAAGGGCAGCGTCGACCACAGCCTGTCGTAGGTACTGACATGGGCCCGCTGCAATTGACGGGTGCGCGAGGCCCACATGCGTTCGCGCGGGTCATGGCGGTGCCACATATTGAAGTCCCCGACCTGAGCGCCATCGACGATGGCGATGCGAAAGACCTGTCCCGCCTTGACCTCCCAGGCCAGTCCATCACGAATCGGCACCCGGTGACTGGCCACCCGACGCCGACTCCCCGCCCGTTCGGTCAGGCCGTCATAGAAGGCGCGATCCACCTCGAGCATCGAGCCCCTGGTCGCCTGATACGCTGCCGCCACCTTGCTGCCCATGCACCACCCTCCTTACGCGTGAAAGCCACAAGGCTTCCCCTATGTGTGAAAGCCACAAGGCTTCAGCCTAGACCAGGCCAAGGGAGACAACGACCGACGCGCGACACGGCAACGTTCGCGACTGATCGACGCCATCAGCCGGTCGGCCGCTCGGCCGCTCGGCACGAAACTTGTCAGGAAAGTAGTCAGGAAAGCAGTCAGGAAAGGAGTCAGGAAACAGCATAAAAGGGCGCCCATCCTTCGACAGGCGCCTAAACGATCGCAACCGGCAGTAATCGCCAGCCGGTCGGCACGAAACTTGGCAGGAAACAGCATAAAAAAAGACGCCCATCCTTCGACAGGCGCCTAAACGATCGCAACCGGCAGTAATCGCCAGCCGGTCAGCACGAAACTTGACAGGAAACTTGGCAGGAAACAGAAAACCCGCCCTCCGAAGAGAGCGGGTCTGAATCTGGCGCGCCCGGGAGGATTCGAAC
>DJIP01000361.1:0-185 GCA_002433675.1 Halomonas halophila
TCGTAGACGTGGCCGGCATCGCCCTCGGCGCAGGACACGGTGACCTCACGGCCATCGCGTAGCACGTCGGTGGCGTCACCACAGCCCACCACCGCCGGGATACCCAGTTCGCGCGCGATGATCGCCGCGTGACAGGTGCGCCCGCCACGGTTGGTGACGATGGCAGAAGCGCGCTTCATGATCGG
>DJIP01000361.1:484-4669 GCA_002433675.1 Halomonas halophila
GGCAGAAGCGCGCTTCATGATCGGCTCCCAGTCGGGATCGGTCATGTCGGTGACCAGCACGTCTCCGGCGTTGACCTTGTCCATCTCGTCCGGGCTCAGGATCACCTTGACCGCACCACGACCGATGCGCTGACCGATGGCACGACCGGTGACCAGGGTGCGCCCCTTCTCCTTGAGCTGGAAGCGCTCCAGCGAGCCGCCCTCCTGCTGGGACACCACGGTCTCGGGACGCGCCTGAACGATGTAGAGCTGCTGATCGTCACCGTCCAGTGCCCACTCGATGTCCATGGGACGACCGTAGTGCTCTTCGATGGTCATCGCCTGGCGCGCCAGCGCCATCACCTGATCGTCGTTGATGCTGAAGCGGCCACGGTCGGCCAGCGGCACATCCACGGTCTCCACCGACTTGCCGGCGCTGGCATCGCCGGTGTAGACCATCTTGATCAGCTTGGAACCCAGGTTACGTCGCAGCACCGCCGGACGGCCGGCCGCCAGGGTGGTCTTGTGGACGTAGAACTCGTCAGGGTTCACCGCGCCCTGCACCACGGTCTCGCCGAGGCCCCAGGAAGAGGTCACGAACACCGCATCACGGAAGCCGGACTCGGTATCCAGGGTGAACATCACGCCGCTGGCACCGGTCTCGGAGCGCACCATCTTCTGCACGCCGGCAGACAGCGCCACGTTCTCGTGGGCATAGCCACGGTGCACTCGGTAGGAAATCGCGCGGTCGTTGAACAGCGAGGCGAACACCTCGTGCACCGCCCGCTTGATGTTGTCGTAGCCTTCGATATTGAGGAAGGTTTCCTGCTGGCCGGCGAAGGACGCGTCGGGAAGATCCTCGGCGGTAGCGGAACTGCGCACCGCCACCTTGAGGTTGGGGTGCTTGCCGAGCATCAGCTCGTAGGCTTCACGCAGGGCGGCCTCGAAGGCCGGCGGCAACGGGGTATCGATGACCCACTGGCGAATCTTGCTGCCAGCCTCGGCAAGGGCGTTGACGTCATCGACGTCGAGACGCGCAAGCTCCTGGTTGATTCGATCGTTGAGCCCCTCGTGGGAGAGAAACTCGCGATAGGCCTCGGCGGTGGTGGCGAAACCGCCAGGCACCGTGACGCCGGCGCCGGACAGGTTGGAAATCATTTCGCCGAGGGAAGCGTTCTTGCCCCCTACTCGCTCGACGTCGTTCATGCCCAGCTGATCAAACCACAGAATGTACTTGTCCACGTGACCCCCTTGGATGTCGACGACCTCGTCCGTGACGCGCCGTCATGACTGGATGCTGGCGACTCTATCAGCGGCTCGCCATATTCGCCATTGGTCTAAGAGCGAAGTCACTGGAGGATTTTTACAACACCAGGGGTAAATCGACGATTCCTGTAGTCAGCGCCGTGACGCCGCTATCGAGACCTTTGCCAAGGCACGCAAGTCATGATGTCGGACGCTGGCGTCAACGCGCCTGAAAGGCGCACGACTGCTTGGCTCGCCCCATCCGCAAGACCCGTCTTAACGAATGTTCGGAAACGGGCCAATCTTGTAGTCGCAGGCGCCTGTGCCGCCTTAGGTTTACTTTGGAACAGCGACAACTTGTCTCACCGCAGCGGTAAACGGACAATGCCATCACTGTCTTCAAGGGAATCGTCATGACCCGCACCGCCTTCTTCATTTCCGACGGCACCGGCATCACCGCCGAGAGCCTGGGCCGCAGCCTGCTGGCCCAGTTCGAGAACGTCGACATCCGCAAGCTGACCAAGCCCTACATCGACACCATCGAGAAGGCGCGCTCGCTGGTCAGCATCATCGAGGCCACCGCCGTGCGCGACGGCGTACAGCCGATCATCATCGACACCATCGTCGACGAGAAGATCCGCGCGGTCATTCGCCAGGCACCGGGCTTCAAGGTCGACATCTTCTCGACCTTCCTCGAGCCGCTGGAGCGCGAGCTCGACACCCACTCCTCCTACAGCGTCGGGCGTACCCACGCCATCTCCAGCGACGATGTCTACATGGACCGCATCCACTCGGTGCACTTCGCCCTCGACAACGATGACGGCGCCCGTACCCACCAGTACGACCAGGCGGACGTCATCCTGGTCGGGGTGTCACGCTGCGGCAAGACCCCGACCTCACTGTACCTGGCACTGCAGTTCGGGGTGCGCGCGGCCAACTACCCGTTGACCGAGGACGATCAGGACGACAGCGGTACCCTGAAGCTTCCGCCGGTGCTGGCCAAGCAGCGCCACAAGCTGTTCGGCCTGACCATCGACCCGCGCAGGCTCGCCGCCATCCGCCACGAACGCCGCCCCAACAGCCGTTACAGCAGCATGGATCAGTGCATGCAGGAAGTGGCCCAGGCCGAATCCATGTTCCGCCAGCTGCATATCCCCTTCATTGATGCCACCCGCTTCTCGGTGGAAGAAATCTCCACCCGCATGATCGCCGAGACCGGCATCAACCGCCGCTTCTCACCGCGCTGAAGCCTGCCCGCATCCGTTGACCCATGGCGGAAAGGAACCCCCTTTCCGCCAGCTTTCTGGCCGGTCGCAGCCCTCTGCTGGGCTGCGTCACTGGGCGGTGTCCGTGGGTTTTGGCATAGGGCTGTGGCTCAGGGCTTTGGAATAGGGCTGTGGTAGGACTGAGGAATAAGGCTGCCGCACCGTAAACGTCGTATCTTCACGCTGACGATACCCACTTGGCCCTGGACTCGTTGCCAGGCCCCAGGACCGCTCCAGCGATCCATCGACTTGCAATGATAGTCAATCTCGTTACTATTTCTTTCCGTAATGGATTCCCCGGCGCAGCTATCCCTCGCCCGCCGTCGCCGCGCAAGAATAACCGCCCTGAGAAAAGGTAACGCCCCATGATCTCCCGTCTCGTCCGCCGTCCCCTGGCGCTTGCCATTGCCGCCAGTGCCGTTGTCGTGTCTAGCCACGTCGCCGCCGAAGACGTTACCGCCGAGGCGGTGGTGAGCCATTACACCGATCTCGCCCACACCACCTACAGCGACGCGCTGAAGACGGCCAAGGCGCTGGACGAGGCCATCGACGACCTGCTGGCCGCGCCGACCCCCGAGACCCTGGCCGCCGCCAAGAAGGCCTGGCGTGAGGCGCGGGTGCCCTACCAGCAGAGTGAAGTCTTCCGCTTCGGCAACGCCATCGTCGACGACTGGGAAGGCCAGCTCAACGCCTGGCCGCTGGACGAAGGCATGATCGACTACGTCGCCCAGGACGGCTACCAGCACGAGCTGGGCAACGCCGGCGCTACCGCCAACATCATCGCCTCCGAGCGCATCAACGTCGGCGGTGAAGAAATCGACGTCAGCAGCCTGAGCCCGGAACTGCTGGCCGAGCTCAACGAGATCGGCGGCTCCGAGGCCAACGTGGCCACCGGCTACCACGCCATCGAGTTTCTGCTGTGGGGCCAGGATCAGCACGGCTACGAGGCCGGCGCCGGTGAGCGCCCCGCCAGCGACTTCGCCCAGGGCGAAGACTGCACCAACGGCCACTGCGACCGCCGTCGCGCCTACCTGAAGGCAGCCAGTCAGCTGTTGATCAACGACCTGGAATGGATGGTCGCCCAGTGGGCGCCGGTGGACGGTGACAACTACCGCAGCGAACTGACCGCGCAGCCGGCTGAAGAAGGCCTGCGCCGCATCCTGTTCGGCATGGGCTCGCTGTCACTGGGGGAACTCGCCGGTGAGCGCATGAAAGTCGCGCTGGAGGCCAACTCCTACGAGGACGAGCACGACTGCTTCAGCGACAACACCCACAACTCGCACTACTACAACGGTCAGGGTATCCAGAACGTCTACACCGGCAGCTACCAGCGCATCGACGGCACCACTCTGGAAGGCCCCGGCGTGGAAGCCCTGCTGGCCCAGCGCGACAGCGAGCTGGCCCAGACCCTGGAGCAGCAGATCGAGGCCTCCATGGACGCGCTCGGCACCCTCAAGGAGACCGCCGAGCGCAGCGACTCGCCGATGACCTTCGACATGATGATCGCACCGAGCAATGATCAGGGCGCTGCCATCGTCAACGATGCCATCCTGGCGCTGGTCACCCAGACCGGCTCCATCGAACAGGCCGCAGGCGAATTGGGTGTCACCTCGCTGCAGCCCGACGACGCTGGTCATACTTTCTGACCCAGTCACTGGACCCCGCTTGATCCAGATCAGGTGATAACGCCTTGGCG